>CAYSNO010000013.1:0-17044 GCA_964432455.1 uncultured Candidatus Saccharibacteria bacterium
GTGTCATGCCGTACATCCTTTGGGGTACACTCTGTATAATTTCATTGGCTTTTCCAGTTGGAACTTCCTTTGCCCAAGAAGCGTCAACGACAGCGCCAGAAGCTACACCGCTAGCTGCACCTGTCTCACCAATCACGCGTGAACAAATCCCCGGTAGCGACATTCAGCTCGGGGACTTTGTGGTTGGTCCGGGTAAGGCTGAAGTGATAGTCAAGCCAGGTGAAACGGTCTATAAAGAGATTACGGTCACGAACCGTATCGATAGTAATCGGTCATTTCAGTTCCATATCGAAGATATGTCCGGGTCGGCTGATGGCAAGGATGCTGTTGTGCTCCTCGGTGATCAGGACGGACCATACTCGCTTAAGGACTATGTGAGTGTGCCGGAGTCGGTGATTACCCTAGGCTTAGGTGAACGAGCGCGTATCCCGGTCAAAATCACTATGCCACCAAACGCTGAACCGGGTGGTTACTACGGAGCCGTACTCGTCTCTACTATTCAAACAAATCCTGATGATGGGAGTGCGATTGCACAGTCGCCAATTGTGGCTCGTATCGGGACCCTCTTTTTCATTACGGTACCGGGCGAAGCCGAACGCGATAGCAGTCTCGTGTCTTTTAGTACCGTCAACGACCAGTGGTGGTTCTCCAAAGGGCCAATCCCGCTGGGACTCACCTACGAAAACAAAGGATCAATTCACCTCAACCCATACGGAGAAGTACGAGTAACTAATATGTTCGGTAACGAAGTGGGCTACGTTGAACTTGATCCGTGGTTTGTATTGCCAAAATCAATCCGTACTCGTGATATCACCTGGGAGAGTGAGTTCTTGCTCGGACGCTATTCCATCACAGCCTCTATTAATCGTGGCTACGATAATCATATTGATACCAAAACCATCCACGTCTGGGTGATTCCGTGGCAGCTCCTGGTGACCGTATTTGGTGTCCTGTTTGTCATTATATTCTTATTCCGTTGGTTCTTTAATAAGTTTGAGTTTAAACGTAAGTAGCGTATGCAGTGGGGGTCAACCATGCGTCGTGTCGGCCGGGAGTCGCTCGTGTTAACGGTGATTATCTGTTCGGTATTGTCATTGTCTAACGCCCAAGTGATGAATAGTAGCAACTTCAGTATTGAACGCGACAGTATCAACTTTGGTGGTGGGTACTCCTCTTCGACAAATTATCAGCAAGAATCGACCTTTGGTGAGGTTGGTACCGGTCGCAGTTCGAGCACTAACTTCCGCCTTGATGCTGGGTACCAGCAAATGGGGACATCATACATCAGTCTCTCTTTGATTGGGGATGTCACTCTCGGACCAAGTCTTGGTCTTGCGGGAGGAACGGCCACGGGCTCTACCTACTTCATTGTGACTACCGACAACCGTCTTGGCTATCGAGCGACGCTCGAGGCGAGTGCCGCTCCCGCGATGCAGTCGGCTTTTGGTTCAATTGCGAACTATGTGCCAGGCACCAGTGACCCAGATTTTTCATTTACTACTAACAGTGATCAGGCGCACTTTGGCTTCACTCCTGAAGGTCCTGATATTGTGGGTCGCTTCAAAGACAACGGAGGACTCTGTGGAATTGGTGTACTTGATACAACTGATGCCTGCTTTGATATGGTCTCAACCACACCGGTAGAAATAGCGAGACGGACAACCAGTAATCATCCACTTGGTGCTACCACCACGCTTAAGTTCCGAGTGGGTATTGGCAGTGGGGCAGCGGTCAACGCGGGTACCTATGTGGCGACGAGTACCGTGACGGCGATTACGTTATGATCCGGATTTTCATCGTTATCATCTGTGGTCTGTTGCCGATGCTGGCGCTGGCGCAAGCAAGCAGTGAATTTAATATTAACGCACTCGTTGGTACAGATACCGAAGCCCCGACTACACCAAGTGGGGTAACCGCTACTCCGGTCTCACCAAATCAAATTGATATCACGTGGACACCTGTCACCGACAATTTTGCGGTGGGTGGGTACCGCGTATTCCGTGATGGTCTTCATATTGCGACGACGAGTCTCACCACCTTCTCTGATGCCGGGCTGGTAGCAAGTACCTCGTATAGCTATACCATTGATGCGTTTGACGTTTTTTATAATTTTTCAAGTACGTCCGCTCCGGTGGCTACAACGACACTCCCGATACCAGTTGTGCCTGTAGCCACTTCGACACCAACGACTACTTCGGCAACTGGGGACGTAACGGCGGTGCCAGCCGTACGATCGTTTTTGATTACGCCAGCTAATCAATCGGCCAAACTGACGTTTGTTTCGTATGGACCAACCAGGTACTTGATTCGTTTTGGTCGTACCGAAGCGTATGAGCTCGGGAGTGTATCCACCAATGTCTTTAAAACCAACCACGAAGCGACCTTGTCGGGACTCGAGCCAGGAACTAAATACTATGTCGAGCTGACACTCATTAACGGTTATGGTATCGAGAAAGTAGTACGACGCGAAAGCTTCATTACACTTCCAGCCATCACCTCAACGGTACCCACTAGTGCGTCACAGCTGCGCGGTGTTGTTGAGGGTCGTAATGCCATACTCACGTGGAGTAACCCTGATTCGTTCGCTTCGGTGCGGGTAGTCCGCAGCCATCTCTTTTATCCAACTGATATCTATGATGGGGTAACTGTCTATCAAGGGACGGGTGAAGCGGTAACCGATAAAAATGTTTTTGTTGATGCTGACACGGTCTACTATGCGGTTTTTGTCATCACAGCTGATGGTCGCGTAGCGGCTCCAGCGGTCCTTCGTCTCAAGCGAGTCACGGTAACTGATACGGTGGTTGGTGGTAGCACGAGTAGCCAGCCCACTATGGAATTACCCTTGCCTGATCTAACGCTGTCTCCAGAGTATGAACGTTTTTTACTTCCGAGTGATATTTTTTTTACAATTGGTAACGAAACAAAAACTTTTGATACCCTCCGCACTATCGTCGTTGATAAACAGGTACTGGTATCAATTCCGGCCACGGCGGTACCAACCCACCTCAAGACCATTTTAGTCTCCGTCTATCATCCCACAAACAACAACGAGGTGACGACGTACTTACTGAAGTTGCGGGGTGACGGGGAGGCATACGAAGCTTCGTTTCAATCGAGTTCGGTGGTCGGAGAGGGGAAGGTAATGATTGAACTGTATGACTATGAACGAGTAGTGGTACGTCGAATCAGTCGGACTATCACCTATGTGAGTACCCTCATGGGCCAAGGTTGGATGACCGAAGGGTCATATCGATTTATATTGTGGTCAGTCATGTCACTGCTCGTAGTTGGCATATTCTTCTTGTTGTTCTTCGTACGACGTCGGCGTGAGGATAACCAATAATACGAATTTCCTCCAAGTACGTTATAGTACATATAAGTTAACAATTTTAGTGTAGATAGTTCTTATGGCAAAAGTAGCAATTAATGGGTTTGGACGAATTGGACGAACATTTTTTCGGATGGCATTTACGCACCCTGATATTGAAATCGTCGCAATTAATGACCTCGGGAACGTTGATAACCTCGCCTATCTTTTGACCTACGACTCTGCTTACGGCCGAGCTCCATTTGCGGTTACGGTCGAAGGTAGCGAACTTGTGGTTGATGGGAAGCGTATCGCGATTGTGCAGGAAAAGGATCCAGTCAAGTTGCCGTGGGGAACGATGGGTGTTGATGTGGTGGTTGAATCTACTGGCTTCTTTACGACCTATGGTGGCGCTGGCGCACACCTGACTGCCGGTGCTAAGCGGGTGGTTATTTCTGCACCGGCCAAAGACGACGGCGCTGGTGTACCGGGGGCGACGGTTCTCATGGGTGTCAACGAAAACGAGCTCTCTACCTGCCAGGTGACCTCAAATGCCTCATGTACTACGAACGCCACCAGTCCACTTATCGCTATTCTTAAGGAAGCGATTGGGATCGAGAAGGCGCTTCTCAGTACTGTACACGCCTACACCGCGTCACAGTCGCTCGTTGATGCGCCTAAAAAAGATTGGCGCGAAGGACGTGCGGCGGGCCTCAATATCGTGCCAACGAGTACTGGAGCAGCTATCGCGACCACACTCGCTCATCCAGAACTCAAAGATAAGTTTGATGGTATTTCACTACGGGTGCCAGTCCCCGTTGGTTCGATTGTTGACGTGACCTTTTTGGCTTCACGCAGAACCACCGTTGAAGAGGTGAATGCGGCCTTAACTGCCGCTGCCGCCTCAGATCGCTGGAAGCACCTCTTTGCGGTGACGACCGAAGAGCTCGTCTCAAGCGACATTATTGGCGCCCGTTACGCTTCTATTGCTGATCTCGCCTTTACCCGAGTGGTCGACGGTGACTTGGTGAAAGTAATGGCTTGGTACGATAATGAGACGAGTTATACCCACACGCTCGTTGAACACGTGGCTGCTGTAGCGAAGTCACTCTCGTAACCTTTGTGCGTATGAGCGAAGAAAGACCACGACAATTTGCAACGTTGTACCTGGCGAGCGATCACGCTGGTTTTGCCTACAAGGAAGCAGTAAAAGAGTGGCTTTCGGCTGAAAATTTTTTGGTGATTGATGCCGGAGCGGAAGCTTTTGACGGAGAAGATGATTTTCCTGATTTTGTGATTCCCGCAGTCGGAGCGATGGTGGGTGATCGGGAAGGTGAGGCTGGTGCCATTGTCTTTGGTGGCTCCGGTCAGGGTGAGGCGATGGCAGCCAATCGAGTGAAAGGGGCGCGGGCTGTAGTGTATTACGGTGGCAATAAGACCATTCCAACTTTGGGGCGTGAGCACAATGCGGCCAATGTGCTTTCCATTGGTGCTCGGTTTGTAACCCTCGACGACACCAAAGAAGCCATTTGGAACTGGCTCCATACTGAACCACTACACGAAGAGAAGTACGCCCGTCGTAATCAAAAGCTTGATTGGTAATCAACCTATGCTCGCTTCACCAATTATCCCAGCCATTATCCCAGATTCGGCGGATGCTGTGGCTCGTTTTATACAGTCACTCCCTGGTGTACCAGAGATTCATGTTGATGTGGTTGATGGAGTATTTGTGCCATTTACCTCGTGGCCATATACACCAGGCGGTACCCCAGAAGAGGTTCTTGTGGTATGCGAAGCAGTCACACTAGAAGTTGATTTAATGGTGGCTGAGCCACTCCGAGCTGCTCGCGCCTGGATTGCCGCTGGAGCAGACATGCTCGTATTTCATATTGAAACGATTACTCCTGAGGCACTACGCTTATTTGCCGAAGAAACGGCAGTTACTATTGGCATTGCAGCCAATAACGATACGCCAAACGAAGCACTGCTTCCATATCTCGCTACTGCAGACTATGTGCAGGTGATGGGCATTGCTGCCATTGGTGCCCAGGGGCAGCCGTTTGATGAACGGGCGCTTGCTCGCGTTGATTGGCTACGTACACAAGACCCAACACTGGTGATCAGTATTGATGGAAGCGTTAATGCTGACACGCTTCCAATGTTGGTGACACATCAGCTCGACCGCTATATTGTCGGTTCGGCGATCAGTCGGGCGACGGAGCCAAAGACGGTCTATAGGGCATTTTCGAAACTTGCTCTTCAACAGCCAGTCGCCTAGCGCCTTCTCTCATGCGGTATACTAGTGATGTCTATGCATTATCTTTCTTCGGCCGACGTCACCCGTCTCGAGTTACAAGCCAACACGATTCGCCAGAGCATTATTGAAATGCTGTTTGAAGCGAAAAGTGGTCACACCGCTGGGCCTTTGGGCATGGCCGATATTTTTACGCTACTCTACTTTGAGGTTTTGCAGCACGATCCAAAGAACCCCGCTTGGGCAGATCGCGACCGCCTGATTCTCTCCAATGGTCACATCTGTCCGGTTCTCTATGCGACCCTTGCACACGCAGGTTATTTTCCCGTTGAGGAACTGATGACGCTGCGCAAGTTTGGCTCACGCCTTCAGGGACATCCGCATCGCGAGGCGCTACCGGGACTTGAATCAACCTCCGGACCACTCGGGAGTGGTCTCTCACAGGCAGTTGGTATGGCGCTCGCTGAACGGATTGATAATCCGTATTCCTCAAAATATTTTTACTGCCTCACGGGCGACGGAGAGCTTAATGAAGGGCAGATTTGGGAAGCAGCACTGCTCGCTGGAAAAGAGAAGCTCCACAACCTTATCGTGATAGTTGACCGCAACGGTATCCAGATTGATGGCTACACCAAAGACGTCATGCCACTTGAACCACTGCGTGAAAAATTCGAAGCGTTTAATTTTGATGTCCAAGAAGTTGATGGTCACAACATCCGCGCGGTTAATGATGCGATTGGTAAAGCGCAGGCCGTGTACAGTCAGCCGTCTTTGATTATTGCGCACACCGTAGCGTCAAAGGGAGTTGATGTATTTGAACGAGATTTCCGTTGGCATGGCAATCCTCCGGGCAAAGGGCCAGAAGATCGTGTCCCACGTAGTGAACAAGCCAAAGTGGCACTTGAAAAACTTCGCACCCTCGCCGGCACTATTAGTAAGCATGATATTTCTTAGGTATGTTTGTTACTCATCTCCATCCTAATCTCACTGGGGCGACACCGCTTGAAAAAGCCGCCACCCGTGTCGGTTTTGGTGACGGGCTCGTTGAAGCCGGTAAGCGTGACGAACGCGTAGTAGCTCTCTCGGCTGACCTCACTGAATCGACCCGCACGTTACCGTTTGCTGAAGCCTTCCCGAAGCGCTTTGTGCAGGTTGGTATCACCGAACAGAATATGGCCTCTGTTGCAGCTGGTATGGCCATGATGGGCAAGATCCCGTTTATTGCCTCCTACGCGATGTTTTCGCCGGGTCGTAACTGGGAACAGATTCGTACGACCATTGCCTACAACAACAGTAATGTAAAAATTGTGGGGGCTCATGCGGGGATTTCGGTTGGTCCAGATGGTGCGACACACCAAGCGATTGAAGATATCGCTATCATGCGGGTGATGCCAAACATGATTGTCATTAACCCGGTTGATGTTCATGAAGCTCGGAAGGCTACTCTTTGGGCCGCCAAACACGAAGGACCGGTGTACCTACGACTTGGTCGGAGTGATACACCACTGGTGACCACCCCTGAGTCACCATTTGAAATAGGGAAGGCGCAGCTCTTTTATAAACACAATTCAAGTCTTGGTAAAAAAGTTGGTATCATCAGTACTGGGCAGCTGACCTACGAGGCTCTCCGAGCTGCTACGGAACTCGAATCGCGCGGTATTGGTGCAGGCGTCCTCCATATGGCAACCATCAAACCATTTGATGGCGACGGAGTGGTGGATTTTGCCAAGGACTTTGATTTTATTGTCACCCTCGAAGAACACCAGCGAACGGGTGGTCTCGGTGGTGCAGTGGCCGAGCATCTTAGTCAAGTGCACCCCATGCGAGTAATTCGACTCGGTGTTGACGACCAATTTGGTCAATCTGGTGAGCCAGATGAGCTCCTTGCTCACTATGGCCTCACTGCTGCAGCAGTGGTAACTGCGGTCACGGGAGCTCTCAATTAAAGCCACATACAAAAACCACCAGCTTTAGCTGGTGGTTTTTGTATCTCGGTAAGCTTGGATTATGAGATAGTAATTGCTTGGTATTCAGCGGGACGGTTCTTGAGGAACTCTTCAAGTTGGGCACGGGAGAGGAGGCCTTTTTGCGCTCCAATGTACTGCACCACAGACATTGAGTTGATTGGACCCCAGGCGAGTGCTTCAGCTGGTGTGAGGCCAAGGGCAATGGCACTCGTAAACGTCGACGCAAATGCGTCACCAGCGCCAGTCCGGTCTACTGGGTCAGCTGGATCCGGGTACATCGGCATGTGCCAGGCTTGATCGTTTTCATCTAGTACGTAGGCACCATGAGGGCCGTCAGTAACAACTGGGAGTTTTGGACCAATTGCGCGAATGGCGCGCATCAGTGTCGGGACATGACTTTCGGTTGTTCCCAAGAGCTGCTGCGCTTCCTCTTTATTGCAGAAGAAGATTTCAGTCACTTCGTACAGGTCTTTGAGTTCGGTGTATCCGAGCTTGATTTGGAAGGTGCCTGGTTGGAATACAAGCTTCGTCTCTGGATTAGCTTTCACGTAGGCCGCAATTTCGTGATGGTGGGGGACGCCGTGTTCACCAATAGAAGAGAAGTAAATAAAGCGTGGCGGTACCGGGAAAGCGGGGAGTACGTACGGGAACTTCTCGTGTTTGATGAGAATTGTTCGCTCAGGGCCATAGCGGAGTACATAGTGATAGTTTGTGATTTTGCCCTCATGGAGCTTCACGTATTCCGTGTTAAGTCCCTCGGTACGGAGGGCCTCTAGACACTCTTTACCATTACGGTCCTGCCCGAGGCTTGACACCAGGGTCGAACGGAGACCAAGACGGTGCGCTGAGACGGCGGCGTTTGGTGAGTTACCAACGGCATTAAGGACAGTAACATCTTCGTACGGCAATTTCTGGCCAAAGGGCATACGGAGCGTCTGACGCCCCGTATCGAGGTCAACACTCACATCAGCATCATCTTTTGATAATTGAATAAAAGCATCGACAACCAGGTCACCAATGGCAACAAAATCATATTGATCTGACATATACCAATGAGTATAGCACTTGTCGCAATCGAATTTTATGTTCTTCTCCCAGCTTGGGGACGTGCCAAGGGGACGAAAGGTGGGATTTTTTGGTATACTATGGTCTATTATGAGGAGGAATCTATTTCTGCTATTTGTTTGTGCATATTTGTTTGTGCCTATTTCAGTTACTCATGCCGAGACCGATGCTGAACGTCGAGCCCGTCTTGAACAAGAACTCCAGGCGGTGGAACGACAGATTTTGACGCAAGAGCGTCTCGTTGAAGACAAGCAGGCCGAACGGCAGTCACTTGAGCGCGATATCAATATTATTGAAGGTAAGATCAGTAAAGCGCAGCTGGGTATCAAGGCGCGTGAGATTGCGATTACGCAATTGTCTGACCAGATAGGTGAAAAGGAGATTGTGCTCCAGATTCTCAGTGAACGACTCAATCGCCAAGAACAATCACTGGCCGATCTCGTTCGTAAAGCCGCTTCGATGGAAGATTTTTCGCTCATTGAAATTCTCCTGAGTAAAAAAAGCTTCTCAGAGTTCTTTTCTGAGTACGAGCAATATGCGGCAGTAAAAAAAGCCCTTAATGAATCACTTGGTATTCTTCATGAAATCAAGTCCGATACGCATGAACAAAAGAGTCTCTTAGCCGACAAGCAAGAAACCGAAGCCGAGATGAAACGTATTCAAGAATTAGAAAAACAAAGTATTGAAGCACAAGAGAAAGAAAAGGCCCGCATCCTCACCACGACCAAAGGACAAGAAGCCGAGTACCAAAGACTCCTCCGTTCACAGCAGCAGACAGCCGCGCAGTTGCGTAACGCACTCTTTAACCTTCTGGGTGGTGGCGGTGGCATTTCACTCCCGCAGGCGGTTGAGTTGGCCAAGTATGCAGCGAGTCAGACCGGGGTAGACGCGGCTATGATTTTGGCTATTTTGGAACAAGAAACAAACCTCGGAGCTAACCTCGGTAGTTGTGCTTATAACGACATTCGCGGTGATCGAGCTGTGATGCATCCAGATCGCGACCAGCCCGTCTTTTTGGCGATTGCTTCGATCCTTGGCTTCGATGCCCGTTCTCGATCAGTATCATGTCCAATTACGAGTAACGGTCAGCGTATTGGCTGGGGTGGAGCGATGGGTCCGTCACAGTTTATTCCGTCTACCTGGGCAGTGTATGGCGGTATCGTGAATACCGGTAGTGGCTATGTCTACAGTGAAAGCGCAGACGCCATCAGACGAATTAATGGTACCGGGCAGCCAGCCAATCCGTTTAACAACCAGGATGCCTTTATTGCCACCGCACTCCTCTTGCGTGACAACGGGGCCAACGGTACCTTTGCCGGTGATCGGCTCGCGGCTCTCCGGTACTATGCCGGCTGGGGCGGGGCGAGTAATCCAGCTAATGCCTTTTATGGGGATCAGGTGATGAATCGGAAAGCCAAATTTGAAGGACAGATCCAGATCCTCGGCGGCTCCTAGAAAAAGCCACAATATGTCCGGATACTGCGTTGCCGGCGTCATTCATTTGGTCAACGTACAGCAAGTACGTCTCCCGCACTCATTCCTGGGCGCCTTGTCTGCGGACATATTGAGGCTTTTTTGTCCGCTGACATGACAAGCAATTACTAAGTCTTGTCAGAATCTGATTATCTGCTATAGTGTGGCACACAAAGTGTAACTTATATATATGAAAGCAGATATTCACCCAGACAACTACCGACAGGTCATTTTCCACGATAACTCAAGTGGAGAGCGCTTTTTGCTCGGTTCAACCATTGAAACAACCGCTACTGACAAGTGGACCGATGGTGCTGAATACCCAATCGCCTTTGTCGATGTTTCAAGTGCTTCACACCCATTTTATACTGGTCAGGAAAAGGTGATGGACACCGCTGGTCGTGTCGAACGCTTCAAGGCTCGTGCCTCAAAGGCCGTCTCGAAGAAGAAGTCAGCCTAACGATGAGCTATTCGGACGCCGTGTGCCCAGAAAGCGTCTCGCCTAGAATGACGGAATATCGGAGAAAAAACTCGTACGAGGGCCATCGGCGCAAAACGAAGCATATTGAAATATGATGAGTTTGAGCCGTTATGACTCGCAGTCGAGTTTTTACTTCGAGAAACGTCAAACATATAATTTTGCTATATGTGGTTCTAGGTGAGATGCTTTCTGTAGAGCACACGGCGTCCGTCTGTTACAATAACTACTATGTCACCTTGGGATGAAGATACACTAGCTGCACTACGCGAAAATCACAAAACGCAGTTTTTGATGACGCAATTTGATGCGCTCATGAAGCATTACATTGACGCGGTTGCGATGGTAGAAAGTGATCCGAGTCTCAAGGAACTCGCGGAAGAAGAAGTAGCGCTCCTCAAAGCCCAGCTCGATGAGCAGCTCAAAACCATGGAAGATATCGTGGCGGTTGATGCTGCCGAAGACGAAAAGCCATACGGGGTACTCCTTGAAGTACGAGCCGGTGCTGGGGGAGACGAAGCGGCCCTCTTTGCGCAAGAACTCGCAACCATGTACACCACCTATGCCCGTAATCAAGGGTGGTTAGTAAGCTGCGAGTACGAAGCGATGGCTGGTGTTGGCGGTTACAAAGAAGCGGCGTTTGAAATCATCCATCCGGACGCCTATGAAGCCTTTAAATACGAAACGGGTGTCCACCGCGTTCAGCGTATCCCGGTAACAGAAAAAGCTGGCCGTATCCATACCTCAACCGCTTCAGTTGCCATTTTGCCACTACGCAAAAAACCAACCATTGAAATCAATATGAGTGATATTGATATGGAATTTTCTAAGTCTGGTGGTGCCGGCGGCCAAAACGTCAACAAAGTAGAAACCGCAGTACGACTCATTCACAAGCCGACCGGCATTGATGTCCGTAGTCAAAGTGAACGTTCGCAGCTCAAAAACCGCGAAAAAGCTATGACTATTTTGGTTGCCAAGCTCGAGACCATGCATGAAGAAGAAGAGGCCAAAAAGCACGCTAGTGAACGAAAAAATCAGATCGGAACGGGTGATCGGTCAGAAAAGATCCGGACCTATAACTTCCCGCAAAAC
Organism: uncultured Candidatus Saccharibacteria bacterium; assembly: GCA_964432455.1. Classification (GTDB taxonomy): domain Bacteria; phylum Patescibacteriota; class Minisyncoccia; order Phycocordibacterales; family UBA918; genus OLB19. The sequence goes on from CAYSNO010000013.1 coordinate 11,637, forward strand.
CGTATTACTGACCATCGAATTAAAGTCTCATGGCATAACATTGAAGGTATCCTCAGAGCGGGCAAACTTGAGGACGTTGTAGAGTCAATGGCGAAGGCCGAACGGGGCGAACTAGAAGGAACGGAAGAGGTTGCAGATTAACCCCCGTTGTGGTACTATGCGCCCGCTCTGGGCACTGTTCAAATAACCACGTCCAAACAGAACTTCTTCATTTCGAGCGAACAGCAAGCTGGAGGCCGAGGCATATTAAAATATGATAAGGCCGAAGTGTAGCTGTGCAGCCGAAATGATGGAGTTATGATGGACGAGCATCATAGCATCTCTTGCGTTGGTTATATGAATAGTGCCAAAGACTCGAGCGGATTTACAATTTATCGTTATTATGAAAGCACCATCTACGAATCTCATCGAACGACTGTTCGCCTCTGGAGCCCACTTTGGCTTCAAGAAAAGTCGTCGTCATCCTACGGTTACCCCGTACTTATTTACGTCAAAAGACGGCAGTGATATTTTTGACCTCGAACAAACCGCCTCATCAATCGAAGCTGCTAAGGCTATGCTTGAAGAAGCGGGGAAGAACGGCAAGACTGTTTTGTTTGTGGCTACCAAAGATGAAATGTCACGTTTAGTAAAAGATACCGCTGAGAAGATTGCCCAGCCATATGTCGTTAACCGATGGATTGGTGGTATGTTTACCAACTGGTCAGAAATCAAGAAGCGTATCTACCGACTCGAGTCTCTCATTAGTGAAAAGGAATCAGGTGAACTTGATCGCAAGTACACCAAGAAGGAACGTGTGCTCATCAACCGCGAAATCGATAAACTCCAGTTCAATTTCGGTGGTATCAAGAACTGTACCAAGGTAGCTGATATCATGGTTGTTGTTGACCCACGTCACGATCACATTGCTATTACTGAAGCAGCTGAAATGAATGTGCCAACGATTGCTATCATGAGTTCAGACTGTGATGCGTCTAAGGTTACCTACCCAATTACCGTTAACGACGCGTTGCAGAGCAGTGTCGCGATTGTCCTCGCTGAACTCGCTACTGCGTACCAGAACGGTAAGGCGCTTTACGTACCAAAGCCAGCAGCCCCACGTCCTGATACACGCCCAGCCCGACGTCCTCGTACTGACGCGTAAGGTTCGCGTTCCTGGTTGAGGCAGTGCCTAAACCAACCCATTGTTCGTTTTAACTCACATAATTATGGAAATTACATCAGCCCAATTGAAAGAATTACGCGATCAAACTGGTATCTCAGTGATGCAGTGTAAGCGTGCCCTTGAAGAAGCCGGTGGCGACATGGAAAAGGCCATCATTATCTTGAAGCGCAAGCGTAGTGAAGCGGCTGAAAAGAAATCAGACCGTGAAATTGGCGCTGGTGCAGTGGGTGTATACGTGCACAACACCAACGAAGTAGCTGCTATGGTGCTGCTTGGCTGTGAGACTGACTTCGTCGCAAAGAACGCGGAGTTCGTTGCGCTCGCTCGTGATATTGCGATGCATGTGGCAGCTGTGTCACCAAAGTACATCCATAAGGCAGAAATTGGTGAATCACAAATCGAGAAGGCCAAAGAAGTTCTCCTCGCTGAAATTAAAGACAAGCCAGCTGATATGCAGGAAAAGATTCTCGCCGGAAAGATGGACTCATACTTCAAAGAGCAGGTGCTCATGGAGCAGGCTTTTGTGAAGAATCCCGAAACTACTATCGCTGAAATGATTTCTGGTGCAGTTCAGAAGTTTGGTGAAAACGTCACTATCGTCAAAATCGAACGCCTCTCGATTAAGTAATCGACTGGTGACCCATTATGTGGCTTCCATTTCTCTACGCAGGTGTGTTACTCGTCCTCTTTGGCGGGTATCTGAGTCTTGTATCACGAGAGGAACGGAGTGGCAAAAGATTCTTCTTATCCCAATTCCGCGATAAGGCTGATATCGCTATTAGTCGGATGGTATCTTGGTGTGAAGGAATCATTCGGTACGTGATCCGGTATGTGATTACATTATCCTGGTACTACAGTCTCCACGCGTTTCTGCAGGTACTCATGAAGTCACTCGCAGGCGCCTATCACGTCCTTGAATCAATTTTGATTCGTAACCGTGACCGGGCCCGCGCGTTGCGTAAAGAGCGTCGCACAGCCACCAAAAATCACCTTACCCATATTGCCGATCACAAAGCGGAGACAAAACTCTCTCCCGCTGAGGAACGTCGTCGCAAGGATAAAGCGCTTAAGGGGTAGGGAGAACATTGGTTGCGTTTTTTGCCCAATCAGGCATAATAGGCAAACTTTGATATTTTAGAGCCGACTTAGCTCAGTTGGTAGAGCAACTCACTTGTAATGAGTAGGTCCTCGGTTCGAGCCCGAGAGTCGGCTCTAAAATATGAAGGTTGTACAGACGAAGCGAAGGTGGTGGAGATGAGTGAGTGTGGGACACTCACGAATCACTTGTAATGAGTAGGTCCTCGGTTCGAGCCCGAGAGTCGGCTCAAAGTTTTGAATCATAGAAATAAACCTCAGGCTATAAAGCTCAAGGTTTATTTTGTAACACGCCACTTCCTACCGTTACCTTTGTTGAGGTTTCTAAAGTTGTCTGTAAGGGAATGACAATTTGGACACAGTAACTGGAGATTGTTTGGACTGTTATTAGTTGAGTCGCCATTTTTATGGTTAACCTCAAGCGGAACTAAACCGGTTTTTGGATGTTGTTCATGCCAACCGCAGCGACTACATCTCGCCCCGTTCATTTTGATGAGATATCGTTTTAGATGTCGTGATACATTAACTGTGTTGATTAATACACCATCAGTTTTCTTCCAATTTTTTATATAGGCGTCAAATTGAAAATCAATTTGACAACGATTGCTACAGTACATTTTTTGATGTCTGGTAGTGAGTACTTTTTGACAATACTTACAAAGTCTGACCATATCCAATTTTATCACTAATTTTAGTTTATTTTCGCATCAAAGCACACCGGAATAACCACACAAAAGTCCTAAAAAACCACTTTTTTTATCGGCAAAACAGGAGTATACTACCAGGTATCTATGGAGGAGATGGACAACCAGTCGCACCTGTTACCCTATGCCCGTCGGGCTGATTTTCATGTTGGCCGGGCAACCGAGCTGTCGGGGCGTGACCGAGTGATCTATCGACTCCTCGAAATCCTCCCTGGCTTTGCATCGTGGTCAACCTTGATCGGCGTTATTCTCATGTCGATCTATGCGCCATTTTTTGCCGCCTACTTCATTATTGCGTTTGCACTTTTCTGGGTTTTGAAGACCGCCTTTTTGTCGTACCACCTCCGCTACAACTGGAAGCGTCTGCGTCACCACATGAGTCTTGATTGGGGGGCACTCATAGCCGATCGTGCGTACGAGCATCTCCATCAGGTGATTATTTTGCCATTCTATAAAGAGCCCGAGTCAGTAGTGCGCGCAACACTCGAGTCACTTAAGGCAGTGAAGTACGATCACAGTAAACTCATCATCGTGTTAGCTGCCGAAGAACGAGCTGGGGCAGAAGCCATGGCGCTCGCTGACAAAATGACGGCTGAGTTCGCTCCAGTCTTCGGTGGTTTTCTCGTGACTTCTCACCCAGCAAATGTGCCAGGGGAAATGGCTGGCAAGGGATCTAATGCTGCATATGCAGCGGAAGAAGTGCGAACGAAGGTACTTGATCCCCGGGGTCTCTTATACCGTGATGTGCTCGTTTCAATTTTTGATATTGATACGGTGCTCTATCCTGATTACTTTAACTGCCTCGTCTGGCATTTCCTCGAAGCTGAACACCCCCTCAAGAGTTCTTTCCAACCAGTACCAATCTTTAATAACAACATGTGGGAAGCGCCAGCGCTCGCCCGGGTAGTGGCGATGTCCTCGACATTTTGGGAGATGGTGCAGCAAGAACGACCGGAACGGATGGCGACGTTCTCCTCTCACTCAGTATCATTCCAAGCGCTCTATGAAGTTGGCTATTGGCAGCGCAATATGGTGAGTGAGGACTCACGTATTTACTGGAATTTGTTGCTTGCCAATAACGGGAAGTACGATGTCATCCCACTCTCATACCCGGTTTCGATGGATGCAAACGCAGCACCTACCTTGTGGCGAACCATGATCCAGATTTACAAACAACACCGACGTTGGACGTATGGGGTAGAAAATTTCTGCTACATTTTGTATCACTTCGGAAAACATCCAACCATTCCGCGTGGTCAACGTATCAAGATTGCTCTCCAGCAAGCCGAGGGATATTGGTCACTGGTAACCAATCCAATCATGCTCTTTATTCTTGGGTGGGCACCAATCTTCCTTGGTAGTCGTGAGTTCCACCAAACCGTACTATCATACAACTTACCGATTGTCGTGCGCGACTTACTTATTCTTGCGATGTTTGGTCTCGTGATTTCATCTGTCATTTCACTTTCACTCATCCCGAAGCGACCAGACGACGCGAGTCGTTTGCGGTATATTGTGATGGCACTCCAGTGGCTCCTTGTGCCTGCGACCATGATTGTCTTTAGTGCCATTCCTGGACTTGATGCACAAACCCGTCTCATGTTTGGTCGCTACATGGGCTTCTGGGTAACCCCAAAAACCCGTAATGATGCAACTGCATAATACACCTATGACGTACCAACATCACCCACGTTTTAATCCACCTTCAGCCAAAGCGGTAGTGCAACCACTCCCTCGTCAGCGCCGTCGGTTCCTCTTCCTCTCACTCCTCTTGTTGTTTGTTTGTGCGGTGCCGATTTTTGTGTTTTACGCCACTGGGTATCGCTATGATATTTTTGCGGGCGATGGATCAATTACCGCTACCGGTGGACTGTATATATCAGTGGGCGTAGAAGAAGGGGAAGTGTATCTGGGTGGATCGAGGGTTGAAGATTCACGAATTTTCCGGAGTGCAATTTACATTCAAAACATCATGCCTGGCCTCCAACGGCTTCATGCGCAGGCCGAGGGTTACCATACGTGGGTAAAAGAATTACCGGTCTATCCGCACATCGTAACCGAAGCCAGTGCCTTTATGATGCCACTGGTGCCACAAGTACGACCAATTACGGAATTCTTGACGAGTACTGGATCCCCGGTCTACCTTGGAGTGAGTAGTACCACGGTATTGTTTGCTGATGCCTCAACAACGGTAGCGATTTTTGCCACCAGTTCAAAAGCTACTACAACGCTATCGCGCAACACTGAGTATACATTTGTCCGTGGACTTTTTGGTACAACGTCGTCATCAACTACGACACCATTTATTAATCGAGTGGTTGACGAAGCCCGCGGTATCTTTGAAACCAATACCTCTGCTACTACCAGTTCTACATCAGATGCTGATACAGCCACCACTACCATTATTGAACGTGATGTGGCTATGTTCCGTCGTGGTGATGACG
>CAYSNO010000014.1:0-16270 GCA_964432455.1 uncultured Candidatus Saccharibacteria bacterium
ACATGAGGTCAGGCTGCCGGTACGGATACTCGCGGGGATACAAGCGCAGGTGGTTAAGCGGGCTAAAGCAGCTGTAGTCCCAAGCCAGTATCTCAAAGGGATTGTGGCGACCTGGGGTGTTGCGCCCTCGCGACTACATGTGATCTACAGTGCCCATACGGTTGAGTTACTTAAAGACAGCCGCAATGATCTGCGAGCCCAATTAGGTTTTGTGGATCAAACCATTGTCAGTATTAGTCGCCTCACACCATGGAAAGGCATGAGTGCTCTCCTTGATATGATGGTGGAGCGAAAAGCACGCGGAGACGCAACAAAACTCGTGATTGGTGGCGATGGGCCTGAGCGGGCACCGCTTGAAGCAAAAATAAAAACCCTGGGACTTGAGTCGTCTGTGCGGATGGTTGGGGCATTGTCGTTTACTGACGTATTTCGATATGTGACTGCTGCGGATGTGTTTGTGCTTAATACCGCATACGAAGGACTATCACATCATCTGATTGAAGCGCTTGCGCTCGGGACACCGGTAGTGACCACACCGGTTGGCGGCAATCCGGAGTTAATCACTGATGGGGTGGAGGGGCTCTTGGTAGGAGTAGATGACGTGGTGGCCCTTGATACAGCGATTGAGAGAATCCTTACCGATAGTGCCTTGCGAGACCGTTTGGTCACAGCCGGCAAAGCCAAAGCAGCACAATTCGCCGCCGCAGACGCCATCCCACCAATCAAACAACTTTTGGAGGCGGTTGTTAGTACTAAGGCATAACCAGTATGTACGTTATCTCCCTGGGCCACGATAAAAAGATATTTGATACTACGTCACGTCCCTTCGCGCGGCAGCTTTCTTATGCCAAACAGTTGACCAAGCTGATCATCCTGATCCCGACCAAAGAACCATACCCACCGGTTGGGGTGCCAGGACTGTCGGTACTACCGGTTGTGGCGCAATTACCACTCCTGCGGTTCTGGCGTTTATTTCGGGCGACGCTTCGTGCCGTTAGGCAGAGCAAAAAAGCTGGACCGACGCTCCTTACTGTCCAGAGTCCATTTGAGTTTGGACTGATTGGACTTGCGGTTCGATGGTTCACGGGTGTCCCGCTAGAGGTACAGGTACACGGCGATTTTTATAGTCGAAATTATTGGCGGATGGAATCATGGGGGAATAAAGTGCGTGCAAGGCTCGGACTGTTTGTCTTGCGCCGGGCTACTGGCGTGCGGGTAGTATCCGAGCGTATCGCCAGTTCGCTCATCACTCGTGGTGTTCCTCGCGCTCGGGTCTGTGTGTTGCCGATTGTGACGTCGCTGACGTCGTTTCAGACCGCCAGCCCACGACCACTGTGGCCAGACCATGAGGGAGTCACGGTTATCTCGGTGGCTCGTTTTTCGCGGGAGAAAAATCTACCCCTTCTCATCAATGCCTTTAAAGGGGTGCAGGCGGTGCATCCACACAGTCAGTTGGTGCTTGTTGGTGAGGGGAGTGAAGAAGTGGCTTTGCGGAAACAGGTTCGTGCACTGTGGCCCAGCAATGCTCCGGTACAGTTTTATCCTTGGCAAGCAGATATTGCATCAGTTATGAAAGCGGCTGATATTTTTGCGCTCACCTCAGACTATGAGGGGTATGCGATGGTGCTTGGTGAAGCGATGGCGGCTGGTCTGCCAATTGTGACGACTGATGTCGGTTGTGTGGGTGAGCTCTGTATGCCAGACAAAGAAGCGCTCGTGGTGCCACCACGTGATGAAGCGGCTCTCTCGACCGCTCTTGCAAAACTCGTTACGGATGAAGCATTGCGAGCACGTCTCGCGGCCGCTGGTCGCGAAACGGTGGCCACGATAGCTACCAGCGATGCGGCGTACGCCGATCGCATCGTCGGACATTGGCACGCCCTCAGCGGAAAGTAATATGAAAAAAAGACTCCTCATCATCACGCAGGTAGTTGATACCAATCATCCAATTCTCGGTTTTTTTCATGGGTGGCTGGCGGAGTTTGCCACCCAATGTGAGTCTGTCCACGTCATTGCTCTTTCAGTCGGTACACATACCCTGCCGAGTAATGTGACGGTACACTCGCTCGGTAAAGAGTCAGGCGAGAGTCGCCTCAAATATCTCTGGCGGTTTTATCGTTCGATCTATACACTCCGGCACGACTATGACGCGGTGTTTGTTCATATGAATCAAGTGTACGTGATTTTGGGCGGACTCCTCTGGCGGCTTTGGGGTAAACGGATTGGACTCTGGTACGCGCATGGGGCGGTCTCGACCTCGCTTCGAGTTGCAACCATGTTGACCCATATCGTTTTTACCTCCACTCCACAGGGCTTTCGCATCAAGTCGCCGAAGGTAGTGGTAACCGGACAGGGTATTGATATGAGTCGCTTTCGGTATGTCCCGCGTACGGAGTCTTCAATGTTGCGCCTTTTGGTTGTCGGACGGATTGCCGAATCAAAGGGCATCAAGACGCTCCTTGAAGCGTGTCACCGGCTTAAAGAATCAGGTATACCATTTTTGTTTACGATTGTAGGGGCAGCGACTACTGACACCGAACGGCAGTATGAAGCTACCCTCCATGAGTACTGCAAAACCAACGGACTTGAGTCACCGGTAGTTTGGCATGGCGGGGCAGCTCAGGCAGAGTTACCTGGACTCCTTGCTGCCACTGACATTTTTATTCATGACGGTGCCACTAACAGTCTTGATAAAGTGCTTGTGGAGGCGGTGGCTTGTGGGGTACCGGTGATTTCCTCAAACCCATCCTATCGCTACATCATGGGGGAGAGTGAGTGGCCAATCTTTTTCCCGCCACGTGATAGTGTCACGCTGGCTGCAAAAATCACTGAGCTCGCGAACAGATCCCTGTTTGACAAGAATGAGTTTACACGAGCTGCTGCCGCAAAAGTACAACAGGAGCATAGTCTCTCGAACCTTATTTCTGGTATTATGAGTCGATTCTAAAATCTGAGGTACTGATTTCGGTAAACCAGACAATAAAGCCACACTATGAAGACAATTATAAGTACCATACCGAAACTGGCCTGGGAGTTATCATCTCACAGAATGTTTAAGTCGCTAATACTTGGTAGTCGGCTCAGTTATTTTTATATCACCCGGTATTATTGGCCGACCTGGGGTGATTTTTCAATCACTGTTTATGTGACAAGAAAAGCCCAGACGTTCACGCTTCATAGTTTTTTGGATGTCGCAGGCCTCGCTGAAGCATTTGTAGATAAAGAGTATTCGTTTGACGGAATTGATGAAGTCAAAACAATTTTAGATATCGGTGGACACATAGGTGACAGTACACTCTATTTTCGGATGAAGTATCCAGAAGCAACTATCACCGTGGTAGAGCCTGCGACAGAAACATTGCAGTATTTGCATAAAAACTTTGCAAACGATGACAAGGTAAAGATTATTCAAGGTGCGCTGGCTGCTACCTCGGGCTATTTAGAACTACAAATTACCAAAAATTCTATGGGGCACTCACTTAAATCGCGCTCTTCGGGAATTGGTCATGAGACAGTTAAAACCCATACGCTGTCTGATATCTGTAACCTCGCTGGGGTGTCTAAATTTGATATCACAAAATTTGATATTGAAGGAGGTGAAGATGCACTGTTAAGTATCAAACCAGATACGTATAGCCGGGCTTATATAGGAGAAATTCACCTTGACCTTCTGCCGGGTGTGTCGCTCGAAGACTACAAAGCTGTATTCAAAGAAGCCTTGGTGACGTTCACAAACACAAAACACCAAAAGCGATATATAATGAGAGCTCAGTATGCATAAAATATCCCCGCATTACCCAATTATTCGAACTGCCGAGTATAAAGCTTTAGAGCGGCTGACAATGAACGGAAAGATATTAGATGTTGGTGGAGGCAAGAATACTGCCTACCATCACATCATTTCGGGACAGCATAACTTTACGGTTATCAACCTCGACGAAAATTCACAACCGGATTTTATTGTTGATATTGAAAAGCCATTTCCATTTGAGAACGGTGCGTTTGATCACTGTGTTTGTCTTAACGTACTTGAGCATGTCTGGCTGTACGAAAACGCTTTTAGTGAAATGGTTCGGGTGACAAAAACGGGAGGTACCATTGTTATAACAACACCGTTCATGCACCATATCCATGGTTCACCAGACGATTATCTACGCTATACGCCATCAGTGTATAAGAGAATGGCCGAGCGATATGGTTGTGAAGTGGTTTCAATTGAAGCTACTGGGCGGGGACTTTTTTCGGTCATCTACCAATCAATATTTACTGGGATTCCAACCAAGACACTTAGGTATATTGGAAAGAAAATTGCTGTAGGTTTAGACCGCTTCTTTTCCTCTATTTCAAGGCGCTATCGCAAGATGGCGGAGACTTTACCACTTGGATACATTGTGGTTATAAAAAAGAAGTAGTCACCTTTTGAGGGTCAAGAAGGTAATAGGTTGATATATGAACATACTCGTCACTGGTGGGGCAGGATTTATCGGTAATGCCTTTGCGCTTCGAGCGGTCGCTGAAGGTCATAGTGTGACAGTCATCGATATCATGAATAGTTACTATGACAGGAGTCTCAAAGAGGCTCGTCGGGCGCGGTTGCCTGAGGCAGTGACCTTTGTAGAAGGTGATATCACCGACCGAGCACTCCTCACTCGACTCTGCGAAGCACAGCAGTTTGATGCAATTGGTCACTTTGCGGCGCAGGCTGGTGTGCGGTACTCACTTGAACACCCTGAGGTATATGTCGAGAGTAATTATGTGGGGACCTTTACGATTCTTGATGTTGCTCGCCTTTGTGGTATCAAAAAAATTGTCATGGCGTCGACTTCGTCGGTCTATGGCGACGATACACCTACTCCGTTTGTGGAGACAGCACCAGCTAGTCATCCGGTATCAATTTATGCAGCGACGAAGCGCGGCGTTGAGATCTTGGCCTCGACGTACGCCCACCTCTACCAGATGGAGATTACGGCCCTGCGCTTCTTTACGGTATATGGTCCGTGGGGGAGACCAGACATGGCTCTCTTTCATTTCACCAAACAGATGTTGGCCGGTGAACAGATTCCTGTCTACAACAATGGGCAGATGCGACGTGATTTTACGTACGTTGATGATATTGTTGATGGCTTTTATCGAGCTATGACAACCACAGTGCCCGGGTATACCATCATGAATATTGGTAATGGTCAGCCGGTTGAACTGATGGACTTCATTCGGCATCTTGAATCCACTCTTGGTGTCGAGGCGAAGATAGACTTCAAACCAATGCAGGCAGGAGATGTGCATGAGACGTATGCTGATATCAGCCAAGCCAAAGAGAAATTGGGATATCAACCACAAACAGATGTTACGAAAGGAATTTCTCAATTTGTCGAGTGGTACCGTAGTTATTATCAGTAGGGCATTATGCTACTATAATGCCATGTCGGATTTTACTTTTTTACTGAAGGAAATTAGCAAAGGTCGCTCAGTAACACGATCATTTTTCAACAATGCGGTGCGCAAGATTTCGGTGCGTGGGAAGGTGATTGATATTGGGGCGGGGAGTAGCCCACACTACCAAGACCTCATGATCAAAGAGCCGGGAGCGGAGTTCGTGAGTATGGACCGCCTTACGGGGGACAGTACCAACTTTGAGACTGATGCACTCCCGTACGAAACTGCGAGTTTTGATACAGTGCTCTCGATGAACGTGCTTGAGCATATTTACAACTACAAATGGCACTTTAGTGAGCTCGTCCGGATCCTCAAGCCCCAGGGGAAGTTTGTGATGTTTGTGCCATTTTTGTACATGTACCACCCAGGGCACAGTGATGGGCTCCTCGATTGTCACCGGTATACGCGTGATGCGCTTGAACGCATGTGTGCGGAGGTAGGGCTCACTGCTGAGGTCAAAGAGGTGAGTCGTGGTGTCTGTGTCGCAGCACTTAATATGTGTATCTTGTCGATGCCAAAAATCATTCGACCATTCTTCTTTGTGCCAGCCTATCTCCTTGACGGTCTCTTAATCAAATACCGTCCGCTCTACCCGCGCCAGTTTCCACTCGGGTACATGGTGGTTGCGGTAAAAAAATAATCTATGGTCCCGATTTATATCTTCAGGCGTAAGGAAGGCATCAAAGACTCGATTTTGTTGACGTTGATGCAGAGTCAAAATGAGTACGAAGGCGGTCTCTTTCAGCAGATCAAAACAGCGCCGTTCAAAAACCTGGCGCAATTTGTGGGGGAAGGGGAGTCGGCCAAGTACGTGATGATACCGCACAACTATTTTGCTATCGAAAATGATACTGCCTACGTAGAGGAAGCCGCCAGCTATGCGAAGCAAATTGGTGCGAAACTCTTCGTCTTTGCCTATGGCGATAGTGCTGAACCGATTGTGATTGATAACGCCATCATTATTAGGTCTTCTGCCTACACGTCTCGCGTGCGAGCAAACGAGATTATCATGCCGGCTTTTGTTGAAGATATCGGTGAGCAATTTGGGGTGCACTATCGTGAGAAGGCGGTACCAGTACCAACGATTGGTTTTACGGGTTGGGTACGATTCGGAAATTTTAAACAAGAATACAAATACCAAATTAAAATCTGGCGTTCAAAGCTGGCCATCTGGTTTTTGGGTGCACCAAAGCCGTCGCTCCAAGGCCTCTACTACCGGCGCAAAGCCATTAATTACATCAATCGCGCCAAGCGGGTAACTGGGAGATTCATCATGCGTGGTTCGTACTCAGACAGTGCGAAGACGATCGAAGCTGATCCGAGTGTGGTACGCAAGCAATTTGTGGATTCCATCACCGAGGCGGACCTTTCGCTCGTCGTCCGTGGCGATGGTAATTTTTCACTGCGGTTCTTTGAAGTGCTCTCGCTTGGCCGGATTCCGGTGTTTGTGGATACCGAGACACCACTCCCACGGGTGACCGAGATTGATTACGACTCATTTATGATTCGGGTTCCGCACGAGCGACTCCATGATATAGAAACTATTGTTGGTGATTTTTGGGACGCTTGTACACCGCAGCAGTATCAGACGATGCAGCAAAAGGCCCGTACCATCTTTGAGACGAAGCTTCGAGCTGACCGATTTTACACTGACCTTTTTGCCACCCTATGAGCATTCTTTTTAATGCCTTTATTTCTATCTCGAGTCTCTTTAAAGCACCGCTGTCTGCGCGGCGGAAGCTTTTGGTATTGTGGTGGTACCTCTGTATCTTGGTAGCCTTGCCATTCTCTCCACTGACGCGTCAGCGTCGTATCTACTGTGCCGGGTTTGTCATTGAGGGGTTTGATCTTGCGACATTGCGGTTCCTCTACGAAGAAACTTTTTTGCGTCAAGAATACAACGTGCAGCTTCCGAAAGCCCCGTACTGTATTGATGCCGGAGCTAATATTGGTATTGCCACCCTCTTCATCAAGTGGCTCTATCCTGACGCCCACGTACTGGCGATTGAACCAGATCCCGCCACCGTCGCACTCTTGCGCAAGAATATAAAGCGGAACAAACTCAAGGACGTCACTGTTTTCCATGGTGCGGTTAGTGACCAAGCTGGCCAGTTATCGCTCTATATTCACCCTACGAAGCAAGGGTCGCTTAAGATGAGTACCTATGCCCGCAAGGGAATGACTGTAGAGGTTCAGGTGCCAGCGGAGCGACTGTCTTCACTTCTTACTCAAGCGGGGTGGACACACGTTGACCTAGCAAAGATTGATATCGAAGGTGCGGAGTGGCAAGTACTCCATGATCTCACGACGAGTGGTTGGCTTACTAAAGTTCAGCAGTATGTGATTGAGTACCATCACCTCATGGGTACCCACGAATCAAAGTTCGGTGAGTTCCTCAAAGACTTTGAAGCGGCGGGGTATCTCTACCAAATGAACACGAAGTCACTCCCGTATAATCAGGCACCACAGTTTCAGGATATTCTTATCTACCTAAAGCGGACAACCTAACGCTATGGCCACTGATACCCGTAGCACTATTGTCTATGTCCTCCCGAGTCTCGTTGCTTCAGGCGGGATTGAACGGCAGTTTTTGGCCCAGATGAAAGTGATTGATACGACGAAGTTCGTCATCCATGTAGTAACGCTTTGTACCTACCCTGGTCGTGAATCACTCTATGAGCAGCTCCCTCTGCATGTGACCGCGCATGAACTAGCGTGGCGGGGTGGGTTTGATGTGGAGACAATTTTTGGATTGTTTCGTCTCTTACGTCGTCTACGGCCGGCGGTAGTAGTATCAAGTATGGTGACGGCGAACACACTGGTGCGATATCTCCGGCCCTTGGTGGGTTATAAGGTAATAGCGCGCGAGCATAACACCTACGAAGACAAGACATTGCGACACAAAATCCGCGATCATATTGGCGCTTACTTTTCGAGTCGCATTGTGGCGGTGTCAAAAACAGTAGCGGATTACTCCTCTCGGCAATCGTGGATTCCGCGACACTGGTTTACGGTTATCTACAATGGGATTGATACCAAACGGGTGGCCGAATTTTTGGCCACCGAAGCGCCAACCAAAGTCCAGGCCCTTCGGGCGGAATTTGGCTGGGGGGAGGAGACAAAGATCCTTCTTAATGTCGCCCGGCTTAAGAAGCACAAAAACCATCGACTCCTTATTGACGGCTTTGCCCTCTATCTCAAAACCCACCCGACTGCTGATGTGGTTTTGTGTATCGTCAGTGCCGGCAGCGAAGAGGCAAATCTTCGCGCCTACATTGGTGAGCTAGGGCTTGCGAACCGCATTATCCTCACCGGTTATCGTAATGACGTGTATACCTTCTTTGCCGCCGCTCACGCCTTCTTTTTGACTTCTGATATTGAAGGATTTCCGAATGTGGCAATTGAAGCTATGGCGTTTGGGGTGCCAGTGGCATCGACCATGGTCTCCGGCATTGATGAGATATTGGTTGATGGGGAGCAGGGGAAGTTCCTCAAACGAACGCCAGACTCTGTTTGTGCTACAATTGACTGGTTTTTTGGATTGGATGTTTTGCAATACCAAGCGGTAGCAAATCAGGCCAAAGCGACCGCTGCCCGGTTTGATATCACGCGGATTGTAGGGGAGTACGAAGACTTATTTTGCACACTGGTAACGAGAAAATGATATGAGAGAAATTTGCGGAGACGTTTCAAAAGAAAATAATCTATCGGTACTCGAGAAGACTCGGTATTTCTTCCATAACCTTACCCGTGGTCTCTACGGGCACCGCACCTGGCTTTGGTGCAAACGTTTGCCTGCACCAACCAATTTCAGTAAACGGATTACTGATTCACCGATGCGGTTTTTGCTTGATAATGCCTTTGCTGAAGTAATCAAGCGGTATGTGCCAGCCGCATCACTGTCAGTATTTGATATTGGGTCAGGAACAGCGTACTACCGGTCAGCCTTGGCTGCCCTTGGTAAGAGTGGCACCTATACCGGGTTAGATGTGTATCGCCACCCTCGCTATAGTGACGATGCGGTCCCGGCCTTTGCATCATCAATGATTATCAAAAAGATTGAGGATCTTGTGCCGACCACCACCTATGATTTGGTGATGAGTATTACAGCTCTTGAACATATACAAGATGATCAAAAAGCGATTACGCTCTCGACTGCCTTGGCAGGACAAAATGGGGTGCAGGTACATATTGCGCCGTCATTCCTGTCACTCTTTTTGTATCTGTGGCACGGCTATCGGCAGTACACGCCGTGGCGGGTAAAACACTTGTTTAAAGGGTTGCCGTATGATGTGTATCGCCTCGGTGGGTGGGGAAGTTTTTTGGTACACTTCCTTTTTATTACCGTACCGGAGCGAATTATCGGTTTGCCGTCACCTCGTCGCTTCGCCATCTACCACTACAGTCTGCGGGTTGGTCTCTTTGTAGACCGTCTTATTCCGTTTGGATCAATCGCTTACATCATCGTGGTGCGACCACAAAAAACCTATGAATCGTCTACGACAAAAAATTAAATCACTCACTCAAGCCCAAAAGTTTGGTACTACGTGGTTTGATCGTGGCTACATTGTAGCGATGTTGTTGTGGCGTCCACTGCGCCGCCGTTTTGGTATCAAGGATACACCGTGCGTATTTCATATCACTATTAATGCCACACCACTGACCGTGACCCTAAATGGTTCGCATGATGAGTTTTTGATTTTTGACGAAATCATGATTCGTCAGGAGTACAACGTACCCGCTCTAAAGAGTAAAGAGGTGCGACACATTATTGATGCTGGCGCCAATATTGGTCTTGTATCCTTGTTTTATAGTGCCATGTACAAAGATGCGGTGATTCATGCCTACGAACCGAATCCTGAGTTATTCCCGCGCCTGCGAGCGCAGGTGGCACAGTGTCCACGGATAGTGCCGCATGAATTGGCACTAGGTGGCCACAGCGGCCAGGTGCAGTTTTATGTGAATCCAGAAAAAAGCATTGCTTCATCACTAACTCCAAGACCTGATATGCCACTGGTGCCGTACGAAGTGACCGTAGCGGCACTTGATGAGGTGGTGAGAGAAGCGGGGATGGAGCAGATTGATATTCTCCAGTTTGATATTGAGGGAGCGGAATATGAAATGTTGGCACACTCAACAGCGGCGGCAGCGAGCCGGGTTTTGATTGGTGAAATCCACGAAGACCTCAGTGGACACAAACTTGAAGATTTTGTGAAGTTGCTTCCACATCATGCCGTGACTGTGGCTCCTGGTCGTAAGGCGGGTCGGTATGTAATCCTTGGTGTACACGAAGGATAGTCTCTGTATGAAAATTTCCATTATTATCGCTACCTACAATCGGGCACAATTGCTACCAAAAGCAATTGCGAGTGTACTGGCTCAGACCTATCAAAACTGGGAGTTGGTAGTGGTAGACGATGGTTCTACAGATACTACTGACGAGGTGATGCAGGGGTACACTCACGATCCTCGAATTACCTTCCATTGTTTGTCACAAAATCAAGGAGCGACCGCTGCTCGCAACTATGGCCTTTCAAAAGCGACAGGAGACGTACTCATGGTTTGGGATAGTGACGACATACTTTTTCCAGTGGCCTTAGAGCGAGTGACAACATTGTTTGCTGAACAACCAGAAGCGAGTATTATTTCGGCACACTGCCGGCAAATCAAGCAAGGGGCAGTGATTCCATACACGCCGCTTGCGACTGGTTATAAAAGTGTTGAAGCTATTGTGGCGCGTATATTACCAGCCAATACAAAAATTCGGGCTGTTAAAAAATCAGTGTTTACAGATGTTCGCTACGAGGCACGAAATATCGACTTCACCGTTAACTGCTATTTAGCAGAACGGGGACGATGGTATCACAGCAACGAAGAGCTCGGTGAGTTGTATCTCGAGTCTGATACCGTGTCATTGACCACGAGTCGCTATACTTTCAAACCAGGCCGTTCGATTGAACGAGTTGAACCACTCAGACGATTTTTGACGCACTTCAAGACAATTCTCATAAAGCATGCGCCACAACGTCTCGGGGCGCTGTCGTACGGTGTATCCATTGGACTGCTGTTGCTGGGTAGCAAGCGTGAAGCAATAACATACGCCTGGCAGGCGGTGCGCTTTGATTGGTCACTCAAACACGGTTTGTGGTTTCTCTTTGTAGTGGTACCAGGATCAGGCAGCCTTCTTCGTCGCTACACCGGTGCCGCCTAGTGGTCGATAAAAGTACCAGAGCACAATCAAGAGGCGGGTAATCTCACAGATAAACATGGCCGTCAGTACCCCAAAGATGCCAAAGAGTGGGGTAAGGACAAGTAAGAGCACAATCTTGAGGGCGGGAATCACTGTTTGGATAATGTAGAGCGCCTTGGTGTCCGCATGGGCTTTGATGGCTTCTTGGAGGAGTCCAGCCGGGAAGAAGAGTATCAAAAAGGCAAAGACCTGGGAGTAGATAATAGCTTCTGTGTAGGTCGGCACAAAATAGGTGAAGAGATATGGTGCAATAAGTACGTACCCGAGGACAATGCCGGCGGAAACGAACAGAAGGGCGAGGAGTTTTGGAATCATGGTCGCCTGAAGGTGGGCAAGTGATCGCTGGCTAAAACGGGGGAGCGTAATGGTAGTGAGAATTTTGTTGAGATAGCGCAGCTGCTGGGCAGGGGCAATGGCAATCGTGTAGATAGCTAATTGTACCGGACCAAGCACATGCCAGATGACGACCTTATCAAGTTGGTAGGAGACACCACCAAGAATGTTCATGAGACTCAGGTGTTTGCCGTAGGTGGTTGATTGATGGTCGCGTTTGTTATTCGGTTTGTAGTGATTGGTGACCACGTAATAGAGCACGATATGGAGTACGACCCGGCTCACCATATAGACGGCGAAAAGGGTGAGGATGGCGGTCGTGAAATAGAGGGTGATCAGCGATGCGAGTACCGGCACCACATTAATGAGGATACCCACAATACTGTAGTTCTTGTGGTCATGGCGACCATTGATGAGTGCGGTGTAGAGCGGTAGAGCATTAATGAGTGGGGCAGTGAGAGTGGCGACGAGACTCCCGAGACCGATAACGAGGTTGCCTTGCCACAAGTAGTAACCGCTGATGCCAAGCCCAAGCACAATCATGCCTATACTGTAGCGGAGTGAAGTTTTGATACCGACCGCCAGTTCGCCCTCGTACCCGTGGGCAACTGAGCGGGTGACCGAGGTAGCAAAGCCGGTGAGGGCAATCACACTAATAAAACCAAAGATGGTGAGGAGGTACTTGTAGGTACCAAAGTCGTTTTCACTCAGGCTATTCGCTAAAAGCACGGTGAGAACGAGGCTCCCGACACTGCCAATCATCTGACCACCAAAAAGCCAGAGCGTGCTCGGGAGATGGGTGCGTAGGGAGAGACGACTGCGCCGTTCGATAGCAGTAATGACAGATGACCACATAAATATTGGTATAGTTTATCAAACTATATAAGAAGACGATACGTTACAAGACTTTTCATTTCGTTTTTCGTGGGTGTATACTGTGCCTTGTATGGAAAATCAATCAGTCGTGTGTCTGTCTTGTCAGTCACCACGTGTGACCGTTCTCACACACAACATGAACAAATGCGAGGCTTGTGGTTACTTCTTTGTCGCAGTCCCAGAGCGCGATCGGCAGCAAGCTAATTTTCAACTGATCACCAATGCACCAGTAGATGCTGCCGCACTCGCGGCCATGAAAAAGAAATATCCTAAAGATAGCCACGCCAAACGAAAACTCTACGAAGCGTATGCAGAAAAAGCGCTGGCATGGTACGGACCTGAGGTGGCTATCCTTGATGTCGGAGCTAGTGGCGGATTTTTCCTCCATGAAGTGGAGAAGCGGGGAGCTAAAAAGGAGAATCTGCGCACCCTTGAGGTCGATCGTACGTACCAGGCAATGACCGAAGAATACTTTGGTTACGAAGGTGATATCGAAAATATTGAAACTTACCAAGCGCCACGTCAGTACCATTTTATTACACTGTTTGATGTGCTTGAGCACGTCCATAAGTTTTGGGACGCCCTTGCGACGATGCATAACGCGCTCACCCCAGACGGACGCCTCCTTTTGAAGCTCCCGAATGGTCGGTGGGCCTACTTTAAGTATAAGATGGCGATGCTCCTCGGGTGGCAAAAGAAAGTGCCAGGCTATCTCTACCTCGAACCAGGTGGGCACCTCAACTACTGGAACTACCAGTCCATTAAGACCCTTGAGAAAGCTGGTTTTGAACTGGAGTCATTTGTGTACGTTCGTCCGTACAAGGAGCAGTTTGGTTCTCAGTACCCGGCCCGTATCTTGGGATATCGACTTAATGCGCTTTTGGGACTTAATTTATTTCCTGAGTTTATCGCCGTATTCAAGAAAAAATAACTTTTGTTTGCAATAACGAGTTACATCCGATATAACAGGCACATATGAAAGAATTACAAATCGGATTTATCGGACAAGGGTTTATTGGCAAGCACCTCGCTGACGATTTTGCTGAACGAGGATTTACCATTGTCCGGTACGCGCTTGAACCAGAGTTTGCTGACAACAAAGACGCCATCAAAGACTGTGATATCGTTTTTATTGCGGTACCAACCCCAACGACACCAACCGGTTTTGATTCCCGAATTCTTGAGGCAGTTTTGCCACTGGTTGGGGCTGGCAAAACGGCAGTAATTAAATCAACGATGTTGCCGGGTACGACCCTACGACTCCAAAAGCAATTTCCTGATATTGTGGTACTCCACAGTCCAGAGTTTTTGCGGGAGAAGAGTGCGCGCGAAGATACCAAAGAACCACTCCGTAATATTGTTGGCATGCCAATTGCAGATGAAGCGCACCAAACAGCGGCTGAGCAAGTAATGGCGGTTTTGCCGAATAGTCCGTTTACTCTGATCACCGGTGCGGCTGAAGCCGAGCTCATTAAGTATGCAGGTAACAATTTCCTCGCACTTAAGGTCATCTTTATGAATATTGTCTACGATGCCGCTGAGGCAGTTGGTGCCAACTATTCTTTGATTGCCGAAGCCATGAAAGCCGATCCGCGGATTGGAACGAGTCATATGAACGTGATTGATCAAAGTGGTCACCCAGGGAGTGTGCCGGGACGAGGGGCGGGCGGACACTGCTTTCCAAAAGACTGGGCAGCCTTCACCGATTGGTATAGAGCAACATGTGCTGATGACGCCGCCGGCCAGGCTGTGCTTGATGCCGTAGAGACAAAGAATATTGATTTGCTTCGCAGTAGTCAAAAAGATCTCGACTTACTCGCTGGTATTTACGGGGCGTAATGAGATAGATTTTATTTTATATGTCCACCCCAAAGACCAAAGTTGTGGTAGTTGGTGGAGGTACGGGGACGTACACACTTTTGCGCGGACTGAGGCAGTATCATAATGAGCTTGATATTGCGGCAATTGTGACGATGGCTGATTCTGGTGGTTCAACCGGTCGGCTTCGTGATGAATTCGGACAGTTGCCAGTAGGGGATGTGAGACAGGCACTCGCTGCCTTGGCTCCTGATGTACCAGGCGCCAAGAATCTCTTACGCGATTTATTTTTGTACCGCTTCAAAAGTGGGGAAGGGCTCTCTGGTCATAATTTTGGCAACCTCTTTTTAACCGCGCTCACCGATATGCTCGGCAGTGAAGCGGAAGCCATTGAAGCGGCTGGAGTATTGCTGCGTATCGAAGGGAAAGTGATCCCGGTGACCACCGACAAGGTCCATCTCGCTGCAACTTTTAGTTCTGGTCGAACCGTGGTTGGTGAACATGATATTGATGAACCGAAACCAGAACATATTCATGATCGAATTACGACGCTCTTTCTGACCCCAATAGCGAAGCTTTCAGTTGAGGCAAAAGAGGCACTTTTGTCTGCCGACTGTATTATTTTTGGGCCGGGTGATTTTTATACGAGCATTCTCGCGAATGCGGTCGTGACTGGTTTTGCCGACGCTGTGAAGGAGAGTCAGGCGACTATACTGTTTGTGGCTAATTTGATGGCGAGGCCTGGGCAGACAATTGGTATGCACCTCGCTGACTATGTAGCGGAGTTTCATCGCTACGTGTCTGTTTTGCCGGATCTTATTGTGGTGCCAGACACGCTGTTGCCAGGAGAGCTTGTACAGCACTATGCCGATACCGAAGGTGTGCATCCAGTCTCACACGAGATCACTGATGAGCGAATCAGGCTGCATGCTGCACCAATCATAAACCAAGAACGTTTTTTGCCAGAGGCTGGTGACGTACTCACTCGAAGTCTCATTCGTCACGATAGTGACGCGCTGGCGGCAGCAATTGTCGGTCTGCTCCACAGATGACGCACCTCTTGTTTTCAAAACACAGTATACTAGTGACAGTATGGAAGACGGTCAATATATCAAAGACGCCCAACGGTCACTTGATTCGATTCTTCGTAATGGTCGCCAGAAAAACCAAACGGCAGCAATACCAGAAGTTTCAGTGAGCGAAGCCCGTCAATCGCCGGTAGCGGAACTCACTTCAACCCGTACTAAGACTCGGGTGCTGTTTATTACGACTGATACCAGCATGCTCAATCAAGCCACCAAGTCGCTTGACGGCTTCACGGCTATCCGAGACCTCTTTCATGAGGTACATATAATGGTGTTGCGAACTGGTATCAAACCAAAAAATCCCGTACTGCGTATTGATAACAATACCTGGCTCTATACGGTGACAGCCAAACATGCCTGGCAGTTACCGTTTTTTGGCTGGTCAATGTTGGCCAAAGAGCTCACTTTTGCTGAGGGTTTTAGACCAGATATTATTGTGGCGCGTGAAGTAGGGGTGAGTGCCTTTTGCGCGTAT
>CAYSNO010000015.1:0-16179 GCA_964432455.1 uncultured Candidatus Saccharibacteria bacterium
GTACGATTACCGCCGCAATTTGTGAGGATGGGGCGGCACGTATTGATGTTATACCCAAGACCAAAAACAACTTCGCTCCTCTGGAATCAGCTCCGTAGTCGCCAGTTTCGTTGTTGTCTGCGTCGAAGAAACATTCAACGTGCGTTTAAGTAAAATGAGCCACAGAGCCGTAAGGTGACAATGGCGAATTTTCGCGAGTAAAGCCTATTCCTAATGGCTTTGTCCGAGCACTACCACTCTGTATTTTAAATCTCATTCCTTGCCTCCTTACAGGAGCAGTACACCTTGTCGATACTTCTTTTCGCTTCACTCAAGAAGATATCAGACAAGGTCTTGCGAAATGTGCCCCACACATTTCTCACCTAGAACCTGTCAGACTACACAACTGATTCAATTCGTAGTCACAGTTGTTGCGGCATTTTAGGTACCTGATAGACTGATACGACTATGCACGGGTTGCGGGTATTTTTTCGGTCGTTTGACACGCTTTTGTTTGGAGCGATGTTATTTTTGACGGCCCTTGGGCTCGTCACCATGTACTCCTACCAAGGGGAAAATCTCTATTTCAATCGTCAGCTCCTTTGGATTGCGGTAGCGCTGGGTGCGTTTTTGATTGCTTTTATTCCTGACTACCGATTTTTACGAACCGGGAACACCACCTTCTTTTTGTATGTGACGATTGTAGCACTCCTTATTCTCGTGCTCTTTATTGGTGAGGTTACCCTTGGTGCGCAGAGTCGTTTTAACTTGGGATTCTTTTCACTCCAGCCAGCTGACCCAGCGAAGCTAGTCCTCATTATTGTGCTCGCGAAGTATTTTGCGAAGCGACACGAACACATCGGCGATGTCCGGCATATCATCATTTCCGCCGTCTACGCTTTTTTGATTTTTGGTCTCGTGTTTATTCAGCCAGACTTTGGATCGGCGATCATTCTCTTTTTTATCTGGGCGGGAATGATTCTCGTGGCGGGTATCAAGTTCCGTCACCTGCTCGTGGTGGGGACCCTCGGGGCACTGGCGTTTCTCATTATGTGGCAGTTTGTGTTCATGGACTACCAGAAGGCTCGTATCATGACCTTCCTCAATCCTTTGGCGGATATCCAAGGTGCTGGGTACAACGCGTACCAATCAACAGTGGCGGTTGGTTCTGGGCAATTTATTGGCAAAGGTATCGGCTACGGAACGCAGTCGAAGCTCCAATTCTTGCCGGAGTACGAAACTGACTTTATCTTTGCCGCCTTTGCCGAAGAGTGGGGACTCTTGGGGGTGCTCATGCTCTTTGGTGCCTTTGGGGTGGTGATTTGGCGACTGATGGTACATGCGGTACTTGGCGCGACGAACTTCGAAACCCTCTTTGCCACCGGGGTGGCCGTCCTTTTTACTGCCCACTTTTTTGTACACATCGGGATGAATATTGGACTCCTCCCAGTGACTGGTACCACTGTGCCATTTCTCTCCTATGGTGGCTCACACCTCTTGACTGAATTTGTTGGGGTGTCGATGGTGATGGCGATGCGACGTAATGCCACTAACAAAAAAGCTACCAAGCCGAATACGGAGGAAGCTTTTTTGGTCAACTAAAGTAGGACTACGATGGTGTCACTTGTTCGTTGAGGATTGGTGGTGGGGGAGTCTCAGTTAGTGAGAGTATGTTGTATGCAGTGATAGCTCCAGCAATAACCACGAGAAGGAGTAACACAACGTTAGCCTGACGTTCGGTTTTTACGATACCCCAAGCAATGAGCTTCCGCGCAAATCCGGTTGAGGCATGTACCGGCGATCGTCTGGTAATTGACTCGTCTTGAAATTGTATTTGTCCCATATGTAGCAATAATACCCTTATTGTACGTGCAAGAAGGGTATGTAGCGCCAGTTTTTATCCCCATAATAGGCAATGGTCAAATTTGCCTCGCTATTTGTTTTGTATACTTAATCTATATGAAACTAAGACCTGTACCGAACCGTGGGTTTACCCTGATTGAATTGATGGTGGTCATAACGATTATTGGATTGCTCGCGACCACTGTTTTGGCATCGATGCAAAATTCTCGAGTAGCTGCCCGTGATGCCCAGCGGGTGCAAGAGGCAAGACAATTGGTGACTGCCCTTGAGCTGTACCGAAACCAAAACGGCCGTTATCCGTGTTCGGGTGGCTCGCTGCTCTGTGCCGCCGGTTCAGTCGGTGGAGCGGCTGAGGTGACGCTCAAGAATACAACTGGTACATACGCTGGTATGGCCGCTACAATCCGTACCGGTCTCAATTTTCAACCAAACAATGATTCGGCTAATGCAACTGCCATACGGTACCGAGTCCGTAGTGGGAGTGGCAACAGCAACGACAACACTGACCCCACTTCATACTCGATTGTGGTATTCCTCGAAAAGCAAAATACCTATTGCCAGATCAATGTGGGGGCTGGACATGCTGCCTATAGTTATAGTGCCTGTCCCGTCTCGGCCATCTAAACAGCTTTATAGAGCGTCACGGTTTTTGTTGCCATTGCCTCGATAGTGCGATCTTTAAGCACCACTGCGATGTTCGTTTTGAGTGTGGTTGCGAGCTCATCGTCAGTAAGGATACTCGATAGTGCGCCGGCAAGGGCTGGGCTATTGTCTGGAGGGATCAGGAGTCCTGTTTTGTTGTCGGTCACAATATCGGTGATGCCGCCAACATTGGTGGCCACAATCGGTAGCCCAGCGAGGCCTGCCTCATGGAGCACGTAGCCGTACGATTCGGATTTTGAAGCAAGAACAAAGAGGTCAAAAGCTTTGAGGAAGCGTGCAGCTTCGTGGAGACTGCCGACTACAAAGATATGTTCAGCCATGCCTCGGTCCTTGACCCAAGCTTCGAGGGAAGTGCGCAATTGACCGTCGCCAATACAGATGAGACGTAAGTGTGGATTAGTGGCAGTGAGACTTCGTACTGCTTCAAAAAGAACTTGGTGTCGCTTGATGGGGTGGAGTTCTGCTACACAGACGAGCCAGGGATCGTTTTGGTAGGAGAGGAGAGCTGGGAAAAAATCCACAATCTTTTCGCGAGCTTCGGCTTTTGTGAACATGACACCAATACTCCGTCCGGGATTAATCACTGACATTTTTGTTTGTACTCCAGGCCAATTCATCTCACGCATCATGCCGGACGAGACTGCAATGGTGTGGTGCGAGAGGACTACGGTCGCGTAGTGGATAGCTTTGATAATGAGTCGCTGCCAGAACGGACGGTCCTCATTAAAGGCCCAGCCATGAGCAGTAAAGATAATACGCCGCACTCGTGCCAACCGTCCGACAAACGCTCCCATGGCACCAGCCTTTGAGCTGTTGAGGTGGAGGACGTCTGGCTTTTCGGTACGGAAAATACTGTAGAGCTCGCGCACGAGGGTGAGCTCTTGTTTGGCGTCGACATCTCGAACGAGACTTTTGATAGTAATAGTTCGAATACCCGCGTGGTGGAGCATATCAACCAAGGTGCCATTGCCGCCAAGGGCGACCACCGGTTCAAATTCATTTCGATTAAGGGCGGTGGCAAGATCGTAGACGTAACGTTGGGCGCCGCCCCAGTTACTTTTCGTAATCAAAAATAGGACTTTTTTTGGTTTGTTAGTTTCCATACGAAAGGACATTTAGTTGCGGGGCGGCTTTGCTCCGCCTTACAGGCGCGGTCCACTCATTCGGTCTTTTGTTCCAAGTATTCACAAAAGAACAGAATGAGTCTTGCGAAAAGCGTCCCACGCTTTTCTCACCCCAATTTGACTTGGTGATAAGGAACAGGATTTTTTTAGGATGGGAGGCGGACATACAGTTAGAGCGGTTTTACAGAGGGGTGAATAAATGATTTGGTGAAGTAAAATAAGGCTATTATCGGGTTTGTCGGCATGATTATGGATATAACCAAGCATACCGTACTTTGGATACAGATGCGACTTGCCTTGCTAGTCTAGTATCCTCTGGTACCATAGGGGCACTTATGGGAGAACGTACCCGGGAGCTCACCATTCTCATTATTGGTGATAGCATCGCCTTTTTTAGCGCCCTTTGGCTGACGCTATTGGTGCGCTATTTGGCCTGGCCGGCGGGGGATTTGCTCGCCAGTCACTTTGGTCCGTTTTTGCTCCTCTCGGGGTTGTGGCTCTTCATCTTCTACATTGGTGGCCTCTATGACAAGCACACCACTATCCTTAAGACGTTTTTGTTTAGCCGGATCTTAAACACGCAGGTGGTCAATATCATCCTCGCGTTTTTCCTTTTCCTCATTATTCCGTTTGGGATTGCCCCAAAGACGAACCTCGTCATCTACCTTTTTATTTCAGTGGGCCTCATTACCTACTGGCGCATGTATCTCTATCCACGGTTTGCGCCCGTGGCGCATAAGCGCGCCATCCTCTTGGCCGATGGAGATGAAGCCATTGAGCTGGTTGATGAGGTGAACAACAATGACCGGTACTCGTATTCTTTTGTGCGGTTGATTGATAGTCAGGCGGCACTAAAGACCCCAGAATTTAAAGAAAAGTTACTAGCGCTCATTGAGAAGGAGCGAATTGATATTATTGTCGCTGACGCCCACAGTCCGTATCTTGAACAAGTGCTACCAGCACTGTTTGATAAAGCCTTTATCGATTTTGATTTTACCTTCCTCGATTTTTACAAAGTGTACGAAGATACCTTTGACCGGGTACCACTTTCGGCGCTCCGCTACGATTGGTTTTTGGCTCATGTCTCACAATCACGGAGTCTCGTCTATGATGTATCAAAGCGTCTTATCGACCTCGTGACCTGTCTTGTGCTTGGGGCAGGGTTCCTCGTTCTTATGCCGTTTATATATCTTGCGATGCGGATTGAAGGTCCAGGCACGTTCTTTATCACGCAAGACAGAATTGGTCAGTATAATCGTCCGGTGAAGGTGCACAAGATTCGCACCATGACGAAGAATCTCGCCGGCAGTGGTACCTGGACCGGTGAAGACGCCAAGCAGAACAATGTGGTGACCAAAGTGGGAGCGATTTTACGCAAGCTCAGTATCGATGAGATTCCGCAGATATGGGCAATCATTCGCGGCGATATGTCCCTCATTGGTCCCCGTAATGATACCGCTGGTCTCGGTGAGCGTCTGGCGAGCGAGATTCCATATTACAAAATTCGCTACTTTGTGAAGCCTGGGGTAACTGGCTGGGCGCAGACCAACCAACGCTATATCCCAGGGAACATCAGCCCACAATCAATTGAAGAGTCACGGATTCGTTTTTCGTACGACTTATACTACGTGAAGAATCGCTCGTTCTGGCTTGATATGGCGATTTTCCTGCGGACTATCAAGACGGTGTTGTCGCGGTTCGGTATATCGGTTTATTTCCCAAAGAATAAATAGATTGTTACCAATTGATTGGTACTAGTGTTATACTCTCATACATATGCAACAAACGGTTTTTATTGTGGGCGGTGCTGGCTACGTCGGTGAGATGCTCTGTGATCAGATGAGTAAGCGTGACGATGTCGCAGCGATTGTAACGTTGGACAAAGAGCCGCAGTCCGAATTTTCAAAATCAATTCCTAAAGTCACCTATATTCAGCACAACATGGCTGACGATGGCTGGCAGGAACAAGTAGCTGCTCATAATCCGACTACTGTCGTGCATACCGCGTGGCAGATTCGCGCTATGTACGGACAGGCACAAGAAGAGTGGCGTTGGAACGTTGAGGGTTCAGACAAAATCTTCCAATTTGCGATGATGACCGACTCGGTTGAAAAGCTTATTTATTTTTCTACCGCCTCTTCTTACAGTGCGCGTTCGAACAACACTATTGAACATCGCTTCACTGAACTTGAAGGGTTCCGTGACGACGATTATATCTACGCCAAAGAAAAGAAGGTTACCGAAGACCGCCTCAAGACCTTGTTCGATGAGCGCAAGGCTGGTGGCAAGCCAGTACCACAGGTATTCGTGGTGCGCCCAGCTGCTATCACTGGTCCCCGTGGGCGCTACATGCGCAACCGCTTTGGATTGCAGTCAGCTTTGCAGGGGAATCTTAAGGGTGGTTTTGCGTACAAGCTCGTGACCTCACTCACGGCCTTTGTGCCAGCGACGAAGCTCTGGGTACGCCAGTTCATCCACGAAGATGATGTGAACGATATCGTGACCAAGTTCACCTTTGAACCATTTAGTCAGGATTATGTGGTATTCAACATCACACCCGAAAGTGAACCGGTCTTGGCCAAAGATATGGCCGCGGCGGTGGGGAAGCGTATCTTACCGATTCACCCATGGATGGCACGGATTGCGTTCTTCTTCTTTTGGCATGCGACCCGCGGTAAGGTTCCTACCTGTCCTGGTTCATGGCGTTTCTACTCGTACCCAGTTGTGATGAGTGGCGCTAAACTCGCGACCGTGTACGAGTGTAAGTACACGAGCAAAGACGCGTTTCAGTACACCGATGGCCGCTACGAATCGTATGTGCCTCCGACCCTCCGCCGTTCGAAGCCAAAACAGTAAACTAGAAACGACCTGCCCCGGCAGGTCGTTTCGTCTTTTATGGTATACTCTGCACCATATGATTATTGATGGGCGAGCGTTGGCAGGAGCGATCGTAACTGCTTTGCGCAATGAAACGGCAGCGATGGCCGGATTACCACTTCTCACTGTTTTTACCTGTGCACCAAATTTTGAGACGAAGAAATTTCTTGATCTCAAAACGAAGCGTGCAGCTGAAGCGGGCATTTCGGTGAGTGTGATTGAACTCCCACCGAATGTGACTATGGAGCAGGTGACTACCGCTATCAACCAGAGCAAAGCCATGAGTGACGGTATCATCATTCAGTTTCCATTCCCACATATTGCAACCAAGGATTTGATTGCGCTCATCCCACCCGAACTTGATGTTGATGTTACCCATTACGACGGACAGACTGACGGACTGCTGCCGCCGGTGGTCGGAGCCATAGCCGAAATCAGTCAGGCACATGCTATCGATTGGGTCGGGAAGTCAGTGGTGGTCGTGGGGAACGGCCGCCTCGTCGGTGCTCCAGCCGCACAATACGCTACCTCGCTTGGGGCAAATGTCACGGTCGTGACCAAAGACTCCAACAATCTTGCTGCGACCAAAGACGCAGATATCCTTATTTTAGGCGCTGGTTCGCCGGGTCTCCTCACACCAGAGATGGTCAAAGCGGGGGCGGTGGTGCTCGATGCGGGGACGTCCGAAGAGGGAGGTATGCTCGTGGGTGATGCACATCCTCTTGTGGCTGCTCGGGCAAGCCTGTTTACCCCGGTTCCGGGTGGGATTGGACCGCTTACCATTGCCATACTCCTCAAAAACGTGCTCTATTTGGCCAAACAGCATAGAAAATAAAGCGCTTTCATGGTATAACAGCCATATTATTTTGTAAGGTTCCGGTATGGGTTCAAAAACAGACACCAAAGAAACTTCACCGCAAGTGGAGGCTTTCATTCGGGTTTTTCGTGCAGTTATTGTGTTGGCGCTCGGTGCGCTCATTGGCTACTTCGTGTGGCACAATGCGACCGCGCCTGAGGCTAAGTTTCCGTTTAAGCTCGGGCTCGACCTGGCTGGCGGTAGTCACCTCGTGTACGAGGCGGATGTGAGTAAGATTGATCCAGCCGAAGTCCCCGAGCTCATGTCGGTACTCCGTGATGTGATCGAGCGTCGCATCAACGTCTTTGGTGTTTCCGAACCAATTATTCAGGTCGAAGAGAGTAGTTTTGCGGCTGAAGAGAAGAGTCATCGTCTCGTGGTTGAACTCCCGGGTGTGACTGATGTTGAAGCTGCGGTGGCCGAAATTGGTCGTACGCCACTCTTGGAATTCAAATTGATGGACGCGCAAAAAGTTATCGCCGCTGAACAAGCCGAAAACCTCCGCAAAAATGCCTCAGGCACTGGTGCTGTCATTGGTAATGTGTCAGTTAATGGTGAGTCAGTTGATGACATGGACCCATACACCGATACTGGTCTTACGGGTCGCTTCTTAGCGAGTGCAGCCCTGGAGTTTGCCGGTGGCCAATCCGGTCAGCTCGCGAACGAACCTCTTGTTGCCATCACCTTTACTGATGAAGGCGGTAAGCTGTTTGAAGAAATCACCCGTGATAATGTCGGGCAGCAGCTCGCTATCTTCCTCGATGGAGAAATTATTTCTGCTCCCCGAATTAATGAAGCCATCTCTGGCGGCAAGGCTACTATTTCTGGCGGCTTTACCCCAGACGAAGCTCGTGAACTGGCTCAGAACCTCAACTTTGGTGCCCTCCCGGTCCCGATTAATCTCGCGAGTACCCAGACCATTGATGCGACCCTCGGCGTTGGTGTCATCAATCAGAGTATCCTCGCCGGTCTGGTTGGCTTTGGTATCATCGCGCTCTTTTTGATCGCTTGGTACCGTGTTCCTGGCCTCATTGCCTCTACCGCATTGTTGCTCTACATCCTCATGAACCTCGCTATCTTCCAGTTGATTCCAGTGACCCTCACGGCAGCCGGACTCGCAGGCTTTGTGCTCTCGCTGGGTATGGCGGTGGATGCGAACGTGCTTGTGTTCGAACGTATGAAAGAAGAATTCCGCAGTGGCAAGAGTAGTCGTGACGCTGCTACCGAAGGCTTCACTCGTGCCTGGGGTGCGATTCGTGACGGTAACGTCACGGGCCTCATCTCCGCTGTGATTCTCTTCTGGTTTGGTACCGCGATGATCAAAGGCTTCGCCCTCGTGCTTGGTATCGGTATCATCATCTCAGTGATGTCGGCGATTGTCCTTACCCGAACCCTCCTCATTGCGCTGCCAAATGTAAAGCGTGAAGACGCAGGTGTCTGGCCATATTTACTCGGTACTGGTTTAATCAAAAAATAGTATGCCAATCATTCGAAATCGAAAGCTGTTTCTCGCCCTTGGTGCCCTTATCGTTATTACAGCGGGGGTAATTGTGGCGACCTTTGGCCTTAAGCCAAGTATCGACTTTACCGGCGGTACCCTCACCGAAGTTCGTTACGGTACCATGCCAGAGAAGAGTGCCATTGAAGGAGTACTCGCCGAATTAGATCTCGCCAATAGCGCAGTCCGCGAATCATCTGGTGAGTTTGGGACGAGTTACATCGTGACCACCCGTACGCTCACGGTAGATGAACAAAAGGACCTGGGTGAAAAACTCCTCAAACAGGGGAGTGACGCATCGATTATTCGTACCACCTCAGTTGGTCCGGTGATTGGTGAAGAAATGAAGAGCAAGGCCTACTGGGCGATTGGTGCGGTGCTTATCGTCACCATCATCTACGTGGCCTTTGCCTTTGTTGGTATCGGAAAGCCGGTAAGCTCATGGATATACGGCTCATTCACGGTGCTCGTACTCTTCCACGACATCTTAGTGCCGATTGCGGTCATGTCACTCCTTGGCTACTTCTTTGGGCTTGAGGTAGATGTGCTCTTTGTGACTGCACTCCTCACTATTCTCGGTTACTCGGTGAACGACACGATTGTTATCTTCGACCGTGTCCGTGAAAAGCTCGTTGAAAACCGCATTGAACACCGCCGTAAGATTCAAGAACCAGGCGGTATCACCCGCGAGGAAGTGGACTACACTATTACCCGACCGTTTGCTGACCTGGTGGGTGAAGCGGTATCTGACACAATGGCTCGTTCTATCAACACCTCACTCACAGTTCTCTTTGCGCTGGTTGCTCTCTACTTCTTTGGAAGTGCGGTAACCCAGACCTTTGCGCTTGTCCTCATCGCTGGTGTGTTTGCGGGAGCGTACTCTTCAATCTTTATCGCCAGTCCACTCCTCGTCGTCTACGCCGAGTGGCAAGCGAAGAAGGAAGGAGGTAGTAAATAATCTATGATTATCGGCGTTACTGGAACACTTGGTGCAGGCAAGACAACAGTCGCAAAGTATCTTGAAACAAAAGGCTTTGTTCACTATTCTGTCCGTGCTTTTATCACCGAAGAGGTCCATCGTCGGCAACTACCAGTAGATCGTGACACGCTTGTTAATGTTGGCAACGAAATTCGCCTTGAACATGGGCCGGACTATATCCTCCGTACCCTCATTGCCACTGCAAAGGAACGAAATGAACGCGCTATCATTGAGTCCGTCAGAGCTATTTCTGAAGCAACGTACCTCATCGCAGAAGGTGGAGTATTGATATCGGTTGATGCTGAGCAGAAACTTCGCTACGAACGTGTCATTGAATCGAGCAGCCAAATTGTGCCCGTATCATTTGAACAATTTGTGGCTCAAGAAAATCGTGAGCTTCATTCCTCTGATGTAAATAAGCAAAGCTTACATGATGTGATGTTGTTGGCTCCGTTCCACATCAATAACTCTGGTAGTGAAATGCAGCTCCATAAAGAAATTGATGGCATTATTGATAGTCTGACGAAGATATCTTAATCGTCTTCAACCATATTTTATTCATAATAAGTTATCTATGTTGATTGGTATTGTAGGAGCACTTGGGGCGGGAAAGGGTACGGTGGTTGATTACCTCAAGGCGCGAGGATATCGCCACTATTCTGGCTCTGGTTATTTAAAAGAAGTATTGATTGAGCGTGGTGTAGAAGTGAATCGTGATGCTTACAGTAAGTTAGCAACCGAAATTCGTAGTCAAGATCCCCAAGGGCTTTCAAAGATACTGTATGAACGTTACGAACGTGACGGTGGCGGTGATGCTGTTATGGAAGCCTTGCATGATGTCGGCGAAGTGGAATTTGTGAAAGCAAAGGGAGGTATTGTACTTGGCATTGATGCTGAATTAACCACTCGCTATAACCGTGCGGTAGCGCGGGGTTCCGAAAAAGACAATATTTCGTTTGAACACTTTAAGGTACAAATTGAGCGAGAAGAAAATGGTGGCGGAAAACATAATATCCGTGCCGCGATGAAATTGGCCGATTACACAATTATGAATGATGGTACAATTGAGGAGTTAGAACAGAAGGTAGAAGACTTTATTCAAAAGTATATTTAACAATATGAACGCATTGCACTGGTTTTTAGATCCAATTCAGAAGCACTACGCCGACTTTGAAGGTCGCGTTGGTCGCCAGGAATATTGGATGTTTGTGTTGATCTCAGTTTTAATTCAGGTAGCACTTGATATTGTTCATCTTGATATGATTGGGATGCTCGTATCCCTTGGTCTTTTGCTCCCGAGTCTCGGGCTGGCTGCTCGCCGCCTCCACGATATCGGCAAAAGTGGTTGGTGGCTCTTGCTCGGATTTATTCCAATTGTTGGATGGATTATCTTGATTGTATGGCTCGCCACGAAGACTGATAGTGCTGCCAATGAGTACGGCAATCCAGCGGTACCGAAAGTGGTTGGCACTACTCGAGCAGCTGCGGCTACTGCGCCTGTAGCAGCCACAGATACAGCCTCTGCTACACCAGCCGAACCAGCTACCACTGATGGTGGTAGTGCTGATGGCAGTAATTAGCTTTGCTTACGCAAAACAAAAACCGGCTTTGAGCCGGTTTTTGTTTAGTTGTGAATCCGAGTACCAACAAATGGTTGTCCAGCCAGGTAATCACGGAGGTGT
This sequence comes from uncultured Candidatus Saccharibacteria bacterium, assembly GCA_964432455.1. Classification (GTDB taxonomy): domain Bacteria; phylum Patescibacteriota; class Minisyncoccia; order Phycocordibacterales; family UBA918; genus OLB19. Next base: position 11,522 of record CAYSNO010000015.1, read on the forward strand.
TCGAGTCGAAGACCATTGAGCTGCGCCACTTCTATATTGTCTCGCTCAGCGACCTTGGCCGCTACCGGGTCAAACGGGGCTGAGAGGCCGGGGGCCCAGTCTTCAGGTATGAGCTTGCGGAAGTCGGCCCAGGTGATGTCTTCAATCTTTTGTGCCTCTGGGTTCGTGTGTGGGTTGTCGGTGTAGACGTAGTCGGTGTTTGAGAGGTTGATCACGGTCTTGGCGCCGATCTTCTCGGCGATCTGCACCGCGCGCAGGTCAGTCGAACAGCCAGGACGATACCCGGCGGCAATGATAACTTTGTACTGTTCTGGGACATCAAGGACCTCGTCGGGGTTCTTGATCATAATGTGGTACGCGATATCCCGAAAGATGGTACGCAAGAGGTGGCCATTAAGGTGAGTTGAGTGAATGCCAAGCCAATCGAGGTCGTCACGCGTCAGCTCGGTTACCTCACCAGCCGCGTCTTGGTAGCGACGCGCTGTCTTGCCGCCGCCCGCGATGATAATAAAACGACGACCACTTTCGGTCGCTTCACTCGTGACTAAGTCTTTGAGGGTTTTCAAAAAAGTGGTGTCAATCTGATCAGGAACAATCAGTGATCCGCCAACTGACATCACAATAGTTTCGGTGGTAGTCATAACGACTTCATTGTACGTGAGTAGGGTAACTTGTAAACAAATCTAAGGTGGTACAATAAGGGCATATGGAAAATGAACCACAACATATTGAAACGTCAATGCAGCCGTCAGTCGTGTCCGCTGTCACCCCACATAGTATTTCTTCCGGTCGCCTGCTTTTGCGGCAGTCACTTGGGTTTACCTTTAACAATTTTTGGTCTCTGTTTCTCATTTCATTCCTCAGTGGTCTTTTGGCACTCCCGAGTCTTGTCCTCGCTCTGTATCTCGGTACCCAGCTTGAAGCGCCCTTGGCGCTGCAATATGCACTCGCGATCCTCGTGACCGTACTAAGTCTCGCCAGCTCCATTGCCACTATGACGATGGCCACCCGCGCCACCATGCATGCCGGGGAATGGCGGGTATCAGCGATTCTCGGGAGTCTTAGTACCTTGTGGTGGCCACTGTCCCTCACTATCTTTTTTGCCTACGGCGTCATAGGGGCTGGTTTCATTTTCTTCCTTATTCCGGGCATCGCCTTTACCGTCTTTTTGCTCCCCATTATGTGGGTGGTGGCGGTAGAAGGGTTGCGTGGCAAGGCGGCCCTCGTGCGCTCAATTGCGCTCGTCTCGGGGCACTGGTGGACAGTCTCATGGCGGCTTGGGTTCCTCGGGCTTATGTGTCTCTTGGCCTTTGTGCTTGGACTCCTCGCCGTAGTGGTCTTTTCTCCAGCCGCCTTCTTCCTCTATATGATTAGTGAGACGCTTGCCTTTGTTGTCTCGTTGGTTGGGGCAGTTTTGATCTATCTCGTGACCGCTACCTTCGCGACGTTTGTGATGATGCGGTACTCGTTGTTGCTCTACGAAGATTTGGTCAAGCTAGCAACTGCCGAAAAGACACCAAGTCGGTGGGGTGGTTGGCCACTAACGGTACTTATCGTCGTTGGTTCAGTTATTGGGGTTTTGTACTTGATTGCGCTCCCGTACCTCACGATTGAGGATATGCGTGAAAGTACCGATGAGCCGGCGCCATGGGAAGCGGCTGTAGAAGATTTCTTCAACTAACTTCGCAGTCAATATAAAAAGACCGCCTCACGAGTGAGGCGGTCTTTTTAGGTGGGGGAATTACTTCGTTGCCACTCGTACACCCCAGGCATTGGTGGTAGTAGGGTTGCGGTAGCGACGACAGACAGGGAAGAGGCAAAAGGCTATGCCGAGAATAATTAACCCGCGCCAAAACTGAAAACCAATCCACCATTCGGGGGTCATAGTATGGCGGACAATCTCGTTTGAGACACCAGCGATAAGAAAGACGCTAAACCAGTACCAGGTCATCACTCGCCAACCGGTTGGGAGTAGGTCAAATGAGTGTCCAAAAAGCCGTTCCAGGAGCGGTTTTGACCAACTATGGCTCCGGTAGAGGACGGCGGCCCCGAGGAGAAAGTACACCGTATCAGAAAAGATAATGATATCGGGATTGTCTCCAAAGAAGGTGAGAATACCGGAGACAATCACAAAGAAGCCAAAAATGAGCGACAGTGCTGGGAGGCGCTTCTGATAGAGAAACATGACTGCCACCACCCCTATCGTGGCATAGACATAAAAGAGGGTTGAGCTGATGAAGTTGTAGTGGTAGCTCGCGATGTAGTACACAACCATCGGTATGCACTCGAGTAAAAAGAGGAGGGTTGTCTTCACCATGTGCCGTAATGGTACCACAAAAAAGCGTTTATTGAGGCCGCGAGGCAGTATAACTGGAATAGAGAATACCTTGACAAATAATGTATCCTATGATAGGATGCTGCCATCGGCACGTCGAGAAATCGGTTATACGTGTTGCTCTATTTCCCTGGCTATCACGAAAGGACAAGCCATGAAGTTCCTGACAAATCGTCTTTCCGCCTTGGCGATCGCTTTGGCGGCGATCAACCCGTTGGCCATCACTTCGACCGCCGCTCTGTCGGTCAGCACCTTCACCCCGGCCACCATCGTTTCGACGACTGTGATCGCGGGTGGCGCGCTCACGCTGAGCGGCACGCAGGCAAAGGCCTGCGGCGATGGGTCCTGCGACCCGAAGCCTGAACCCCCGAAGACCGACACGAAAACGGTGCATGACGGACGGGATGCTGTCTGCCCGACCAACTCGTACGAAGCCTCTGTCCTGAAGAAGGTCGAAGGGCTGGCGGTCGGCGAAGACGTCACCGTCCGCGACGGTGACCGTACGGTCATCAAACGCGGTGGCGACTATGAGGTCGTCAAGGTCCTGTCCTCGCGGCGCGTCTGCGTCCAGAAGGAGCGGACGACCGTCACCACTGTCGCGCCGGCAGCTGAAAAGCGCCAGTGCGACGAGCAGGCGGCCGCCCGCGAGCTTGAAGTCTGCCCCGAAGGCGTGTACACCGGCAAGTACACCCGCAAGGCCAACTGAACCAAGGCCACCGGCCGCATACCCCCCCGCAAAGCTTCGGCCGAGCGGGGGGATTTACTTTGTCTGGTATTCGTCAACGATTCGTGTAGGATAGTAGAAGAAAAGCTTTAAACAGGGGAGGGGCAACATGAGTGAAATCAAGTCAGAAGTACCGGCTGCTCCGGCCAACAGTCGGAAAAACGAAAAGCTATCCGGATTTCAGCTGGTGGTAGTGAGTCTTTTGTTGGTTATCGTTCTGTTGCTCGGACAGATCGTGCGCCTCATGGATGAACGGCGGATGTTTCTTCATGAAAGATTTGTCCCCACCGAAAACGATCACGGTGTCTGTGATGATTATGTGGTGCTACGCTCGATGCCGCTTGATCAGACCACCTGCGGCCGGGTGTTGATGAAACTACTAGAACTAAACAACTGGGTCTGAGGGAGGGACAGATGAATGTCATCAATCTGAGCGTACCGCGTTTCTGGGTCGATTCGAGTTCGTTCCTTTGGTTGACCTGGGTGTTCATACTGCTAGCAGGACTCTTTATCCTCGCCAACCAGTCACCGTTCTTCAAGTGTGATGAAGTTGGCGTAGGGGAAGAGATGACCTGTCTGAAGCCGCGACCGCTGAACCTGCTCGAGGAAGCGACCGCCTTTCGCGTCTGATGGATGCGCACGACAACCCCAATGGCCCCGTCCTCCCAAGGATGGGGCCGTGATTGTAAAATGGGGTGATTTATGGCATAATTGGTGTTAATCACCAACAGCAGAAAGGAGGTGTATGGTGGTACGGGAATACAAGGGTCCCGAAAGGCGTGGACCTGACATGACGACCAAACTTGTCTTTCTGGGAGTAGTGGTGGTGATGATTTACCTCATCTGTTTCGCTCCTCGACCGCAGCTTGGCTGCTCGGGTCAAGAGTCGGCTTGGGTGGTCGGTTCGCCAACCTGTGATGGGTTGGTGCAATCAGAAGAATGAAGAATCGTTTTTGAATTTGGAAGATGGCCTCGTCCTCACGGATGGGGCCTCCTTTTGTCTCGTTTTTGCCGCTCTCCACGAGGCCTTTGGCACCCAGGTGGCAGCCCGGCCGAGGGTAGGTATTTTATCCGAGGTAAATGCTTGCATTATTTTTCAATATCTGTATAATGCTCGCACTGTTCGTTGGAAGTAATTCAGGCCTTCTTTTGAGGGCTGTCACTTTCGAAGGGAACACTGCATTTTGACAACCTCACGAAGAAGCATCTGAACCTCTGGTTCGGAAATTTGTTCGTGGGAACCAAACTATTTTTGAGGAACTAGTTTTGGTCAATATCACTTATCTGATTCCCAAAATCAGATAGGTACGTATATTATTTTTTACATTTTTTAAATGTAGACAAATGGTATGCATCAGCACAAATATAAGCAATTGAATATCGAATATTCTTTTGTCTTATCCTTAGGTAAATTGTTAGAAAGCAGCGGGAACCAAAGTACAGTACCGCCACATATTCGGTTATGAACTTTCTAGCGCAGATACATGAGAATTTATTCTCAGTACCTGTCTTTAATTAGAGTTTGATCCTAGCTCAGGATGAATGCTGGCGGCGTGGATGAGGCATGCAAGTCGAATGGGTTTAGACCCATGGCAGACG
>CAYSNO010000016.1:0-8243 GCA_964432455.1 uncultured Candidatus Saccharibacteria bacterium
ATCAGTATAGCATCGTCTAATGCTCAAGGTGACTGACCGCCTGTGCGCCACGATAGAGATCTTCGAGCGTTGCTTCGTGGGCTCCCACCACGGCTGGGGAAAGGTCATGGAGGGCGGTGGAGAGGAGGGGTGCCAAGACCGCGTCACTGGCTACATACCCGAGGTGCGAGAGGAGTCGGACTTCGGCACAGCGTTCGTAGGCGGTACGGGCTTCGCATTCAGTCGCCAAGAGGGAGAGCGATTCGACATAGGTACGATACAGATCCTCATCTATTACTTCACCCTGCACATAACGACGAAGGGTCTTCGTGAGACGGACAATACTCCCCCGCGCCTGACGAGAGGCCGCGTCGGCATAGAAGTTCTCATACGCCTCGACACTCCCAATCCGCCACCCAGCCTTGCCCTTCACTAAGGTCACGGTGATATGGGAAAAATCTTGCAAGGCATAGCGCTGCTTACTTCGCTCTTCGCGGACACTGCGGGCAGTAGCATAGAGCATCCCCGCTCGCTCGGTAAACAGGAGGTACGACTTATCTGCCGTGTTGGAATGGTAGCTGCCCACCACTACCGCGTCTGTAATATAAGTCTGATACGACATCATTAGCTATTATAGCATTTAGACCGAAGGCAAAACCGCCCCGAATCACTGCGTGATTCGGGGCGGTTCCTACTTCCACATACTCCATTTAAATGGAGTATTTCCTACTTCGTAAACGATACCTTGAAATGATAATCGCCAGCAGCGACTTCCGTCCCCTCAGTTGGACCAAAGTTGAGCGCGGTAGCATTCACCGTCTTAAGGACGGTCTCGAGGTGCCCACTAACTGCTGCCTGCCCGGCCGCGTCAGTCTCGACGATAAGCGTCACGAGATCAGCTGGGGTGAGGTCGGCGGTCTTGCGCATATCCTGGATAGCGCGCATGAGTTCGCGCACCGCCCCTTCGGCAATCAGTTCTGGAGTAAGGGTGGTATCAATTGAGACAAACACTCCTCCCTTTTCTTCTGCAGAACCACCACATTCATAGTGCTTAACATTCAATTCAGAGAGAACAACTTCTTGGAGTGTGTCTGGTAAATCTGGACCTATCATTTTAGCGAGAGGTTGCCGAGTATTAATTCCAGATTTTGTTCGCTGCTGCAACGCAACGGTAACCACAAACCTCGCTTCAGACATTTGTTGATTCAGCGCTTCATCAACCTCCCCCGCTACTGGCCACTTCGTGAGATGAACACTCTCGGCTTCACTCTCATCACTTACTGCGCGGTAGAGATACTCAGCGTAGAACGGCATGGCTGGTGCCATGACTTTCGCGAGTTCCCGCAGGATAAAGCGGAGGGTGCCGAGCGCCAATGCCTTGTCCACACTATCATCTGATTTAAGCCTTTCTCGGGAACGTCGGAGGTACCAGACAGACACATCATCAATAAAGTCTGCTAATGGTCGGGTCGCTTTATCAAGCTCGTAGCTCTCGTAGCCAGCTGTCACTTCCCCAATCAGCTGATTGAGACGTGAGACAATCCAGCGGTCGAGTACGTTGCTTGATGCGCCATCGGCCTTAGTGCCATCGGCATACATCTCGTACATGGCAAGCACGTTGTGCAAACGACCAATATTCTTGCGCTGCTGCTCGGTCACTTCCTTCTCACTGAAGTTGAGGTCTTCACCGCGAATAATTGGTGCAGACATCATGTAGTAACGGATAGCGTCGGCACCGACCCGGTCTACGAGCTCCATTGGGTCAGGGTAGTTACGAAGGCTCTTTGACATCTTCTTGCCGTCTTCAGCGAGCGCCAGACCGTTTACAATCACGTTCTCGTATGGTGATCGCCCGAACAGTGCGGTACCAAGGACAATGAGTGAGTAGAACCACCCACGTGTCTGGTCGAGTCCTTCAGCAATAAACTGCGCCGGGAAGCAGGTACCCACAAAGGCTTCAGGATTCTCTCCCATGTAGTGGTGCTGCGCATATGGCATCGATCCACTCTCAAACCAACAGTCAAAGACGTCTTTGATGCGCTCGAGTTTCGTACCGTCGGTATCGAAGAGTTCTATCTCATCAATATATGGTCGGTGGTAGTCGAGCTCGTAGTTATCATTGCGTGGGTATGAAGCAAAAGGTAACTCAATGGTGGTAGCGTTGGGGAAATTTTGTTCTGGGAAATGTTGCTCCGTCTCTTTTGGTGTCATACCAACCGTAACGGCCCGAAGCGCAGCTAGCACTCCACCATGACTTACAATGAGGATATTTTTGTCTTGGTACGTATGTTCGATTTCAAACAAGAACTCACCAACACGTCGCTGCACATCGCGGCGGTTTTCAGACCCGTCGATATGTAGCTCGTAGCGAGATGCCCAGGTTGGAAATTGCGCATTGTACTCGCGCCAGGTCTTTCCTTCCATATGTGCGCCAGTATTAAGTTCGCCGATGCGGTGGTCAACAACCACTGCATCTTCAGGCAACCCGAGCTTGGTACGCATTATTTCTGCCGTCTCGCGAGTACGGGCAAATGGTGACGTAATAATAATGTCTACTTTTTTACCGGCATAGGTAGCGGCGACTTCTTCAACTTGGGCTCGACCTTCTGTTGTTAGCGGGTCAGCATTTGTCGGAACCGAACTAATCACTCCAGCGACATTACTCTCACTTTCACCATGTCGCATGACGTGGTAAGTATTGCCACTCTTACGGACATAGGACTGAAGGTCCTTCAGTGACCCAATCACCTTCACCTCACCGGTGGTCGGATTCTTCCAGATCGGGAGTGGTGCGCCCCAGTAGCGCTGACGGGAGATGGCCCAATCACGTGCACCTTCAAGCCACTTCCCAAAGCGGTTAGCGCCCACGTGTTCTGGCACCCAATTAACTCCGTTGTTTACGGCCACGAGTTCATCTTTGATCTTTGGCACATTGACGAACCATGAGGTAGTCGCGTAGTTAAGCAGTGGTGTATCACAGCGCCAACAGTGCGGGTAGCTGTGCGTGATATTCTCCTTCTTAAAAATCTTGCTAGCGGCTTGGAGAGACTTCAGGATTTCGATATCGGTGTCTTTGTGATCGACGCCAGTATCATCGTCTTTCGGTTTTACCAAAGCACAATTGAAGCCCGTGACCCAATCTTTGAAACGACCACTCTCATCGACGTGGTGCACAATGGGGACGCCATTCTGCTTCGCGAGCTGCATGTCGTCTTCACCGTAGGCGGGCGCAATATGCACGGCACCGGTACCCTCCTCACCCAGTTCAACGTAGTCCGCATGCCAGATCTTCCAGGCATTCGTCTGGTCAAACGACTGTCCCGTCATAAACGAGAATGGCGGCTCATAGCGACGACCAATCAGTGACTCGCCTTTCATTTCTTCGACGACTTCATACGCGACATCACCAAGTTGTGCCAGGCGTCCTTTGGCGAGAATAACAAACTCGTGGATTGCCGCGCTTTGGTCGCTACTCGCTCCCTCCGCTCGCAATGACGATAGTGAGACTTTTACGTAATCAAACTCGCGATTAATAGCAGCAGCCAAGTTCCCCGGGAGTGTCCATGGGGTGGTCGTCCATACGAGGAGTGAGGTATCGGTCACCTGCCCCGCTTCATCCAGGAGTGGCAGCTTCACTGTCACGGCGATATCTTTGATGTCTTTGTAGCCCTGATTTACTTCGAAGTTCGAGAGGGTGGTTCCACAGCGTGGACAGAGGTGCATGGTCTTGAATCCTTCAAAGGCGAGACCTTTTTTGTAAAGTTCAGAAAAGACCCACCAGACACTTTCGGTGTAGGTACTGTCCATCGTCTTGTAGTCGTTCTCCATGTCAGCCCAGCGTCCCATGCGTGGGATGGCCATCTTCCAGTAGTCGGCGTACTCCATCACGGTGCCGCGCGCGGCTTCGTTGAAGTTCTTCACCCCATAGTCTTCGATGTCGCGCTTGGTAGCAAGGCCAAGCTTCTTCTCAATGAGATTCTCCAGTGGCAAGCCATGACAGTCCCACCCCCACTTCCGTGGGACCCGGTAGCCACGCATCGTCCAAAAGCGCGGGACTGCGTCCTTAATGGTACTGGCTAAGATATGGCCGTAGTGTGGTGTCCCGGTCGCAAATGGCGGACCATCGTAAAAAATGTAGTCACCAATTGGTGCTTCCCCCGCGGGAGTCGCTAGAGTTTTATTAAAAATATCGTGCTCTTGCCAGAACGCGAGAATGGTCTCTTCGCGCAGGGCAACGTCACTTTTTGGGGTCGAGGTTACTACCTCGACACTGTCGTTTTCACGACCGTGTTGTTTAGACATAAAAATATGAAATGTATATCAGACATTATTAATGCAAGAAATCTTGCGCCGACATATCAGGCCGGTATTGGCCATGGTAACACAGAAAGCAGAGTTGTATAGATAGCGAAAAGCGGCCCGGCGGGCCGCTTTGCTCTGCGTCTACTTCTCCTGAACCAGCTCTTCTGATTCGTCGTATGGCAGAAACCATACCCAGACCCAGAAGATTGTGGTCGGCAAGATGGACAACCAAGCATAGAGTTCGTGCCCATATATCCACAAACCACCCTGAAGCATAGGCACAGGACCGGACAGAAGTCCGGAGAGCCAACCCATAAAGTAGGCAGCATCGAGACCGGTCTCTTCGACAATCTCGTCCCAGGTGGATTGTGCATGGTGAAAACTAGCCACACCAAGCACCATCTCGATCAGAAGAACGAACCAGAACACGCTTGCCGAAACGCCGTGCATGATTTGGATTTGTGCAATCGCGTCCATCGAACCCTCCATAACCAGCAGCATGCTGGTTTCCATGCGCTTTATAGCAAAGTATCAGGAGCTTTGCAAAGCAAAGAGCGAGGTTTGACCCTCGCCCAGTTCCTTGCTCGATGCGGCTATGTTGCCGCTTATTTCTTGTGTGGCCGTAAGGCCAACAGCCCGATGGCGAACAATGCAAGCTCGCCAGCAAGTATTGCCACATCCGAGTAGTGTCCCATCTCAAACCTCCCAAGGGACGTCCGCTTCCTGCCTCATTGCTAAGCAGACAGCAACAATCGTACACCCGCCAATATTACCGTCAAGGTCACTAGAGACGCTCTGGCGCCTCAATACCAAGTACCCAGAGACCGTTCTTGAGCGTGGTCGCAACCGCACTGGTGAGGAGTGCTTTATACGGCGCATAGATATCACTCGCATCCGCAATCATCTCATGCGCGTAGAAGGAGTTGAACTCGCCAGCGAGTTCGGTGAGGTACGTCACGACGGTATGTGGAGCTCGGTCACGGAGGGCCGCTTCGGTAATTTCAGGGAAACGGTACAAGATCCGTTCGAGCACATATGGAACTTCAGGCGCCGGCGCGAGCTGTGGCTCGACCCCTACTCCACGCGCCTTCTCGAGGACGGAGAGACAGCGAGCGTAGGTGTACTGCAAGTATGGACCGGAGTCCCCTTCAAAAGACAGTGCCTTCTCTTTATCAAAGACAATATTTGACCCGACACTGTAGCGAAGAATCTGGTATTTGATAGCGGCGACGGCTAACTGGTTGGCGAGTTTCTCGACATCATCAGCCCGACTTTCACTCGCCCGCTCACGTGCCGCCTCGGCCACCTCAGCAAAGAGTGATTCACCGGTGAGGACATTACCCTTACGTGAAGACATCTTGCCCGTGGTGAGCGTCAAAAAGCCGGTTGGGATATGTTCGAGGTTTTTGTCTGCAATCTCTGGGAATAGTTCACGCAGAGTAGCATAAAGTACCTTAAAGTATTCCGTCTGCTCGTTCCCGGTCACGATGATCGATTGTGTCCAATCTGGGTGTGCTTGCTGCTTAAGCGCAAAATGTCCAACATCCTTGGCTTCGTAGGTTGGGAGACCTTGAGAATTAAGGAAGACCCGCGTATGGAGACCAACCTTCTCGCCTTGGTAGACCACCGCTCCTTCACTCTCGGTAAAGACCGTGCCAATATTCGCCTTTACTATTTCGGTGCCCGGTGCACTCGCCTGACTCTCCGTAATCTCAGTATCAAAATGTGTCCCCAGAAGTTCGCACAGTGCGGTGAGACTGCGACGAGACGTCGCAATACCAGCATCACGGAGGGCATTCAGGGATTCATCTGTGTGGGCATAAAGCGCGCGGTTAATACTTTCAATCTCACCTTTAGCTACTTCATCATTTTCGTACGCTTCGTTACCAATACGGTAGGCGTTCCCGAGCGCGGCAATATCACTTGGGTCACTGCCAGTTGTTTTTAGACCCCAGACTCCCTTCGCCACCGTAAGACCAATGTCAGATGGGTAGTTCATGCGACGCACATCAGCCCCAGCCATTTCAAATAGTCGGGTGAAAGATTCGCCAATGATATTGCCAACGAGATTCCCGATGTGAAGTGGCTTAAAGAGATTTGGGCTCGTGTATTCAAACAGCACGACTTCGTCCACTTCAGTATCGTGTTCACCCCAGCCCGCTCCTTCTTCAAGGACACGCACCGCTTCGGCAGAGAAGAAGTCGCGGCTGAGATAAAAGTTCAAAAAGCCGGGACCAGCGATTTCCATTCGCTCGACATATTCAATTTGACCATCGAGCTTCGCAAGGAGTTGCTCCGCAATCGCGCGCGGCGCCTGTCCAACCTGCTTACCCAAGACCATCGCCACGTTACAGGCATAGTCACCGTGATCAAGGATCTTAGGGTGTTCAATGGTAAAGGCTGCCTCGGGGAGACCAAGTTCTTTGAGGGCGTCAGTAATAGCGGCACGGATAACAGCTTCCATATGGGCACACTATAACAGAAAACCCCAAATTATGAACTACTCCACCCGGCGTTCGGTTCTACCTGGTTTTTCACTCGAATCAATCGTGAAGACCTGTTGACCAATCACCTGGCCACGCTTCGTCGTCACCCGGCAGCGCCACGTACCATCTTGATAACTCGAAATAGCGGTGAAGCCGCGATACCCATTTTCTCCCCCACCCACAATCGGAAACGGGAGACTAAAATGATGCACCCATTTCCCCGTTGCTGGATCTTTGTACTCCCAGACATGTTGGATTTCGGTCGAGAGTTTGGTCGGGGCAAAGACGCGCGTAAAGCAGGCGACCGATCCGGTCGCCGGATGGAAGGTCTCATGGACGCGTACCCAAAACTGCCACCACGGAGCGGGCTCAAAGACCACTTCATAATCACTACCAACCCGCACGACCGACTGCGCGATGGTGATTTCTTTTAGTGACAGTGGGATGGGCGGAATGATGTTCGTAATGTAGAGACCTTGAAAGACAACAAACGTACCAAGAATCACAAAGACGATCTTCCGCATCTCAAGCAGGAGATAATTTGGAATAATAAACGTGAGTAGCTGAATGACGATGTACACGCCGATGAGTGCGAGAAGCCCTGAACCAAAAAATATCCACCCGCCCATGTGGCCACTAAGGACTGGCACCTGCAGCACCATAAACGAAAAAAGTCCAACAAAGTAGGCAAAGAGATTAAAGACGAGCTGCTGCCCACGGTTCTTGATGAGTTCGTTACCAAGAATCGCAATGATGATAAGAAAGAGAAACGGCCAACTCGAGAGAATAGCACCACTCTTACCGTAGAAAATGAGCATGCCCGAGAAGAGACCGCCGTACGCATATTGCATGACCATACTCGCTCCCTTCTGCACTCGCGGCGACCAGGTGTACCCGAAGCGTTGCGCAATACCAGCATAAAACAAGAGAAGTGAAATAGTGGCGAGGACCACGTAGATAGAGAGGACGGTGTTATCAACAATATCGTCAACCCGATTGAGGAGGAGGAAGTCGGTGACAAAACCACCAACAAAAGCCAAGGTCAGCCAGTGATGCTTCACCGTGTGCTTGATACGCTTAAAAAAAGGTTCCCGTTCATCTTCCATAGAGGTATTGTAGCAGACAAAAAAACGCCTGGTGTGTCTACCCGAAGGGACACAACCAGGCTAATGCGGACTGAGGGACAAGAGGCAGGAGTAAGAGGATGTCAATCTTCTATCCATAGCCAGTAGTAGGTCCGCCCTATCTACTTAATTTGATTATGACACACCTGAAACAAAAAAGCAATCACCAGCCAATTGGCCGGTGGTTGCTTTTTTGAGCATCTCTCAAAAGCGTGTTCAAAATGCTGTCAGACGAGGCGCGCAAGCGAGAAAATGTGAGGCGTATTAAATATACGATGAACGTTTTCGAGTGTAGCGCAACAAAGTATGACAGTTTTTTGAACGCGCTTTAAACCATTTTCTCTGGGACTGG
>CAYSNO010000016.1:8343-15537 GCA_964432455.1 uncultured Candidatus Saccharibacteria bacterium
CCAAGACTACCAAACACGTCCGCCACGAGGAGATGGTTGTCTGTCCCGCCACAGAGGAGGCGGATGCCTTCGGCCTTAAAGACTGCTTCCATCGCCTTGGCGTTTTTGAGGATCTGGGCAGCATAGACCTTAAAGGCTGGTGTAAGAGCCTCGCCAAAGGCAACGGCCTTCGCGGCAATGATGTGCATGTGCGGTCCTCCCTGCATTCCCGGGAAGACAGCTTTGTTGATCTTCTTCGCAATCTCCTCACTTTCTCGTACCACAATCATGCCGCCGCGTGGACCGCGGAGGGACTTGTGGGTGGTCATGGTCATGACATCAAAACCGTAATCAAACGGATTCTTAGCCACTCCACCAGCAATAAGGCCGGTGATGTGGGCAACGTCCGCCACTGCGTACGCTCCAACTTCGCGCGCAATATCAACAAACTTTTGGTAATCAAGTTCGCGACTATAGGCGGAAAAGCCCGCGAGGATAATCTTTGGCTTATGCTCAAGCGCGGTCGCTCGCAGCGCCTCATAATCAATTTCACCCGTATCAACATCCTTCATCTTGTACCGAACAAAGTTGAAGACTTTGTTAATGGCGGTAGTCGGGTGTCCGTGCGTAAGGTGTCCGCCGTGTGAGAGATCCATCCCAAGCACGGTATCGCCCGGCTCCATAAGCGCGAAGTACATTGCGACGTTCGCTGCTGCACCACCAAGTGGTTGCACGTTTACATACTTGGCCTTAAAGAGCTGCTTCGCGCGCTCGATAGCTAAGGTCTCGGCGATATCGGTGTACTGCTGGCCGCCGTAGTAACGCTTGCCAGGATAACCTTCAGAATATTTGTTTGTAAAAACTGAACCGTTGGCCTCCAGTACTGCACGTGAGACGTAGTTCTCACTCGGGATAAGCTCTACCCCACGGGCTTCGCGAGCTTCTTCGCCCACAAGGGCGGCATACAACTCTGGATCCTGCGCCTTGATGAATGAATAGTGTTCCATAACAATAGTAAATTAGCTTTAGATAATTCCTCTCACCAATGTCGCAAGGCCTTAGATCATACGCAAATATTTAGTAACCTAAGTATACAAGATTATTGCCGCTGCATATCGTCTGCTACCCACCAGCCTATGACAGTGATATAATGTCAACATGGACCAAAAAACTATTTTACTCGTTGACGACGATATGGTGCTCCGTGAAATGTACCGCTTTGCTTTTAATGAGGCGGGCATCAACGTGCTCATCGCCAAAGACGGCAACGAAGCCATCACGATGGCTTTAGAACATCATCCATCAATTATCCTTATGGATATCGACATGCCCAATATGGACGGCTACGAAGCGATGAAAAAAATCCGTGAAGACGACTGGGGGCGGACAGCCAAGGTCATCTACCTCACCAACTACAGTGATCCAGTAAATGTGTATGAGGCGGTATCACTCAAGCCTGAAGACTATATTGTAAAGGCGAGTCATGATGTGAAGGAGATTGTGAATCTTGTTCGTACCGCGATGTACTAACGCTTGCCAAAAATCCCTCAGACTTTGTTGCGCTTCACTCAGAGACACTCGCCGTATGTCAATATACGGCTCGCATTTCTTCACTTGCGCGCCGCGTCTGACGGCTTTTTCGATCAAGCTTTTTTACACCAAGTATTAGACTGCATTAGTGAGTACTTTTTGCTTCACCGCTTGATACACCTCTTCATGAATATCATCACGATTACGTAAATTACCGTCAGTGATACACGGTACGGTCACCCAGTTGTGGTTGATAGCGGCGAGGTACTTCGCGCAGTCTGAGACTTTGGCTTGGTCGATCTTTGCCTTCCCTTCATCATTGACTACCTTGACCCCGAGTTCCTCTACATAGCCAAGGAGCTTATCACTTTCGTTTGGCGGTACATCAAGATAAACGGTGAGGTCAGGGCGCGGCATACCAAATATTTCATACTCCACATGCTCTACCCAGCGGAGGAACTCCTCTCGCGCATCGATATCGGCAATCTTACTCCCCTGATGCAGCATCGAGGCACTGACGTACCGGTCAAAGATAATCACCCGCCCTTCGGCTATCCACTCTTCAATTTGCTTTTTTGATTCGTAACGATCAGCGGCAAAGAGAATAGCAAAACACTTTGGTGGCAAGGTAGCCAAGGACGGACTATCACTATCGATAAATTCATTAATGAAGTGACCAATAGTGTTTTGGTTGTACCGCGGGAAGTCCATCTTCCCTACTTTGTATCCCTCATTAATAAGGCGGTTCATGAGCATGTCTGCCTGAGTCGCCTTACCAATATTTGCGCCACCATCGACGACAATTAATTTTGCTTTTTCCATAAATGTTTTTATTATTGTACGTTACTGACCAGTACTCCCAAATCGTCCTTCCCCACGTGGGGTTTCGTCGAGTTCTGCCACCTCAACCAACATCGGGTGCTCGACCCGCTGAATGATAAGCTGCGCGATTTTGTCACCCGCCTTAAAGGACTGTGCCGCAGCTCCAAAATTATAAAGTCCAATGAGGTACTCTCCACGGTAGTCGGTGTCAAACACCCCACCAACTGTTTTTATATGGCGCTTATTTGCAACACCTCCCTTGTCCCACACGAGTGCGGTGTAGCCATCAGGAATGACAATAGCAAGTCCGGTTGGCGCGAGCTGGTGACTCCCTGGCTCGATAGTAAAATCCTCCACCGTATACAAATCCATCCCCGCATCACTGGCGTGCGCATAACTCGGTAGCTTGGCGTCAGGGCGGAGCTTTTTGACTTTGAGTTCCATACCCTACTCGTAACGTGGCGGCAATATTGGCTTTACGGTTTCATAGACTTGCTCATGAATAGCTTCACGAGTTAACAACGTCTCACCATCAACGCAGACCACTGTTCGCCATTCGTTATGGAGTGCCACCAGGCGCTTGGCGTTTTCTTCTGAATCTTGTTGGTGCTGATCGTTGGCTTCGGCTTGATCTACTTTTACTTCTGCGCCATGTTTGCCAGCTGCCACCGCTTCAGCTTTGAGCTTTTTTCGAACTGCAAATGGTACATCAAGATAGACGATGACATCAGGACGAGGAATCGCAAATATACCGTGCTCCATCGCATCAAGCCAAGTAAGAAAGTTGGAAAGTTCTTCTTCATCAAAAATCTTGGCGCCCTGATGCAACATGTTCGAACTCACATATCGATCAAGAATCACCACAGCACCTGATTCTAACCATTCTCGAATTGTGGCCGATGATTCGTAACGGTCGGCCGCATACAGTGTAGAAGCAATACGGGGGTCAGTAGCAATAAAATCACCGCGCTTGCCATCGAGACATTCGCGGAGGAGACGACCAAAATGGTTCTGGGTGTATTGTGGGAAATCGAGGGTATGAACGACGTACCCTTCGGCACTTAAACGATCAACGAGTAAACGAGTTTGAGTAGCCTTGCCAGCGCCATCGGCACCATCAAGGACGATTAATGTTCCAGGCATACACTATTGTACCTAATACCCCGACGTCTATCCAAATAATCAAGGTACTCAAAAACGGCTTTGGTCAGTGGTCAATCTAGTCAAAACGACTGTCCCCTGTCAAAACCGAGAATCGTTTAATAGTTATTCAGAAAAGAGCGTACAATATAGACATATGCAATCAATTGAATCCCTTAATCATCAAAAAGAATTACTCAAAGACGGTGGTCATATTGTTATTATTGATCCTGGTGCCACTCTCACCGCTGAAGCACTCGCGATGCTCCAAGCGCTCCACTCTCGCTCAGTTGGTGGTGTCGCCGAACACCTCGCTGTGCTTGCCGAAAAAGGCGCGGACAAATTCATGTCGACGTACTATGTCGGCTATGGTCATAAATCAATTGGTGACTGCGGTTTTGCGGTCGTTTTTATTGAAGGAGTATCGATGCTTGCCGCTAAAGCGATTCAGGACTACAAGCTCTACAACGGCCAGGAGGCATCAACTCGTTATATTGATTTTGCGAACCAGCCATTTATTAACCCGCTCGCT
Source organism: uncultured Candidatus Saccharibacteria bacterium (assembly GCA_964432455.1). Lineage (GTDB taxonomy): Bacteria > Patescibacteriota > Minisyncoccia > Phycocordibacterales > UBA918 > OLB19. The sequence continues at coordinate 12,347 of CAYSNO010000016.1, forward strand.
TCAGACGCCGGTACAAGTATTCTCGAAAACTGGCGGGCCTTTTATCTCAAGGCGGTCGCCGAGATGAAAGATGCTCTCAAAGGACGGTACCCGCTTGGTGACGGTGAGAAGGAAGTGGTATATGACAAAGCTATTGCCGCTAGAGCTTTTGATATCTGCCGTGGCTTCCTCCCTGCTGGCGCATCTACAAACCTCGCCTGGAGTGGCACCCTTCGTCAGTTCGCTGATCGGATTGCAATCCTCCGCCATCATCCACTGCCAGAAGTACGAGACATTGCACAGAAGCTCGAAGACGGTATGATTGCTGCCTATCCAAACTCATTTAGTAACGAAAAGAAGCGCTACGAAGCAACCGAAGCGTATGTGGCTGAAACCATGACGCACTACTACTATCACGACCCTGAAACTCCATCTCTCGCTCTGGTGCGCGACGGCATTGATCGCACAGAACTGATTCCGTACGAATCTCTTCTTAAAAACCGCCCAGCCAAAACTGAGTTGCCAAAGTGGCTCGGTACAACAGGTGAAGTGGCTTTTGCTTTTACACTCGATTTTGGTTCCTTCCGAGATATCCAGCGCCACCGCGCAGTGACACAGCGCATGCCACTCCTCACAGCTGAAATCGGCTTCCACGAGTGGTACCTAGATGAACTCACCCCAACGCTGCGCAGCGAAGCAGAAGCGCTTATTGCTAACCAAAAAGCTGCTATTGAAGCCTTGACCGATGATGCATATATCGCTCAGTACTACCACGCCATGGGCAACAACATCAGTAATTACCTCACCGGTGACCTACCGGCTTTGGTGTATCTGGTTGAGCTCCGGGCTACGAGTGTCGTCCATCCCACCCTCGCCACGAGAGCGGCTGAGATGGCCCACATGCTTGAAGATGCTTATGGTGACAGTGGCCTCACACTCCATCTTGACCCTGAACCAGGACGCTTCAATATCAAACGTGGTGAACACGATATCGTAAAAAAGGACTAGTTAAACTGCTTTCCAAGCTTTGGACCAAACTGTATGAGGTAGTTTGATTGCTTCGTGTCGTAATGAAATGTTGGGACTTCGGCCATTCGCTCAAAACGAATCTTCGCAATCGGTTGACCTGGTCTCACTACTAAATCCTCAAACGGTCGAACCTCAAGTGTAAACGGACGCCCCTTCCCGGCACCGTCCTGGCCGTAGCCCCATCCGGGGTCGAGGAAGCCGGCATAGTGGGAACGAAAATCACCACTGCGTTCATCCATTGGCACCATCTCAGAGGCTAATCCTGGTGGAATGCGTACGGCTTCAGCACCCGAGAGTATGTAAAAGCGGTCGCGCTTGAGACGCAGTGCCCCGCGGTCAATGGTTAGTGGTTTGAAAAACTCGCTCGCCTCATAGCCACCCACTTTTGCCACATCAATAATTTGGTCCGGAGTTGCAATACACTCATAGCCACAAAGTCCATCTTCAACCAAAGCCGTCAGTACCACCGCGCCGTCTTGATCATTGGTCACCAATTCACTGTATAAAAGCTTTTCGCCAGATTCACGACCGAAGACCAAACCTTCTTTCATAGCAATTTCTAAATCAAGTTCCGTGAAGCGGGTATCAGCCGTAAAGAGACGGAGCTGGGTCAGTGGCGTACCAACATGGAGCTGAACCGAAAAAGATTGTGGAATAATCGCCACCCACAATTCACCTACAAAACCCTTTGGGGTGACTGAATCAAAACGAGGTACCCCGTCAGCCAAAACCCGCACATGGACATCGAGTCGTCCGGTCGAAGATTTCGGATTACAATACCCATAAATAGCAGATGGAAGCTCGAGTGATTCATTAAGACGTGCAAGATAGAGTTTCTTGGCTCGGCAGGGATTACTGAAATCAATACGCTTTGCATCCATGAGGGGAAGAAGACTCTTGATAGTCTCACCACTTTTAGGCAAAAGGAGTCCTTCAATTTCATACACCTCATCACTGAGCGTAAGGTCAAGTGAGGCTGGTGACACATGAGAGGTATCAGCTCCTTTTATAAAACCACTGTCCATTAGCTGCTGTAGCTGCTGTGCGGGCAAAGCTCCCTGTCGCGACAATTCCATATTGGGTAGTAGTATAGCAGTGATATGAGATAAGAAAAAGGCGCAGTCTCCCGCGCCTTTTCGTCGATTCAGATTTGCTCTAGCCGCGCAACCAGTAGTCCGGATCGAGGTGAAGCACAAGCTCCCGTAGCGTGCCGCAGATATCCTCGACAGTGGTATAGCGGTCTACTTTCAAACCACCCTCGTCAAGGAAACCGAGGAGCATGCGAGTCACCCGTGCGCCCTCAAGCGCAAAGAACAAGGCTGGCTTCCCAGCCCCCTCTCGCAGCATAATTTCCATGCCGAGTCCGGTTGACGGATGATCGACGATGAAGATGCAGATATCGGCCAGCACGGTACATTTCCGATCGTGCTTGAAGACATCGAGAGCGGTCCCAGCTTCAAGACCGATGAAGTCGAGTACCTCAATGCCCATCTTTCGAATTCCTGCCTTAAGAGCTGGTAGGAAGTCATTGACGAATTCAGGCGGAGCCCCGGTAAGAGCAGCGCCAACGTACACCTCTAACATGTGGATCTCCTTGTCCAACAACTGGGACAAAAATAACAAACTATGAACTCAAACGCAATCAGATACGAAAACGCCCCAGTGCGATGCACGGGGCGGGTTCAGGGTCAGCGGTTGCTGACGTTGGTTGGCTCAGGCGACTTCTGCCAAATCAACACTGAGATTGACTTGCCCAATAATGTAATCGACGACTTCAGTCTCAAACGAGCTGAACATTTTCTTGGCTTGCGAGGCGTCGAACTCTTGGTAGTAGCCCTTCTCTTGTGATTCGGTCGGGACATCGAAGATTTCGACAAACACGAAGTGGCGATGCGCTATGGCGGTCTTCGACACCTTGATAGAACCTTCATACTGAATGACCGGCCTTATCTTCAAGCGAAGCGGCTTAAGTGCAGCCGCGGCGCGGGTCAGCGGAGAATGCCGACCTTTAAATGGAAGGTTGGTGTTGTTCAGCAATTCTCGGACCTGACGCCTCACGAGGGTAAAGAATTTGTCGGTCACATGGTTGTAGCCAAGTACAACCAAATGGTCGTTCGTTTGCCAGCGTCGTTTGATCCAGCCGAAGTCTTCTTTGCGAAAATCGGCCATGCCTGCATTTTTCA
>CAYSNO010000017.1:0-14286 GCA_964432455.1 uncultured Candidatus Saccharibacteria bacterium
AGCGAAGCAATGCAAAAACCGCCCAGTTACACGAACCGGACGGGTGGATAGTCAGCGTTGCTGACCTAATTGGCGATTTACTTCTGCTTCAGCACGTCGAGGAAATTCTGGATCATTTCTGCAACGACCGGACCATCGACCGGACCGAACATGGCGGCAGCCGAATCTGGCTGGAAAAACTGCCGCCGAAGCCGTTTGCCAAAGCTGAAGTTGTGACCACTGACCATGAAATAGAACCGGTCAACACCATTTACCTCGACACGACGGAATTCGTTCACCATGACATCACTGGTGACCCGGTCACTCGGAGGCACCAAAAGCGTTTGAACACGCTTAGCAGCACCCCAGATTGTGTGCTGCTTAGCAACCGCCGCCGAGACCATTCGCGGCGAAGGCCGCGAAAAAGCTGAGTCCGCAGGAACCGGGTCATATACCACGATGACGAGTTCCGGATTCCTTATAGCCAATAGTTCATCGAGCATCTGCTTCCCTCATGATTATGTTCATCACCCCATTTTTGGGGCTCCAAACCCTTTGACGCCTCACTTCCCCATTTCTTACAGAGACCAGGGTGATGTGAATATGAGAGGATGGATGAGAGTGTGCGTCAACCTTTTGACCTGGGGACTGGATTGCTTCGCTCTGGCTCGCAATGACGACTAAACAAAAAGCACCCTGGTGGGTGCTTTTTGTTTAGAGTAACATGTAGATTAATCTACAACCTTAACTCCTTACAGGAGCAGTACACCATTTGGATATTTTTGTCGCAAGCGACCAAACTATCTCAAATGGTTTGTAAAAGTCTTACTAGTCTACGACTTTTACACCCATACTACGTGCAGTACCTTCGATACTGCGCATCGCTGCTTCAACTGAAGCGGCAGTGAGGTCAACGGCTTTGATTTCGGCGATCTCGCGAATCTGAGCCTTGGTGATAGTACCACCACTCTGGGTACCTGGCTTTTGTGAACCCTTGTCCTTGCCCATCTTCTTCAAGATAAGACGTGAAGCTGGTGAGGTTTTGAGGATGAAGGTAAACGAACGGTCATCGTAGACTGAGATTTCGATTGGGACTACTTCACCCATGCGCTCGCCGCGAGTCTGTTCGTTGAACTGGTTAACGAATTCACCGATATTGATACCGGCCTGACCGAGTACTGGTCCAAGTGGTGGAGCTGGGGTTGCCTTACCACCCACTGACTGAACCTTGATTTTCTTTACTAGTTTCTTTGCCATGGTGTTTCTTTTGAAATAATTAACGTGTGCGCTACCCGCCGTGTTTTCCATAGCCACGAGCGTCTAGCTTTTAGAAGCTCACGCAGTATACAAGAAAACCGCTATTTTGCAACCACATAAAGACGCCGGCCTATAGGCCGGCGTCTTTATATGTTCCCTGATTTCTAAAAAGGTAGAAATTGGATGAAATCCGTAGCGCTGGAAGAAAAATTGTGAGCGAGGCGTACTTTGAGGTACGACGACGAACAATTTTTCTGAAGCGCACGGAGTTCGCCAATTTATACTTTTTTAATTTGGAGGAAGTCGAGTTCCACGGGAGTCTCCCGCCCAAACATCGCCACGAGCACCTTCACCTTACCTGACTTCTCATCTACCTCCCCTACCTTACCTTCGAGATCCTTAAATGGACCATCAGCAATAATGACCATATCACCGGCTGAAAGATCAACCTTGTGGGTTGGCGTATCATCAGACATTTGACGCACGAGCGCGCGATATTCGGCCTCTGAGAGCGGGACTGGCTGGGTACCTGAACCGACAAAGCCAGTAACCCGAGGCGTGTTGCGCACGACGTACCATGATTCATCGTCTACAATCATTTCGACGAGCACGTAGCCTGGGAAAAGGTTCTCTTCTTCAGTGACACGCTTGCCACCTTTGACCCGAATCTTCTTCTCGGACGGTACCACCACATCAAAAATCTTCTCCTGCATGTTGAGGGAATCAATACGCTGACGGAGGTTACGCGCTACGGCGTTTTCGTAGCCAGAATAGGTATGAATAGCATACCAACGGCGTTCACCGGTTGAATGTTGTTTGGCCATACTTTTTAGAAGCGGTTAACAACAAAGTCGATACCTGAGGTAAAGACGAAGTCTGCGAGTGATACAAAGATCATCACGACAGCAGAAATACTGATAACCAAAACGGTGTACACACCGGCCTGACGGCGATTTGGCCACTTTACATGCTTCATTTCCGCAATGGTGGCGCGGAGGTAACGAGAAAAACGTTCCATAATACTAATTAATTAACGAATAGGTGGTCAAAATAAAAACGCCTCGGGGGCGATTGATTACTACTATACTCCCCCCGTATGGGGGTGTCAACCGCGGGCAATACAAAAGACCCGACTCGGGTCTTTTGTATTGTTTCAATCTGACGATTACTTAATTGTATAGGTCAAATTGACGCGACTGGTGATGGTGTTTTCACCAGCTGGTACATCAGCGGCTGGAGCCATCTCAGCTTTCGCAGACATCGCCATGTCCCCTCCCATACCGTAGTATGGCATTGGGTTCATTGGTGACTCTTCGTAATAGCCGGTCATTTCAACCAAACGGACACCAAGTTGTTCGGCGAGTGCTTCGGCCTGTGCCTTAGCGTCGGCAATAGCGAGCTTACGAGCATCAGCCTTGTACTTCTCGTCATCATCAAGGGTGAAACCAAGACCACTGATATCAGTTGCGCCCTTGCTTCCAACTCCAGTGAGGAGGTTTCCGGCCTTCGCTGTATCACGCACCTTGACGGTCACGGTCTGGTACACCTCAAAGCCATCTTGCTTCTGCTCCCCTGGTGGACACCAGGCACCCATTGCGCATGGTCGTTGTTCGTAGGTGTACTTTGGATTCAAATTGTAACCGGTAGTTTTGATATCTTTTTCTTCAACTCCCTCCCCCTTAAGATAATCATTTACTGCCTTCATGGCTTCTGCTGACTTGGCTTGGGCCGCGGTCGCATCTGCTCCTTCAGCCTTCACTGAAAATGAGAAGGTCGCAATATCTGGTACGGCGGTTACTTCACCATTACCAACCACATTAATTGTTGTTGGACCGACCCAACCACCAGCATTTTTGAGCGTCACATACGCATAACTGCCAAGCGCCACCACTACTCCAAGGAGTACAAGTGTCGCCAAGGTACGATTGAGCGTAGAACTAAACAAACTATTCATAACTATAATATATAACGATTAATGAGTTCTCGAACGCGCGTCGGAACACTGCCGGTGTCACCACAGACGGCTGTCACAGCAGCAGTATCTTGTGGTGATAGGGTCAGAGGCGTCGGTTGATCCTCAAGTAAATAATACATCACGGAATTGCTTCCCTCAACGTGAGGCACCGATAAAGCGTGCCCCAGTTCGTGTGCGAGCACCTTCACCAACTCCGTTTGATTGGCAAAGGTATAGACATTGATTCGGCCGTTTTGGTAGTCCCCTTCGGTAAACTCTTCGGCGGTCCCAAATTGTTCGTTGTACGTCTCAACTCCGGCATTGTACTGACGAATAATCTGATTGCCCGCTTCACCGAGCTTATTGATCTCGGCAGCACGCTCTTTGAGCGTATCGGCCTCTGCTTCTAGCCGGTCGGCTTCTTTGGCTAGGGCAGCTTCGGTTTGACCAAGCTCGGCGTAGACATCCTCCGGTGCCCCACCCGCCTCGTTGTATCGTGCCACCTCGGCGTTGTAGGAAGCCAACCGTTCTTCGTAGGCTCCGACATTCGCTTCGTGAGCCTTCTTGGCCGCTTGATATTCACCAACCAGCTTGTCGTACTGTGCTTGCAAGTCACTGGAGGACAACTGCTTGTCGGCTAGTCGTTCTCGGAGGTCAGCTTCCGCCAGCGCGGTAGCTTGGCGTTCACCAAACACGAAATTAATCGTGACATCAGCCCGAGTACCATCACTGACATAGAAGAGCTCCCGTCCGAGCATTGTTTCCCAGACCGTCTCTGCTTCTTTGACCGCTTCAGCTGCTTCTACTTCGGTGATACCAAACCGTTCATCGATTGGACCGGCAATCCGGTATGAGAGGGGTGCCTGGCACACCATACCTACCGCCGCATACCAGTAGAGCGCTAAAGAGACTATCAATAATAATGACAGGGTTCGGAGCATACACTATGCCTAGACTAATTGTTGTCCTGCCTCGGTACCTGGGGAAACCAAAAATACCGTCTCTGGACTCACTCGAATAATGCCGCGCAACGTCCGTTCCGGAAACCGCCCGCGCATGACGGTCACCGCAGTAGTATACGAATCACCAGTAGATTCGTAACAAGCCTGACCTTTGATTTGAATACCCGACAGCCCATCCCAAGCGGTCAACGCGACTGCACCAGTAGCTTTGATGTTCGTTACTGTCTTCCCCATAAAAAAGTCGTAGAGGACAAGCGTGTCACCCTCTTTAGTTACCACAGACACGGGCACGACATTTAGTCCGACTGGACCATAAGTGGCGAGCACGCGTGATGGACATGCGAGTACTTGGTCAAGGTATGATTCCATTTTTTTATTATACAAAATAACTGGCGAAGGGGCGACCAATGGCCGCCCCTTTCATTTTTCAGTTATACGCAAGCGCAGGTACATGAGTGGTGGTGTACCATGCTGTCGCTCGCGGTAAACTTCAAGCAAGCGTCCATCAGCGTCGGCCGGACCCGCACAAAAGTCGAGGATCGTAATCGTGCGACACAGACAGAACACCCACTTCACTTCACGCGTCGGTGACTCCCACCTCGTACACGACGGCAGTGGTTCTATCACCACCGTTGACGCAGTCTCATCGAGGAGACCGAGAATCATGAACATTACCTTGAACATCGGCACCTCCTGAGGGCAAAGACTATACTGCTACCAGTGTATCAGCCGAACTCAATAAAGCAAAAAGCGGTACTCGGCGGGGACCATGTCGTCGCGAAACATAGTCCCTGCCCAACACCGCTTTGGCTTCCTTACCCTCTATCATACACGAGCCTGGTGATTGCACAGCGGACATATCCACGGCCACTGTATACAAATTCTAAGGACTATTGTATGGTATGGCGTAAACATCAACCTCGTCAAAGGAAGACCTGATGAGCACCTCACCTAAGACCAAATCCCCGTCGACTGTCATTCTTGAGCTGGTTGATGAACTCCTGGCAGCCGGCGTACTCCCCACTGAGCGAAGCCTCGCTGCCGTTCGCAACCAACTTAGTGAGTTTGATCAAGACGAGCGCGGTCGACTCTTCAAGATCATCCTCACCCGCGTTCCTCAAAATCACGAGGACGAGAGACGCTGGAAAGCACTGGCAGCAATTGTGCTTTGCCTGCCGAAGGACAGTCGCCTCAAATGCAGCCAGAAAAATGCTTTTGTGCTGGTAGAGCAAATGTTTGCCCAGCACAAAAGTGAGCCAGGCATCGGGAAGGCCGTTGTTCTCGCTTTGTGTGACCTGCAGTTCTACTGGGAACGCTGAACCCGCCGAAAAAGCCCGCTGATGCGGACACCGGCGGGCTTTTTCGTTTATTATTAAGAAAACACCTCATTGAGAGGTATTTTCTTAGTTTCTATTTTTTAGCTTGTTCCTGCAACTTCTTGCGCGTTAGCTGCTGCGCGGCATTCATACTGTGTTGGTAGTAGAGTGCCTTACAACCCTGCTTCCAGGCCTGGAGGTAGAGCTGGTTGATTTCCTTAACTGGCGTATCGGGCGCTACCATCACGTTGAGAGACTGACCCTGATCAATAAACTTTTGACGGTTGGCAGCGAGTTCAATGATGCGTGCTTGGTCAATTTCGGCGAAGGTACGGAAGACGGCCTTTTCTTGATCGCTGAGGAAGTCGAGGTGCTGAACCGAACCATCGTTGTCACGGATACTGTCCCACACTTCTTTGGTACTCTTCCCCTTTTCGGTGAGAAGAGTCTCGAGCATAGGATTCTTGATGACCACCTTGAGCTTTGCTACGTCTTTGATGTAGCAGTTAGACCAAATTGGTTCGATACCCTGTGACACCTGTCCGAGAATAAAGGCTGACGAGGTATTTGGTGCAATGGCCATGGTGGTGGTGTGACGGCGACCGTAGCCCCGAAGGAGTTCTGGTTCACCAAACTCCTTGGCCATCGCAGCAGACGCTGCGTATGAACGGTCTTTAATGAGAGCAAACAGCTCGTCGTTGATAGCGGAAGCTTCCTCACTTTCAAATGAGAGGCCCTTGCTCTGGAGGAGGGTGTGGTACCCGAGGACCCCAAGACCAAGTGCGCGGTTAGCGACCGCAAAGTTGTATGGTCGTTCCATGAAGCGGAATGCGAGGCGCTTGTCAGCATCGTCACTATCGCGCATCGCTTCAAGTTTCTGTATGAAGTCGGTCATGACCGCATCAAGGAAGTAGATCATGGTCTCAACGAGATCACTGTCCTTCCAGTCATCATAGAAAGCAGCATTGATAGATGAGATACAACAGACGAATGACCACTCTGGACTACTCGGCAACATAATCTCACTACACACGTTACTGGCGTAGATTGGGAGATTTTTGTCTTTGTAGACCTCTGGCTTGCCGTTATTCGCATTATCAATAAAGATAATGTACGGGTAGCCGATTTCACCACGGCGCTGAATGATCTTAGCCCAGACTTTGCGCTTCTCTTCGTCGCCAGCAATCATTGATTCCATCCAGGCATTGGTGACCGTCACCGCGTGGTTGATTTTTTGGATTGGATTTCCTTCAGTACCAATATCAAGGAATTCGTGAATATCTGGATGTTCTACTGGCAGGTAGGCGGCAAACACACCACGACGAGTTGCTCCCTGACTCACCACATCAAGAATCTTTTCAAACAGCTGCATGAAATGCACTGGTCCAGATGAGTTACCGTTTTGGGTAATCTCACTCCCCCGTGGACGAACGTCACCAAAGAAAGCGGAACAACCACCACCGTACTTACTCATCATCCCGACTTCAGCCTGGGTATGGAGAATGTTCGCCATATCGTCAGCCACATACGAACCAAAGCAACTGATTGGCAAGCCACGCTTGAGACCAAAGTTCGCCCAGACCGGGGTCGCAAGTGAAATCCAGCCGAGGCTCATGTACTTTTCGAACTTGTCGGCAAAGCCCTTCTGACCGAGGATTTTTTCGGCATGCTCACCAATGGCGCGCACTCGTTCTTCGGTCGTCTGTCCATCTACGAGATACCCTCGTGACATGAACGCACGTGTATTTTCGTTAATCCAACTCCACGGTACATTCTTTTGCATAATCGGAAATTAAGTCTTTCTGCGCGACAAACTAGAATAAATCTTCACTGGTAACACTGGCGGATCGTTTGTTGTAGTTAATTGAACGCTTATCGAAGAAGTCGACGTGCTTGGTGGCAATGACTTCGTTATCAAACCAATCAGTCTCTTCAAGGAGGGCTTCACTCACCTCAAAGTGACGAGGCATGCCGATGGCGGCCAGTGAGTTATTGAGACGATTCTTGATAAACTCCTTCACGTTCTGTGACGGCAAGAAATCAAGCTCGCCGGCTTCGAAGATCCAGTCCACCACGCGACTTTCTGCTTCAAAGGCTTCTTCACAGGCCTTGAGAATAGCTTCCTGCATCGCCTTATCAAACCACTCTGGATGCTCTTCTTTAATGATGTTAATCACATCGATACCAAAGAGACCATGGAGGTTTTCTTCTTTACTGGTTGCCTCGACCGCATTACTGATACCCTTAAACAAGTTCTTATGCTTGTTAAATGACATCATGATGAGGAACTGCGAGAACAACGACACGTGCTCAATAAAAAGTGAGAAGAGCATAACGGCATGTGCGTACTCTCGATTCTCCTGGGTACGAGAGAGCTCAGCCACCTTATCAAGGTAGTCCATGCGCTGCTGAATGACTGGGATATCTTTGATCTTTGAAAACTCATTGTTGAGGCCAAGAATTTCAAGCAGGTGTGAGTAGGCATCAGTGTGACGAATCTCTGACTCGGCAAAGGTAGACCCCACTGCCCCAATCTCTGGCTTTGGCATCTTTTTGTAGATGTCCCCCCAGAAGCTCTTCACCGCAACTTCAATCTGCGCAATGGCGAGCATCGTATTCTTGATGGCGTTTCGTTCGGCATCGTTCACGTTCACGTGGAAGTGCTGCACGTCTCCGGTAAAGTTGAATTCAGTGTGTACCCAGTACGAGTGGCGGATAGCGTCAACATACTCATACAGTTCTGGATACTCGTAGGGCTTGAGGTTTTGGCGCTTGCGGAAAATATCTCGCTCACGCATCTTCTTGCGCTCATTACGGTAAATGATGTACGCCTTGGCGGTATCAAAGTAGTTGAGCTCCATCAAGGACGCCTCGACGAGGTCTTGGATTTCTTCCACTGTTGGGTAGCCATCAATACACTTTTGCGCCTTTGGGTCGCCGGTTTCAGCCGTGCCGGCTTGCACACACATTGATACTACTTTTTGGTGGACGAGGGTGGCGACTTTTTTGGCATCCTCTTCTCCACCGGCATTGGTCTCCGTGAGAGCCATCAGAATGGCGTGTTCAACCTTGGCAATATCAAATGGCTTGATTGAACCGTCACGCTTTTTTATCTGCTTAATTTCCATATCACAACAAGAACAGTTAGGCGACAGCGGTAATAATTGGTTTCTCATCCAAACACAATCTGTGGTGGTGCTCATAGCCAAGAGCGCGGCTAAACGCTCTCTTCTACTAGCCGATTCTGTCTGGGAAAGAATGAGGGAAATAAAGACACACCAGAACATGCTGGCCAAGGTTCACGTCATGAAATTGGCGTGCACGTGGCGTGTCTTATACCTCCGACACGCACGATTGGAGAACTCGTGCGGTATCTCTATCATAGAGTGGTTTCCCCATCTTGTAAAAAGACGAGCCTTTTCGAAGGTGGCGTTGAAAAATATAGCTATATTCGCTACCACACCCCACCAAATGTGGATAACTAGTGGACAGTATATATTCGAATACTGATTTATGACTTTGGCGAGAGGGTAGACAAAACGAGCGACCAAATGGTCGCTCGTTTTGGCTGTTTTTCGGGAATACTATCCCCTACTCCATCATTAGTTGTGGTGATGGCGAAGACTATCGCGAATCTCCATCAGAAGCTTCACTTCAGCTGACGGTTCAGCGGGCTTCGCTGGTGTCTCTTCTTCGGTTTTCTTCATCTTGGCCATCGCCTTCACCACCATAAAGATGACGAGGGCGACGATGACAAAGTCAAAGACGCTCTGAATAAAAGCGCCGTAGGTGATGTTTACTTCACCGACCTTCAGTGCCCAGCCAGTAAAGTCGACGCCCCCAACGAGGATACCGATAACTGGCATGAAGATGTTCTCCACGAGTGAAGATACAATCTTGCCAAAAGCAGCACCAATAACCACTGCCACCGCAAGGTCTACGACATTGCCGCGCATCGCGAAGGCTTTGAACTCTTCCAAAAATCCTTTCATAACTTTGTATAAAAATTACCCCTGATTAAATAAAGGTAGCTTTATTATACGCCTCTAATGGTGGTGATGGTGACTATGCGATGGGGATGTGTGGCTGTCAATTTCGTGACGCGAAAAGTAGTAGGCTGCGACAAGCGTCGTAAATGGCACCGCGAGCACCAGGCCAATACTGCCCACAATAATACGCACGAGCTCAGCTGCTACCACCTCCTGATTAAGAATATCCATAAACGGTGCCTGTGATTGGGCGTAGAGGAGCACGAGCGGGAGCGCCGTCCCGACATACGCGAGTGCGAGTGTGTTTACCAAGGACCCGACGTGGTCGCGCCCTACCTTGACCCCACGTTCGTAGAGCGAACGGACGCCGAGAGTTGGATTCGCACGACGGAGCTCTTGCACTACTGAAGCTTGCGTAATCGAGACGTCATCAAGAACACCCAAGAGCCCAATGATAATCCCGCCAAGAAGGAGCCCGGCGAGATCAAGCTGTCCGCCGGTAGCAAAGTTGAGGTACACGGACGCGTCCGCACTAAAGCCAGTGAGGTGAAGCCACGAGACTGATAGCCAAGCAATGAGACAAGTCACGCCCACGGCCGCCATCGTCCCAAAGTAGGCTATCCGCACATACACCGAAAGACCGTGAGTCAAAAAGAGCGTGATAGCAAGGATGATTGCTGCAATCGCAAAGCTCGCGAGGGCCGGATCATAGCCCGCCAGGAGTGCTGGAACGAGTAGGAAGATAACCGCGAGCGCACTAACCGCGAGACTGAGTATCGCCCGCACGCCTTGCCAGTGGGCAAAGACAATGACGAGAGTCGCCAAGAGAACCGCCAATATAAGGAGTTGGGGTCGACGCTCAATATCTTTAAAAATGAAGTATTCCTCACCATCAATCGCCACCAGCCGGTTGACGAAAATCTTATCCCCGACTTCGAGCACCATGAGGTCGTTTTCAAAGCGGACCACTTCCCCTACTTTGCTTCCTGATAGGAGCTTGGCGCGTAGTTCTTGGACGGTGGTTGTCGCTCCCGTACCGAGGATATCCCGGTCATATTGATCAACAATCTCAAGCACCTCGGCTCGTACGGTCTCTTGCAGTTCTTGGTGGACTTCCTGCGCGTAGGCAGTCACTCCCCCGACCAAAATCGAAAGCCCGGCGACGACCCCAAACAACCAGCGACTCATACGCCAATAATGACTTTGGTGACGTAAAAACCAATTCCCGCGCCAATCATAAAGGTGAAGAAAATAGCAATTAAGAGGGTTTCTTGATCCATATTGAGTAAACTATATCATACGACTCTATCTTTTGGGAGGTTATGAGACGGTCTTAAATACTGCACACGGCACCCTTATAACATTCTCTATTACTTGATAAAATAGTGGTATGACAACGGTTATCTGCAAACAATGTCAGAAAAGTTTTTACGCCAAACCATCATGGATAAAAAATGGCTACGGGATTTACTGTTCGCGTGTTTGTAAAGTTGCCGCCTCAAGAAATGGAAAAGTTGTTAACTGTAGTATTTGCAATAAAGAGACTTACAAAAAAGGAAAAGCCCTGCGTGGATCACAGAGCGGGAAGTTCTTTTGCGGAAGATCATGTCAAACAAAGTGGCGGAATGTTGAATTTTCAATGGAAAAACATCCGAATTGGAAAAATGGCAACAGTGCTTACCGTAGTCTCCTTGGTAGGCATGCTAAAAAGGTTTGTAAACGGTGCGGTACCGAAGATTTTCGGGTTTTAGCGGTACACCACATAGACAAAAACCATTTTAACAATGCTATTGATAATCTGGCCTGGTTATGTCACAATTGCCACCACCTTGTACATCATGATAAACATGAGTACCAACGGTTTATGGCGACTATAGTTTAGTGGTAAAACTCCGGTTTGTGGAACCGGTATCGAGAGTTCGATTCTCTCTAGTCGCCCCAATATAAAGGACCCCTCTTCGGGGTCTTTTATATTGGGGCGGCTAAGCGAGTGATCTGCACCCAACCCTCTACCCCTCCTTCGCCACCGATTTCACAAACGTCGCGATCTGCTTTTGCAGTTTGACTGCTTTCGCTTTGCTCGTTGATTCAAACATCAACTTCACGCCGTATTCGGTCACACTCATTTTGACCGCACCCCACACGTCGCCGAAATCAACAAAGTAGCCATCAAATTTCTTCAATTGCTTAGGCTTTAGGGATACGAGATAGTCATGAACCTTCGCCATAGCGATATCCTTGTCAGTGACCTTAATCACAATATCTTCAGTCTGGTGGTACACCAGGTACGGCGCCATCATCTCGCTAAAGGTCTGCCCCGCTGCCTTCGCCTCTACATAAGCATCAAGCACCTCGCGGAGAGTCAATACAACTGAGTCAGTGTAAAAGAAATCGCGGAAAAAGAAGTGTCCTGAGTATTCGCAGCCAAAGAGTGCTTTATGCTTACGCATCGCCTCTTTGACGAAGGTGTGTCCCGTGCGAGCCATCACCACCTTCCCACCGTGAGCGGTAATGGTTTCATCATAGATACGGCTATTGAGATTAGTAGAGGCAATCTTCGCTTTTGGCTCGCGAGCCAAAATACGCTTTGCAATCAGGGCACCGATGGCGGCGCTATTGACGTAGTTGCCGTGTTCGTCTAAGAAGGCAATACGGTCAGCATCCCCATCAAAAGAGATGCCGAAGTCATAGTGACCGTGGTCAATTTTATTATCAAGGGCGGTTTGATTCTCGCGGAGGTTTGGATCAGAATCTCGATTCGGAAAATGGCCATCACGGTGAGCAAAGATAGTATCGAACTTAATCGGCAGCTTCTCTGCCAAGAGTGGCACGATATCATGTGCCATCCCATTACCGATATCAGTCGCGAGACGAATACCAGCGTAGCGCTTTGGTTTGATACCTGCGAGGACTCGCTTCTGATAGCCGGCGTCAATATTCTTTTTGGTGTACTTTCCTTTTTTATTCGGTGTCACCCACTGCCCTTTTTTTACTCGTTTGAGGATTTGGGCGAGGCCATTGCGTTTGGTAAGCGGAATCGCTTGTGCATGTACGAGCTTCATCCCATTATATTCGGCTGGACTATGTGAGGCGGTAATCATCACCCCGGGGAGATTCATGGACCCGGAGGCAAAGTAGAGCTGTGGGGTCGCCACCATACCCACATCAATCACATCCGCCCCGGCGTCTCGCACCCCAGCGACAAAAGCGGTATGGAGCTCAGGCGAAGACAGACGCATATCTCGTCCCACCACCACCTTGGTATAGGCAAACTCCTCCACAAAGGCACGTGCCACGGCGTACGCCACCCCCTCATTAATCTCATCAGAATACGTCCCGCGAATATCGGCATCTTTAAAGGATTTTAGAAACTCTGGCGCAAGCAAGTAGGTCATACGGGAGTAGTATACCACCAGAAATAATGGCACCCCAGTATCACCAAAACCGATTTCGTTGGTATACTAGCCCGTATATGTCTAAAAACGTTCGTCGCTACTTCTTGGTTCCCATCCTTATTTCCCTCTTCCTCTTTGTCGCCACGTGGTTTGAATTCGGGACTGAAGCACTCTTTCTCGTCGTAGTGCTGTCGGTTCTTGAAGTCACTCTCTCCTTTGATAACGCCGTCGTTAATGCCAAGGTCCTCAAGCGGATGAGTCCAGTTTGGCAACAGCGCTTTTTGACCTGGGGTATTTTCCTCGCGGTCTTTGGCACCCGCTTTGTACTTCCAATCCTGATTGTCAGTGCCGCGGTCTTTATGTCGCCCGTTGCAGTGACACAGCTAGCCCTCAATGACCCTGAGGCCTATGGGCACCTCCTTGAAAGTGTTCATGGGTCTATCACCGCCTTTGGTGGTATCTTCCTCCTTATGGTGTCACTCAAGTACTTCTTTGATAAAGCCAAGTCAGTACATTGGATCAAGAGTATTGAATCGTACATGGTGAAGTGGGGCGACATCGAAGCAATTGAAATCGCCACGGCGGTCACCTTCCTCGTCACTCTCTCCTACCTCACTCACTATGACCAGGCGAGTGTCTTAGTCGCTGGTCTCATAGGACTCGTACTCTTTATTGTGATGGAAGGGATTGCGGGATCGCTCACGCACACCAATTCCACAGTGGCAGTGGGAGGATTTTCACTCTTTATGTATCTCAACGTGCTTGACTCAGCCTTTTCGCTCGACGGGGTCATTGGCGCTTTTGCGCTCACGACAAATCTCTTCATTATTATGATTGGTCTTGGTATTGGAGCGTACTTTGTCCGTTCGATGACTATCTACTTTGTGAAAGAAAATACCCTCACCGAATTGCGGTACCTCGAGCATGGGGCACATTGGGCGATTTTGGGACTCGCAGTGGCGATGCTCATGAACCTCATTACCCATGTGCCGGAGGTGGTGACGGGACTGATTGGACTTTGTTTTGTGGCGTTGGCGTATGTGAGTTCAAGGAAGGCAAGACTGGTTTAGGTTGGGGGGTATTCGGTATATTGAAGTACGTATTTTATTGGGATCAAGTTGCTAAGACTGGATTTGGTCACGAGTTACTAAGCTTTTTTTAAATCCGGTTTGCTTGTCCTGGTCACCAGTCACTAGCTAAAATAGTTCACTACGCTCCTATTTTAGACAAGTGCTGTCGACCCCACCTCGGCTGTTTTGGCATTAGGAATAGCAAAAACATGCCTGCGGTTCACACGGACGCACGTAAGCAATACTTATTGCTTACTAAAAGAAAACAACACCCTTTAGCTAAAGGGTGTTGTTTTCTTTTGCGTCCGTGTGCCCAAGACTGGATTTGAACCAGCATGCCCGTGAAGGCGCTACCACCTCAAGG
>CAYSNO010000018.1:0-4132 GCA_964432455.1 uncultured Candidatus Saccharibacteria bacterium
CATCGGCCAGTTTACAGCCAATTTCAACGAAAGCCGTATCGACACCTCGATCTATGCGGATTCTGTGTTCTCTGCCTGGCAAAAGCGCCAAGATGCTCCCTTTGGCACATCGCGTCGTCATGTGATGTCGGCGCTCATAGACAGCGCTATTGCTGAAGGCTTGCTCAGCGGTGTTGGCCGCCTCAACGACTGGCTCGACTTTGCGAGTGATCATCACCTGTCAGGGAATTGGTTGCTGGTTGGACAGGGTAGTAAGCGGTTGATGAAGGTGCCGGACGAGTTCAGGCACTGGTACACGCCTCTAACTGATCTCGACTGGTTCCATACTCTCCCGGTCAGGGTGCGGACACTCGTCAAGAACAAGGGCTATACGACCCTCGGACAGCTGCTCATGGTTGGGAAGAAGGACATGAAAAAGGGTTCCAACTTTGGTCCCAGTTCACTGCAGCATCTCGAAGTCGAGCTGAAGGAACATGGACTTGTTCTCGGCTCAGTGACCCAAGAAGAGTACAACCGCTATGCTCCCTAACAGGTGTGGCAAAATTGCGGACAGGGCGGTGCTTCGGCGCCGCCCTTTCTACGTATACGGAGGGCAAATCTGCTATACTATTGCTTATGTCAGATACACCAATGTTAGAGATAAAAGACCTGGTGAAGGTCTATGGAAGTGGGGCGAAGGCGAAGCGAGCGGTTGATGGGATTTCACTCTCAATTCCGCGCGGAGCGTTTTTTGGACTCTTGGGTCCGAATGGCGCCGGGAAGTCGACCACCATTCACTGTATTACTGGTATTGCGCAGCCAACTTCAGGCACCATTACGATTGATGGCACCGATGTTGTGAAAGACTACAAGCTTGCTCGCACTAAAGTCGGTCTCTCGCCACAGGAGTTTAATGTCGATATTTTTTCTACCCCCGAACAACTGATGGACTTTATGGGTGGGTACTATGGCATTCCCCACGAGGAGCGCATGAAGCGAGTGAATGAACTCATCAAGCGTTTTGATCTTGAAGCGCATCGCACCGTCAAGTTTCAAAAGCTCTCGGGCGGTCTCAAGCGCCGGGCGATGCTCGGCCGAGCCCTCGTGCATATGCCGGGACTCCTCATCCTCGATGAGCCAACCGCCGGGGTAGACGTCGAGCAACGTCGTGACCTCTGGGCGTACCTCAAGGAACTCAATGATGCCGGCACGACCATTATTCTCACCTCCCACTACCTCGAAGAAATTCAGCAGCTCTGCAATCATATAGCGGTCATAAATCACGGAACGATTATTTGGAATGGTACTAAGTCAGACTTTATGGCTGGCGGGAAGTCGGTTGAAGACAAGTACTTAGAACTCCTAAAAAATTAAATTATGTATACCAACTGGATAGGACTCTATACGATGGTCCGTCGCGAAGTAAAGCGAACAATGCGGGTGGTGGTGCAGACCCTGATTGCCCCAGCTGTCTCAGCGGCACTCTACATCTTTATTTTCGGTACCGTTATCGGTAGCAAGATTGATGATTTTGCGGGTGTGCCATATATATCATTTGTATTCCCGGGCGTACTTATGCTCTCGATTATTAATGCATCGTTCTCAAGCGCCTCATCAGCGCTCTACTTCATGCGCTTTACCCGCGGGATTGAAGAAATTCTTATCACTCCATTTTCATACGTCGAGATGCTTATTGGGTTTGTGGGGAGTGCGGTAGCGCGCGCCGTGATGGTGGCGTGCCTCATTCTCCTTGTTGGACTGGCTTTTGGGGCAGTGACGCTCGTGTCCCCACTGGGATTCCTCGTATACATCAGTGCGATTGCCGCCATCTTTGCGATGCTTGGAATTGTAGTTGCTCTCTGGGCGGAGAGCTTTGAACAGCTCCAGGTGCTTAACACCTTTGTGATTACGCCACTGACCTACCTTGGTGGTATCTTTTACTCCATCACCATGTTGCCACCGCTGGCTGCTACTATTACCCGCTACAATCCGTTCTTCTACTTTGCCGACGGCGTGCGGGGGAGCATGATTGGGTACCATGAAGCCAATACTACAGTAGGATTCTTTGTGATTGGGGGATTGGTGGTGGGACTCGGCATCATCGTAACTACTCTATTCCGTCGCGGTTGGAAAATCCGTTCTTAGACTATATCCGGGCAAGCTACTGCGTTAACTGCGTATAAAAATCGTTCACCGTACAATATGTACGACTCACTCTTTTTACACTAGTTGCCTTGTATCTTACTCCGCCTATAGCCTAAGAATAGTTGAGTCAGTCCACAGCTGCCATGGGTCTCGTATGCTTTATACTGCTATGCTATAGAGAGTATGAACACACAAGCAAAACTGTACGAAACAGTCGCTGCCATGATGGCACCCGGCAAAGGAATTTTAGCAGCGGACGAAAGTGATGCTACCGCAGGGAAGCGCCTCGAGATGGTGCATCTCCCGAATAGTGCAGAAAATCGTCAGGACTTCCGTGAATTATTATTTGCGGCGCCAGGTATTGAAGAATACCTCTCTGGTGTCATTATGTACGACTCGTCAATGCGTACTAATACCGATGCGGGTGTCCCATTCCCTGATGTACTGACGGCCAAGGGGATTGTGCCAGGTATCAAAGTAGACCTCGGTACGAAGGATCTCGATGGCTTCCCAGGCGAAGTGGTGACACAGGGTCTTGATGGTCTTGAGGAGCGATTCCTCGAATATTATGACCTTGGCGCTCGTTTTGCGAAGTGGCGTGCGGTAGTCACTATTGATAAGGGGCTCCCGACCGACGCCTGTCTTGAAATCAACGCGGTGATGCTCGCTCGTTACGCGCAGATCGCGCAGCGCTGTGGCATCGTCCCGATGGTAGAACCAGAAGTGATTTTTGCTGGAGACCATTCTATTATCGAAGCTGAACAGGTTACGACGAGGGTCCTCCAGATTCTTTTCCAGACCCTCATGAAGTACCGGGTTGACCTCGGCGGTCTTATCCTCAAGTCGTCGATGGTACTCGCTGGCGACCTTAATCGTGACCAATCAACACCAGCGGAAGTAGCGAACGCCACCTTGCGCACTTTCCACATGTCTGTCCCGCATGAGGTTGGTGGTATTGTCTTCCTCTCAGGTGGTCAGTCACCAAAGCGTTCAACGGAGAACCTCAATGCGATTGGGAAGATGGGTCCTCAGCCGTGGGCAATTACGTACTCGTACTCACGTGCTATTGAAGAGCCGTTCCTCCTTGCCTGGCAGGGTAAGCCAGAGAACACCGAAGAGGCTCAAAAAGTTCTCCTCCATGCCTGTAAGATGAATAGTCTCGCTACGGAAGGGAAGTATGAAGTTACTTTGGACCAGATTCTGAAATAAAGAAAAAACCTCGCCAAGCGAGGTTTTTTCTTTATTTCTTCTGCTTGTACTTCGTGTGCTTGCGGGCAACTGGGTTGAACTTGACCGTTTCGTACTTCTTACTGGGGTCCTTCTTTACCTTGTTATTGTAACGGGTGTAGTAAACGTGACCTTTACCAACGCCATTTTCGTCGCCGGCTGATACGAGTTTTACGAGTAAATCTTGTGACATAGTGGGACGGATTGTAGCAGAAAATGGATTTTTCGTCAATCTACCGGGGAAAGACCTAGCTAATATTGGCTTCTATCAACAGCTTTTTGGCTTATCGTGAGGCCACTGCGAAGCCTTGCGTGCTACTATGAGGACAAGAACGCGGGGCGACTAGCGTTGTGTGTGTATGCGTGTATTAACCTTTGGTTGGGACTTTCCTCCGATGAAAAACGGCGGACTTGGTGTCGCCTGTTTTGGTCTCACTCGCGAGCTTGTCGGGCAGGGGGTAGAGGTCCTCTTTGTCCTCCCCAAGAAGCAGGCGACCATCGGTGAACCAACTTTTATCTTTGCTGATCAAGCGGAAAAAATAACCGTCAGACCCGTCGAATCGTCCCTCCTCCCGTATCAATCGACCGATACGTATGTCGAGAGTCTTGAGTATGACCCCGCGACCGGTACTCCCATCAAACGCCGTCGCACTATCCTTGATGAGATTCACCGCTTTGCGCATCAGGCATCCTTGATTGCACAAACTGAACAATTTGATCTCATCCACGCACATGATTGGACGTCCTACCTGGCTGGCGTGGCCGCCAAACGTGCGTCAGG
>CAYSNO010000018.1:4232-12873 GCA_964432455.1 uncultured Candidatus Saccharibacteria bacterium
AAAAAGATTGTGCTCTACCACGGGCGCATCACTATCCAAAAAGGCGTCGATTATTTTGTGAAGGCAGCGCGGCGAGTGGTGGATGTCGATCCAAACGTCGTGTTTGTTATTTCTGGTTGGGGCGATATGACTACGCAGATTATTGAACAGGTGGGGCAGGAGCGACTCTCTGGTCATGTGATATTTGCGGGAGCGTTGTGGGATGAAGATCGTGACCGGATGTATCAGTCTGCGGACCTTGTCGTGATGCCGTCGGTATCAGAGCCATTTGGTCTCGTGCCGCTTGAGGCCCTCCAGCAAGGGACACCGTCTCTTATCTCAAAACAGTCTGGAGTGGCCGAAGTGTTGCAGCATGCGCTCAAGGTAGATTTTTGGGATGTTGATGAGATGGCCAATCAAATACTGGCGGCGCTGCGTTACGATGCCCTGCGCCAGCAACTGACGAATCATGGTCGTGATGAACTGAAGAAATTATCGTGGAAAGACGCAGCGGTAAAAGTGGCACAGCTCTACCAACGTCTGCTACACTACACATAGTTATGTTATCGGTCTGTCCTTATTTCCATGTGCACCAACCATACCGAGTCAAGCGGTATCGGGTTTTTGATATTGGACATGATCCAGAGTATTTTAATGATGACGGATTAAGTGATCTCAATAATCGAAAGATTATTGAAAAGGTAGCTGATAAATCGTACAGGCCGACCAATCGTATCCTCAAAGAACTCCTTGATACGCATCCAGAATTTCGCTTTGCGCTCTCGTTTTCGGGGACTGCGCTTGATCAATTTGAAGCTTATGCACCAGATGTACTCAAGTCTTTTCAAGAACTCGTCAATACTGGCCGCGTCGAGATTTTGGCGGACACCTATTACCACTCACTCGCGTTCTTTTATTCGCAATCAGAGTTCGAGCGGCAGGTAGCTTACCATGCTCGCCGCATCAAAGAGCTCTTTGGCGTGACGTCGCGAGTCTTTCGTAATACTGAGATGTCGTACCGCAACGACCTCGCCAAGTGGTGTGAGGATCATGGGTACCTTGGTATCCTTGCAGAAGGGTGGGACAAGTATCTTGGCTGGCGTAGTCCAAATTATGTGTACCGACCAACCGGTACCGAAAAGATCAAAGTGCTCCTCAAAAACTACAAACTCTCAGATGACGTGGCGTTTCGGTTTGGCAATCGAGAGTGGGCGAGTTGGCCACTTTCAGCCGAGACCTATGCTAATTGGATTCATAGTCACCATGGCGACGGGCAGACCATTAATCTCTTTATGGACTATGAGACCTTTGGTGAACACCAATGGGAAGATACGGGCATCTTTGATTTCCTTCGCGTGTTACCAGAGACTTTGATGCGTCACCCCGAGACCACCTTTAAGACGCCATCTGAAACTATCCTCGCCTATGATGCTATGGGCGAATACGATGTACCAGATATTCTCACCTGGGCAGACACCGACCGTGACCTGACCGCTTGGACCGGCAATGATATTCAACAAGATGCACTTCATAAGACCTACGCCCTTGAAGACGCTGTTTTGGCGACGAATGATGCCGACCTCATCGAACGCTGGCGGAAGCTCCAAACCTCTGACCACTTTTACTACATGTGTACCAAGTGGTCGAACGATGGTGATGTCCATGCGTACTTTAGTCCCTATCAATCACCCTACGACGCATACATCTCGTTTATGAATGCGCTCTCTGATCTGAAGGTGCGGGTTGATGCAAAACAGCCACAGCCCGAAGCACCAGTGGTGGTGCCCGAGACCGTCGAGCTTGATATTACACTTGGCATGCTCATGAAGGCATCGTGGCGCCACTTCGTCACAGCCTCAGCGTTCGGGAAAATCTGGCAGCGCACGAAGCGAGCCGTTTATAAGTTAGTAACGTAAAAAGTATGCCAACTAAAACCAAGTCACCGGTGGTTGCCAAAAAGGCTACCACCAAACCAAAACCAAAAGCTAGTGATATTGTGAGCGTGTCAGCGGAACTCGCCTTTTGGACAATTGATGGTGTTGTCTACCACTCACTCCTTGAACTCGCTGATGGACTCGCCGTCATGGAAGGCCGGGTGTATCGCTACCATGCCGACAAAGACCATCAAGACTTTGCCGCCTGGGTGAGTAGTGTCTTTATGAAAAAAGCGCTCGCAGCACTCCTCAAGAAAGCCACTACACCAAAAGCGGCGGAGAAGATTATCCGCACTCACCTCAAAGTTACCAAGTAATTTTATGGCACGCGCAATCACGCTCGGAAATGGGAATATGCTCGTTGGTCTCGACTATCGCGGCCAGGTGCGTGATTTGTATTACCCATACGTCGGACAAACCAACCACGTCAGTGGCGCCAGTGGCAGCTATGTGCATCGCATTGGGGTATGGGTTGATGGTGAGACCTCGTGGCTCGATGATGATGAGTGGACGATCGCTATAGGGACTGATAGCGATAGTGTGATAGGGCACGTGACGGCGGTGAATGAAACCTGTGGCGTTACCCTGGTGACTCGTGACGCGGTCCACAACGAACATGATGTTTTCCTTCGGCACGTAGTTGTTCATAATGATCGTGACGAAGAGCGCGAGATCAAAGTATTTTTCGCCCAGCAATTTCGGATTGCCGAGTCTCGTCGCGGGGACACCGCCCTGTTTGATCCGAGGGTGAGTGCCATCGTCCACTACAAAGGCCGTGACACATTTTTGATTAATGCCATGATTAACGATGTGCAATTCATCGAATACAACATCGGACTGTTTGGTATTGAAGGAAAGGAGGGTACGTGGCACGATGCCTTTGATGGGGTGCTCGAAAAGAACCCCATTGAGCACGGATCGGTTGATTCGATTATTGCGCTCTCACATACCTATGCACCGGAAGCGAGTGCTGATATTTATTACTGGGTAGTTTGTGCTGATTCGATCCCCAAAGCCCATACACTTGATGAACTCGTGATTGACGAGACGCCAGAGCGACTCATTGTTTCAACCGATGCCTACTGGAAAGCCTGGCTCGCCAAAGACAATCGCGACATGAGCGCACTGCCTTCTGAGCTCACCAAGCTTTATCGCCAGTCGCTAGCGACCATTCGTGTCCATACCGACAATCGCGGTGGGATTATCGCCTCTTCGGATACTGACATGTTGCACCATGGCCGTGATACGTACAGTTACGTCTGGCCCCGAGATGGCGCCATGATTGCCCGCGTCCTTGATAAGGTAGGGTACCAAGATGTTGCAGAACGGTTCTTCGAATTTGCCTCACGTTGCCAAGAGCCTGGTGGTTACTTGATGCACAAGTACCTCACTGATGGCTCGCTTGGTAGTTCGTGGCACCCGTGGCTCCAGCACGGGAAGCCATACTTACCGATTCAAGAAGACGAAACCGCTTCTATTTTGTTTGCCCTCTGGGAACACTATGAGATTAGTCGTGATCTTGAATTTGTTGAAACGCACTACAATAGTTTCATTGAACCCGCCGCCAAATTTATTTCCGAATACATCGAAGCGACAACTGGCCTCCCGCAGGCATCCTTTGACCTCTGGGAAGAGAAGTATGGTACGTCTACCTACACCGCAGCCTCGGTCTACGGGGGGCTGATGGCTGCTACCCGGTTTGCTGGGCTCCTTGGTAAAGATAATGATGCGCGCACATACCAAGCGATAGCGCAGCGACTTGGGGCAGCGATTGTGACGTACCTCTACAAGCCAGAGCTCAAGATGTTTGTGAAGCAAGTCTTCCATACAGACGATGGACTCACATACGATGACACGCTTGATGTCTCAAGCTTCCACGGCATTGTCCTCTTTGGCGTATTGCCAGTTGATGATGAACGGGTCAAGGCATCACTCAAAACTATTGAAGCGAAGCTCGTCGTCAATGCCGAAAGTCACGGCTTTGTCCGCTACGAACGTGACACCTACTACACTATGCAAGAAGCAGGAAGTCCGAACCCCTGGGTGATAACGACCCTTTGGGTAGCACAGTACTACATTGCGGCAGCGACGAAAGCCGCAGACCTCAAAACTGCGCTCGGTATACTAGAGTGGACTGCTTCACACGCGGGCGCTGGCGGTACCTTGGCCGAGCAAATGCATCCACATACCCGTGAACATAAATCGGCCGCCCCACTCATTTGGAGTCATGCAGAATTTGTCCTCTCAGTCGATGCTTATCTTAAAAAACTAGAATCTTTTAAAACCAAAAAATAATCGCAATATAAAATACTCCATTTAAATGGAGTATTTTATCGCTTACGTTTTGTTTTAATAATGTAATTGCGGCGCGGCATGATGCCACCGACTGTGAGAATTGAGTCGATTAATATGAGCAAATCAGTGTAGTTCTTTTTACTTTTAGTTAACGATTCTACGATATAAGAAAACTCCTTGCGCTCATACCGGTCAAACAATTTTGACACGGTAGTTCCACTCACTTTGAGTCGCTGTGCAATTGAGTAGCAAGATCTACCTTCATTGAGCATTAATACAATTGCTAAACGCTTTGCAAAGATTTCTTTTTCTTCATACCCAAATAATTCTTCATAAAACATTCGCGCTTGATTCCCATTTAACTTTCCGAGTACATCAGCAAATTGCGAGATAAGGTGTTCGCGTTGAACTTCTGTGAGACGGTCTTTTGATAACCTCATGTCAACAATATACTCCATTTAAATGGAGTATATTGTTGACGAATGTGGATTAGGTAATCCACTAGCTGCAGTTTTTTTGAAGTGCTCGTCCCTGTTAATTTTCTTATCAGTACAATGAGGTGAGTATGCTACCCAATACTCCATTTAAATGGAGTATTGGAGTATGTAGGATGATTGACTAGAACTTTTTACGCCAAAAGCCACCGATGATAGGGAGTGGTACAAAATGACCGATGGTCGTGCGGTGAATATGATAGGCGAGCGCTGGTACACCAAGGTCTTTGCCGATAGCAGGAGCGAGGCTACGGATATAGGTGCCGCTACTGACGGTCGTGGTGAAGTGGGCGATGGTGAAGCGATCGCTTGGCGCGCCGCCTTTTTTGAAGATATCCCAATCGGCCCGGATGTCTGTCCGTCTGAAGTCATTACCCAGTGCTTTGCGGAGGTCGGTTACTGGTGGGATGCTATTAATTTTTGCGAGTGCGTCTTTTACTACTTCGGCACGCATTTTGGTTTCGACTTTAGTTAGAGTGAGCTGATGAATGCTCGAGGTCTGAACGGGAATCTCAATTTCACCAAGGCGTCCCTCGACAGCCCAGGTATGGAGCGGCTTACCCTGTACGGTCCGTGAAGAAAAAGCCGGGAAGGGAAGTTGTAACGTCCCCTTAAAATGGGGAAGGACACGTCCGAGCTTATCTTTGCTCACCACTGCTTGCGGGTATGGTGGTGGAGTAAGGCGACCCATGACGTCTCCGGTATCACTGCCAACACCAAACAGAATCGAGAACTCGTACGTCTTATCAAGGCCATGGTACTGCTCTTGGACTTTGCAGGTATCACCAATGAGGATGAGGAGTCGACCCGACGCGAGTGGATCAAGTCGACCAGCGTAGGCCAAGGGGAGTTTCGTGTACTCACTTGATTGCTTTGTGCGCCACGCTTCCATCGCCTCAAGCGGCGTCTCACCAACTCGCTTTTCGATAACTGCGTATCGAGGGATATGCATAGCTATATTGTAGCAGAAAAGAATATTGAAAATTGAAGAGAGAATATAAAATTGGACAAAAGGAAAGGGCGGTCGCATGTAGCGCCGCCCAAACATCCTTCAGTTGGTGAAAGAACCCTTCAGGAGTTCCTTTTTGAACTCCGCGAGAGAATATGTCGTTCCCCCATACTTGAGGGTGGTGCGGCCAGCGTCGATCTTGTACCGGCTCAGCTCAACGACTGGAACGAGCTGCTCCGTACCGTCGCGCATCTCGTAGGTCTGATCGATCTTGGTGACTTCCCACGAGTGGCCAGTGAGGTCCGATTCCTTGAACTCCACATAGTCCCAGTAGGACTCGTAGATGATGGTCGGAGAACGCGTCCCCGAGTTTGCCACGAGGGGGAGTGCCGCAAGCAGCACACTGACGATGACAGCGATGGTGCCGAGCACCGTCTTGTCGACGACCGTAAATCCTTTGAGCATTCTGTACTCCTGTCCTCATTTTTCCCCGGCGAGTTCATTCTCCCGGCTTCTAATACTATACCATAGATTAAGGTAAAAATCAACTAAATTGAATCATTCGTGAGTATTTGAGCCATAGTCTTGATATGACAACAGCCGGCCAAGACCGTAGGTCTTGGCCGGCTGTTGGGGCTACAAAGAGGCTGTTAAAATGGTGTTCCGCCGAGGAAGCTATTGAGAATAGCGAGACCAATAAAGAGTGCAAGCGCCATAACAACGTATTTCATATGCAAATATAGTAGCACAAAGGGCCGTCCTTCGTTTAGACGAAGGACGGTCCTTTGCTCGATTTAATTCTAGTGAGAGTTCTTCGAATGACCCCAGATTCGAGGTGAGAAATGGGACGGGACCCATTTCGCAAGACCTTGCCAGCTATCTTTAGAGCATTAGCGAGAAAGTAGCGACAAGGTGTACCGCTTCTGTAAGGAGGTAAGGAGAAGAAATGTGAGGCGTACTAATTGTACGTTGAATGTTTCTTCGACGAAGACAACAAAGAAGATGGGGTTAGTCGATGGACTCTATTTGGGAACAAAGGTGAGAGCATTTCCAAGCTTATCCGCCCGACCAGTACGACCAATACGGTGTACATAATCTTCAAACGTGTTTGGGAGATCGTAGTTGATCACGTGTGAGACGTTGTCGACGTGGATACCACGAGCAGCCACGTCAGTGGCAACGAGGATGTTCACGCGACCAGACTTAAAGTTCTGGAGTGAGCGCTGTCGTTGTCCATGGTTTTTGTTACCATGAATGGCGTCGGCCTTGAGACCTACCTTTACAAGTTCTTGAGCGAGCTTCTCAACACTGTGCTTCATCGCCCCAAAGATGATGACGCGTTCAAATTCCTTTTTCCCGAGGAGGGTAACGAGGAGATCAAACTTATGGTGATGTTCGTAGAAGATCACATCTTGGGTGATACTTGAGGTGATATCTTTTTTCTTCACCGATACCGTAATTGGGTCACGCATGAATTCGTGGATAAGACCTTCAACTGTCTTACTCATCGTAGCAGAGAAGAAGAGGGTTTCGTGATCGGTTGGGATGTCCTTGAGAATCGTTCGCATGTCATGGATGAAGCCCATGTCGAGCATGCGGTCAGCTTCGTCAAGAATCACCGTCGTGATAGCGCCAGGCTTGATGTGACCACGATCCATGAGATCTTGGACACGACCTGGTGTACCGATGATGAAGTGGTTGCGACGCTTGAGACCCATAATCTGTGGGCGGATATTCATACCACCAACACAAGTTGTTGAGTAGATACCCATCTTCGGGGTGAGCTTGCGGAGTTCTTGTTCCACCTGAATCGCGAGTTCGCGTGTCGGAGCAAGAATGAGGGTCATGCGATTACGTTCCTTGAGCGTCTTGTTGATAGTTGGGACGAGGAAGGCAGCGGTCTTACCAGTACCGGTAGCAGCGAGTCCAACTACATCACGACCAGCGAGGATGTGCGGAATAATCTGGTCCTGGATCGGAGATGGGGTAACGAGATTCATTTCGTCAATCGCAGTCACGAGATCGCGTTCGAGACCAAAGTCGTGGAAGGTGTGCTTTGGGATATACGCTGGTTCGGTATCAGCGACAACCGGGTTCTTGTTGATGTACTGTGAGACGTCGAAGGTCTGCATAATGCGACCGCGTCCTCGAGTGCTACCACCGCCACGGTTTTGGCCACGGCCAAAACTACTCCCACCACTGCTAAATGAGCGCTGTGGGCGAGGGTTACTGCCTTGGTAGCCACCACTCTGGCGACGTTCGCCACCAAAGCTACGACCACCCTGACTACTACGACTACCACCTTGGTAGGAAGAAGAGCGTCGACCGTATGAGCGTTCTCCGTCGTCAGTACCACTGACGATTATTTTGTCGCTGACATCACTCGTGTCGAAGTGTGGTCGACGTGGGGCGCTACTGCGCTGTCCCTGCGGCCGAGCCGGGCGATTATTAGTAAATGAGCGAGACCGATTTGGTCGGGCTTTTGATGCATCCATGTATTGTTTTGTGTGTTAGTGTCCACACGAATGTGTGAGACGGGCTGTGCAGGAATAATTATGCAACCAAGGCAGAATATATTGCTTTCGGGTCGCTACCCGAAGAGCCCTACACGAGAATCTTAAGGTGCTATGAAGATAACACGGTTAGCGCTTTTCGTCAAATAAGTCTTGATGTGCTACCGTTATGGTATGGCTGAAAAGTTTTCCCTCAAAGACCATCTCTTTAATGAGACAAAGGTAACGTACCTCGCTTCGCTATTAGTTAAGGCTGATAAAAAATTTAAGGCAGAGGTGTTTGTTCGTGATGTAATGAGTAAGCTACTCGAACTCGAGCTCAAAGACCGTATCCGGTGGATTGCAGCTGTTTTAGCTGACCATCTACCCAAAGATTACGAGAAGGCAGTTAGAGTCATTATTAAGGCGCTCCCGCCACCACTTGATCCCACGAAGAGTGATGATGACTTTGGGGAGTTTATTCTCGCACCCTTTGGA
>CAYSNO010000019.1:0-12795 GCA_964432455.1 uncultured Candidatus Saccharibacteria bacterium
TACCACACAAACGGCCAAAGCGAATACTTCCGAACAAAGGACAGCATAAAATGAATGGCCGCGAGTCCAACTACGAAGGCGGCCAAGGCACCTACAAAGATAGTCCCCCAGGCAAAATCACCACCAGTAGAGATAAGCTCAAGGAGTTTCTTGCCCCCAGCCCCCATAAGGAGTGGCACCGCGAGCAAAAACCCGAAGCGGGCCGCTTCACTGCGTGACAGTCCCATGAGCATACCACCAGCAATCGTGGCTCCTGAACGCGAAAAGCCCGGTACAAAAGCCAAACATTGGAACAGACCAATCTTCACCGCTTTGCTGAGGCTCATATCGTTTTGTGGAGTGGAGTTGTAGTAAAACCACTCCGCATAGATAAAGAGGAGGGATCCTGCAATCAGAGATCCTGCAACCAAAAGTGGGTTTCGGAACAGCGTGGCCATAATATCTTCGAGGAAGATACCGATAATCACCGCCGGTATGGTCCCAATGAGGAGCGCGTAGGCCATGGTGAGGTCTGGCGCATGAACCGGGAGTCGGCCGAGCTTCCGCAAAAGCGCTTGAAACAGTATCCAAAAGTCCTTTTTGAAGTACAAGAGGACAGCGGTGGCGGTCACAAGGTGCAAGACAGCGTCAAAGGCGAGCGAGCCCTCGCCCACAACTCCCAAGAAGTCATGTGCCAGGACCAAGTGTCCGGATGACGAAATCGGCAAAAATTCTGTTAATCCTTGAATTACACCAAGCGCAATCGATTCAAAAAATGTCATATAGGGTCAATCCCCAAGAGTATACCATACGATTTATTTCCCTAAACACCATGGTATACTGTGTCCATATTCATTATTGATATTATTGTGTATGCCTGAAGAGACAAACCAAAACTTTGCCCCAGCCGTGAAGCCAGCCGCCAATATGGGAATTCCCTTTGCGATTGTGGTTGGATTTGCTTTTATTGCTATCGCTATCTACTTTAGTGGCGGAAAAGCTGCTCCGGCACCAACAGTAGCAACCGGAACACCAGAGGCCGAAAAAGCCATTGAGCTTTCACCGGTAACAGAAAAGGATTTTATTCGTGGCAATCCAAATGCACCAATCACGATTGTTGAATACTCTGACTACGACTGCCCATTCTGTAAAAACTTCCACGATACGATGAAACTCATCATGGATGATTATGGAGTAACCGGTAAAGTGGCTTGGGTCTACCGTCAGTTCCCACTCGCCCAGCTCCACCCAAATGCACCACGCATTTCTGAAGCTGCATACTGCGTTGGTGAACTTGGTGGTGACGATGCGTTTTGGAAGTTTTCTGACCTCGTGTTTGGTGAACGCGAAGTAAACGAGCCAACGAACATGACCAGACTGCCAGAGTTTGCTGAAAAGGCTGGTGTGTCTCGTACTGAGTTTAATACCTGTCTCTCGAGTGGTCGTCATACCACGACCGTTGAAGAGAGTCTCAAAGACGGTGTAAAGGCTGGTGCCCAAGGTACCCCGTACTCAGTAGTCACCGTTGGTGACCAGAAGGCGGTCATCAGTGGCGCTCAGCCATATCCAGTGGTGAAGCAAATCATCGAACGTTTGATCACGCAGCTTGAAGGTGGTACAGCTACTCCTGAAGCTGGCTCATAATTGAGTTGAACAACCATAAGAAAACACCCCACAGGGGTGTTTTCTTATGGTTGTTCAAAAACTACGAATGCAATTGTTTAAACAAGAGTTTACCCAAGTGAGCGTAGTCACTCGTTTCAAGAAGTGCCTCATCGTACAAAAAATCTCCTGAGACAATAGTGGCAATAGCAGTCTCAATCTCCTCAACTAAGGCTACCCGCTCGGCTTCCCCGCTCGTATACGGCTCATCATGAATGCGACCCTTGCTATCAGGTTCGATAAACGACAATACCCCCTCGTCAGTCCGATACCGTTCATCATCATGCAGTGACAACAAAAGAGAGTAGAATGACAGCTGTCGACGATACGACGCATCAGCCTTAGCGGTTTTACCTTCGATGTCATTGCGAGTCTTGGCCTTGCCGGTTTTGTAATCAACCACCCGCAGAGCGGTGCCATCAGCGTTTAGGTCGATACGATCGAGCTTTCCAGTCAGTGGCAATAGCGGAACAAGTGGGTGTTTCGTCGGCATGAGTACCTTCACCGATAGCTCAGCCTTTGAAGCTGGTGACAGAGTAGCGGCCAAATGCTCACCGTACACCACGAGCGTCTCTTGGCCTTTTTCGAGGAGGTCACTAAACTCAACCGTCGTTAACGGTAATCGACCCAGCTCACGGATAAGGACGTCCCGGAGTTGACTTTGGGATGGGAGCGAACCATGCGCCGTATAATGTTTGGTCGCCATTTCAAGGACGCCGTGCATAGCCGTACCATAGAGCATAGGGAGTGCCTGCACCTCTGGTACATGGAAGACATTACGGTAAAGGTACTGCCAGGGGTTCTTGATACAGTTATTAAGTGATGTAGCGGAGAGACCACGATCAGTGAGTGAACGGAGTAAAATACTCTTGAGGACTGCTATGGTGGGTGATTCGATTTTTGGTAGCGGTAGCGATTCGTGTGCTAGGACAGTATCAGATGTAGTCACCGCCAGTACCTCACCAATAGTAGCGGCAAACGGCGCCGGCATAAGGACCTTGCCATCACTACTTTGCTCGGCATACGATAGCGCGAGCACACGCTTGGCTCGTGTCATAGCCACATAGAGAAGCCGTCGCTCGTCTTCGTTAGCCTCCAGTTTCAAACTGGCCGTGGCTACGAGCGGCACCTTGAAGTAATCGGCGCGACTACCCTTACCCCAACTCCCCTCAGTGAGGTGTGGGATAAAGACGGTATCAAATTCGAGGCCCTTTGATTTGTGGGCGGTCATCACCTGTACAGCTTCGGCTCCCACTGATACAAACGGTGCGGTCAAAGGTACTCGATACTCCATACGACGACGCAAGAGTCGTACTACGTCAGCCAGGGTCAGGGCTTCGCCATTACGCACAAATCCTTCCACTTCATCATAGAGACGGCGTAAGACTCTCGTACTCTCTTGTGGGAGGCTGCCAAGTGCATCCTTAAAGAGCCCGCTGTCAGTCAACAAAGACGCGAGTAATCGGTGTGGTGGGGCGGTCAATACTTTACCTCGTATTTCCTCGAGTAGTGCGACGAGACCAGTACACGCAGCCACATCTTCGACACCGATGCTCGAAAGCCAATCTACATCCAGAAGCCGAGCTACCAAAGGCGTATCGTAGGACAAATGTGCCATAACACGGGCCATATCAGCGGCTCCTACTCCGGAGTAGGGCGCCATGAGGACTCGAGTAAGACGAGTCATATCACCAGGATTTAAAATTGCCTCAAGCAAATCAATCACTGCCAAAAAGAGTGGGTGCTCAAGAATGTCAGCGTCGGCACTGGCTTCTACCACCACACCAGCCCCAACGAGCAGCTCGGCAATAGCCTCCACCTCTCGGTTCGAACGAACGATAACGGCAATATCGTTTGGTGCCACTCCATCAACCAAGGCTGCTTTCACTTTCGTGATTAAGGCGGCATGCTCGTGTGGTTCGTTGCTATAGGCAGTGAGTGTCAAAGTCGTATCGGTAGTAGCATGTGACTGTAGGGCGATGCGGTAATCAAGCAGTGGCCCATCTTCGACTTTAATCAACTCATGCGCTACATCAAGAATTGGCTGGGTTGAACGATAGTTGGAGGTCAAGGCAATCACTTTGGTCTCGGGATACAATTTTTCAAAATGAAGAAAGTTCTCCAAGGAGGCTCCCTGGAAGCGGTAAATCGCCTGCTTCTCATCCCCCACGACAAAAAGGTTGGGGTTTTCATGAAAAGAGGTTAGCTGTACCAAAATCTCATTTTGGGCACCGTTCACATCTTGGTGCTCGTCTGCCAAGATGTATTGGTAAGTCTCTTGGAGATTGAGACGCACCGTTTCGTTATCCGTGAGCACGCGCACTGTCTCGACAATCATGTCATCAAAGTCGTAGCGCTGTCGTTCACGTAGGAGCGCTTCGTATTGTCGGTAGACTACAGCGAGGGCTTGCTGCTTTTCGATATTTGCAGCGAGCTTCGTGTACTCACCCCGTTCTTTACCTTTGTACGGGCCCTTTTCGTGATACCGCGGCAAGGCTTCAAGTTCGTCCTGCTGTACTGTTATCAATTGCAATAAACCATCAGGCGACACATTTTCCTGTTTCAGGTGACTGATGATAGATAAGAGGGGTGACACATAAAATTCCGGTGCTCCAGTCGGTCGCAAGAGTCGTAAATCGGGTGCCTCTAGGATGGTCTCGATGATTTCGATTTTTTCGATTTCGGTGATGGCTTTGCCGCCAATGATTTTGGTATAGGCTTCTGGGTACTCGCGAATAAGCCGCTCGGCGAGCCCGTGGAAGGTATTAATAGATACGCGGTAGGCAGCGTTCCCAATAAACTGAAAGAGACGCTCGCGCATCGCCTTGGCGCCAGACTTCGTAAAGGTGAGTGCCAGGATATTCTCCGGATTCATCTGGGTCTGTCTAAGGATATTCGCAATACGGAGCGTCAGAATCTGTGTCTTCCCTGTCCCTGGTCCCGCAATCACCATCACCGGCCCTTCTACCGTATCTACGGCTTCTTTTTGCTTGGCATTGAGGCGTTTGTAGGCGGTCTGGTAGGCTTCGTCGTGAAGGCTGATCATGGTGACCAGTATAGCATTTTCTTATCTCGGTCTAAATCCCATCATCGATGAAACATTCGTAAAGAAATACCAAGAGAGTTGGCCAAAGGACCAAGAGGAGGAGCTCTTCAATCGGAATCAAATGTCCAAAGAACGGTACCATAAACAGATACTCGTTCGTGAAGGCGAACAGTCGAACTCCCCCTTCTTGCGCAATAAGTTCAAATAGAAGTGAGAGCGGAAATACCAACAGACCAAACAGGAAGGCCTTATTGACCAAGCGAGTGGAATCTCCCGGGTGCGCGAGCCACATGAGGGCCAGTATGAGCACAAACAAGAGGACAATAATCCATAAAAAGGCAAAGGACACGAGCCAAACTGAAAAGAGGTAAAAACCAGCAATGACGAGGGTGGCGACCACCGCGGCCATACCAGCCACTCCCCGACGCGCTATCCCCCGCACGCGTGTATCATCAAACATGAACTCGTAGAGGACGAGAAAATACAACGTATGCACAAACGCAAAGAGTGCCGACTCAAACGTGACACCAAGGAGTCGCCAGGAGGAGCCGACTACGGTGTACCAACTACCGGTAGTATGAGCCACCGCATCAAGCACGACAACAACGACTGACAAAATACCGACGAGACCCAGTAGCCGACCGAGCGGTAAATCGGTCTCATAGAGGAGAACAAGTAGTGGCACCCCACAGAGGAAGAATAGTGCCAAGGGTACTGGCCAGGCAAAAAAGACTGCTGCCAAAGTCACCAGCGCCGAATACAGCGTGATGGTGAGTATATGCCAACTCTGTGAAGGAACGTCCATATGACGTCTCTATTGTAACAAGCACCGCCCCCTTACGGGGGCGGTGCTCTGTGGATGCTTTTGTTATCCTAATATGATTTGAGTCGTCGAGCCTTCTCATGGCTGCGGATTTTTTCAAGCGCCTTCGCTTCAATCTGGCGAATACGTTCGCGGGTTACCCCAAACTCCTTCCCTACTTCTTCAAGCGTATGGTAGGTACCATCGAGGAGTCCGTGACGCATTTCGAGAATCTTACGTTCTTTCTCCGAGAGCGTATCGAGGATTTCGGTAATCTGATCGGTCAAGATACTGTGAGACACTTCCTGGTCGGGAGAAATGATTTTGTCATCAGCAATAAAGTCTGAGAGGCGAGAATGATCATCCTCATCACCAATCGGGAGTTCGAGTGAAATAGTATCCTGACTGATTTTTTCAATCTGGTAAATCTTCTCTACTTCAACCCCCATTTCTGTAGCGATTTCTTCTGGCATTGGGTCACGGCCGAGGTCTTGCGAAAGACGACGGGCTACCTGCTTGTACTTCGCCATGGTTTCTACCATGTGTACCGGGATACGGATGGTTCGAGACTGGTCAGCGAGCGCGCGGGTTATCGCCTGGCGAATCCACCAAGTCGCGTAGGTCGAGAACTTAAAGCCCTTCGTGAAGTCGAATTTATCAACCGCCTTGAAAAGACCGAGGTTCCCTTCCTGAATCAGGTCAAGCAGGGTGAGGTCTGGACTACGTCCGACGTACTTCTTCGCAATTGAGACCACGAGACGAAGGTTCGCCCGGGCAAGGAGGTTACGTGCTTCTTCGTCCCCATCGACAATACGCTTCGCGAGGGTTCGTTCTTCGTGTGCGGAGAGGAGGGGGTACTGACCGATTTCGCGAAGGTACATCTGGATTGAGTCATAACTCGAATCATTTCGACGAAAGGCATTCTTTTGGGCTAACAGCTCTTCGGCTGGATCGGCACCAAGCATGCCACCACTCTTGAGTACATCAATGCCAGCGATCGAAAATCGCTCATAGAGTTCATCAAGGAACATGATGTCCTTTTCAATTTCTGGGAACGAACGGAGGAGTTCGTCGTACGTGACGTAGCCTCGCTCACGACCACTCTTCATCAGTTCGGCCGCCTTGAGTTCAAGAATCTTTTCACTCTTGGTTGGAGCCTTCACTGGCAATACTTTGACCGGAGCGACTTTTTTGACTACGACTTTTTTAGCCGCTACTTTTTTCACCTCTGTCTTCTTCGCCTTTTTTGCTACTACTTTTTTAGCCGCACTTTTTTGAGCGGGTTTGGTGACCTTTTTGGTTGGTTTCTTAGTGATAGCTTTTTTGGTGGGCTTGACGACCTTCTTCTTTGGAGCGGCGACTTTTTTAACAGTCTTTTTTACTCCTTTATTCACTGCTTTTTTTGGTGATGGCTTGACGGCTTTTGCCGCTTTTTTCTTTGGTGTATTGGCCTTTTTCGCTACTTTTTTGGCAGTTGCCATAGATGTGGACAACTATACAGAAAATTGGGAAATTGTCCAGTCCCCACTTATATAATAGGCCCTAAAAGCGCCTCCCTTGATGACTTTTGGATATTTTGGGTTTGCGTTACGTTGAAGCCGTAAAAATATCGTCACTGTATGGGGCCCGCCGTAGCTGAGTCGTATGGTGTGCAATTGACTGCAGTAGGACGACCTCTTCTTCCCCGGTTACCGTACCAAGCTTCGCCCGTTGCTGTTGAATCGCCTCTTTACCGACCAAATCACGGTACCGATTGAGCTTGTGGAGGATTTCGTCCCGCCGCACCTTCCCGGCCACCGCTTCAAATTCTCGTTCAAGTGAGAAAGTAAGCTTCGATACGAGCAGCTGATCGACACCACTGATGACATCCTCGTATTCGGTATCAAGTATCTGCCGCAAACAACGACGGATGACTCCGGCTTCATGCTCATCAACAATGGCGAGTGCAGCGACGAGGTACGCCAGTGCCTTCTCACGCTGATCACGGGTTTCAGCCGGTGGCATGTTCGGCGTCTCGGGTTTTTCAAAATTCGCAGTTGGTACTTTGGCCTCTGTGTCTATCAACCGTAGTACTTCAAAGTGAATCGCGTCTTTGGTGGTGCCGAGAGCTTCCGCTATCACGCCTTCAAAGTGTTCTTGGTCAATGCGGTTTGGAATGAGGGTTACAAACGGAATCACCTCTTCTCGGACTTTCAGTTTGTAGGCTCGCTCGTCCGTGATATCACGCCTTAGGTGTGAGAGGAGAAACTCAATGATATGAACCGAATCCTTAATAGCTGTCTTAAAACCAGCAAGATCCTTTTGTACCATATCAGCCGGGTCGGCACCGTCCGCAAAGCGTGCGACTTTTACATCAAGACCACGACGCAGCATGATGTCAGCCGACTTCTTCATCGCGTTAATCCCTGCCTTGTCGGTATCAAGTCCCAAGACCACATTACGCGAGAGCCGTTCGAGCTGCTGCACGTGATGGAGGGTCAAGGCGGTACCCGACACAGCTACTGCCGTAGCATAGCCACATTGGTGACTCATCACGACATCAAACTGCCCTTCGACCAAGAGCCAAAATGGCAGCTGGCGAATATGATGCTTTGCAAAATCATACCCGTAGAGCAAATCTGATTTATGGAAGAGCTCGGTCTCGGGACTATTCACGTACTTTGGCGCTTTATCATCAGGATGAAGGATACGACCTGAAAAAGCGACGACCTTCCCGTTAGCGTCTCGCAGCGGGAACATAATCCGGTCACGAAACACATCAAAGGGTTCCTTACCCTGATCAGCGGTCTTCGCTAAGCCAGCTTTGATAATGAGCGCATCTGGGTGCCCGATGGTGTTGAGGTGACTCTTTACTTCGCGCCACCCACCGGTCGGCGGACCAGGTGCAAAACCGATACGCCATTTTTTGATTGTCTCTTTGCTCACTCCCCGCTTTTCGAGATAGGCCAACGCTTCGCTGTTCTTTGCGAGTTCGGCTTCATAAAAGGCGGTAGCGGCTTCGAGGATACTGTAGAGGGTATCGCGCTCCGTGCGTCGCTCAGGATTTTCGGGAACGAGTTCCACTCCGGCTTTTTGCGCCAGAGTCTTCAAGGCCTCCTTAAAATCCACCCCATCAATCGCCTGCACAAAAGAAAAAATGTCACCCCCTACCCCGCAGCCAAAGCAGTGGTACGT
The DNA here is from genome assembly GCA_964432455.1 of uncultured Candidatus Saccharibacteria bacterium. Classification (GTDB taxonomy): domain Bacteria; phylum Patescibacteriota; class Minisyncoccia; order Phycocordibacterales; family UBA918; genus OLB19. The sequence continues at coordinate 8,664 of CAYSNO010000019.1, forward strand.
CCCGCGATCAGGTGAGACATGGAAGCTCGGCGACTTTTCATTATGAAACGGACAGCGTCCTTTGAAGTGCTTCCCGGCTCGGTGGAGTTCGACGTATTGCCCCACTATATCGAGGATGTTGAGACGGTCTTTGATTTGTTGTACTGAGTCACCCGAGGCCATAGCTAAAAGTAGCCACAGTATACCTGATTCACCATTTTTTGGTGAGCTATTGACTAATTTAGATAAGTATAATATAATTTTTAAGAACGTCCTTTCTAAACGGAGAATGTCATGTGTGAAGGCTACTGCTCTGTCTGCAGCCAAACGGTTACACTGCTCGACTACGAGATGGACCCTGAACTCGCTCAGGCCGAAGAAGACTACTTCAATTGCGTCGAGCATACACGGTCAGATGGACTTCGTTGCGCTGGTTCTGGCCAGTCACCGCGCCAGCTGATCAAACCGGAAGCAGACGATGGGAACTACCTCACCCTGGCCGACCTCGATCCCGAAGACCACCCTGAACAATGGGAAGAAGATTGGGATTGATGAACACCCTGCAGCTGCGATCTCGCGAAACCCCGCGTCGGTCACGGTGCGGGGTTTTGCTTTTTATATTCTCTCCTCCGTCCGTCATTGCGAGTTGCGAGTGATCAAGCGAGTAACATGGCAATCCAGAGTTTGAAACTAATTTCTGGATTGCTTCACGGTTCGCTTATTCGCTCACCGTTCGCAATGACGTGAAAGCGGTATATCCTTGGAAGCATATAAATGGCATGGTCATACTCCATTTAAATGGAGCATGTGTATTACATTGACACTGTCGCTTATGCGGTGTATAGTCCGCCCTAGCGAAACTAGCCACAGAAAGGCTTTGAAATGTTCAGAATCCTGCTCCTTATTTCTACCCTCTTCGCCAACTCGGCTAGTGCTGAGACGGCAGAAGAGAATCGTGCCTTCGCCTGCTTCGCGGTAGGCGACATGGAGTTCATGTCAGATAACTTGAGCATGAACGCCAACCTCCGGCCAGTCGTGGCTGAATTCTGGAAAGAAGGCAGCCAGATCGAGCTGACGACGGCAACCGGCTCCAGCACCCCTTTGCAGCTTTCTCCCGAACAGGCCGAGCTCACCCTTGACCAACTGCTCGCCGCCTGCGAGCAGCAAATCCGGGTGCTGCCACGGCGAACACCCACTCTGGTGGCGGCCTTCGCCACCAAGGAAGGACTGTCTTGCTCGAAGAAAGGTCAGGGTCTCCAGCTGTCAGACAATCCAGACAAGTACGCAATCAACATGAGTGCGGTGACGGGCTTCGATAAGAAATCGCCCGATCAACTGACTATCCTCATTGACGCCGAGAGTCGCGCCATCACACTCACACCCCTGCAGGCGGAGCTGCCGCTTGATCAGCTCCTTGCCGGCTGTTGGCTCGAGGCCGACGTGATTCGGCGGCCTATCCTGGCCAAAGCTGACTGACAGAACCCCCATGAATGAGGTCGCGAGGCTTCTCCACGACCCCCGGCAACGCGCCCGGGGGTCGATCTACGTTTCTCACTTCCCCATCACTCGTCATTGCGAATCGTAATCGACTACGCGTAACGAGTGACGATCCAAGATATTGAATTATTTGTCTGGATTGCTTCATGATTCGCTTAATCGCTCATCACTCGCAATGACGTGTGATAAATCGGATGCGACAGATACACAAAAACCGGCCCCGAAGGGGCCGGTTTTTGTGTATCATCTTCATTTACTACGATTGATGGAATGGCGAGACGTGCCGAGATGCGAGGCGCCAGAGCCCGAGGACATGAGGTGTACTGGTTTGTACATTGAGTGTCCGAGGGCGAATGGCAACAAAGCAGATTGGTGCGTGTCGGCGTTCCTACTCCTGCTTGAGTGATTCGATCATTGTGTGCTTCCGTGACCCCTTGAATCCCGATCCCGCTGGAATCAACTTACCGATGATCACGTTTTCCATCAGACCGGCGAGGTTATCGCTACTGCCCTTGACGGCGGCATTGATAAGCACGCGAGTAGTGTTCTGGAAGGATGCGGCTGAGAGGAAGCTCTTACGAGAGAGTGAGGTCTCGGTGATACCGAGGATAAGGCGTTCGGCCTTAGCACCCTCCTTCCCTTCTTCCTTGAGCTTGTTGTTCGCATCAATGAAGATCCACTCTTCAACCACATCCCCTACCGTGAAGTGACTGTCGCCTGGAGCGGTCACCTTCACGCGAGACATCATCTGCTTCACGATGAGTTCGATGTGCTTACGCGCAATCGTCACACCCTGGAGCTCGTAAATCTTGTTTACTTCAGAAATGATGTATTCCTGAGCCACTTCCTGACCACCAAACTTGAAGAGTTCAGGGAGAAGCGCCGAACCGTCGGTCATAATCTGACCAGCTCGGACTGTCTCACCCTTTCCAACAGTAACCACACGACGGTATGGCACTGCGTATTCAATGTTGTCCTTCTTCTTTGGTGCACCCTTGGCGCCCATGTCTGGAGCAACCACAATGACTGACTCGCGGCCTTCGCGACGAATGTCCATGACGACACCCTCACACTTTGAGACCACAGCCGGAATCTTTGGTGCACGCTTTTCAAAGACTTCTTCTACACGTGGGAGACCTGAAGTTACGTCTCCACCAGCTGACGCCGCTCCACCGGCGTGCTTCGTGTTCATCGTGAGCTGGGTACCTGGTTCACCAATCGCTTGGGCTGCCACCGTACCTACCGCTTCTCCGATATCAACGAGCTTGTTTGTAGTGAGGTCGATACCGTAACACTTCTGACAAACACCACGCAGGGTCTTACAAGTCATTGGTGAGCGAACGATCACTTCACTACAGGTTGATTCCTCAACTGCAATCGCATCAAGACGTGAGAGCAGGTGTGCCTTCGGGAAAATCACCGCACCCTTGCTATCAACTGCATCCTCAGCGAGAATACGGCCCTTAATCGCCTTACTAAAGGCAATCTCGATACCTGAGGCACTGATGCGTCCGATACGAGTTCCCTCCTTCGTCTTACAGTCTTCTTCGGTCACAATCGCATCTTGAGCCACCACGAAGAGACGTCGAGTCAGGTAACCAGCCTTTGCAGTCTGCAAGGCGGTGTCGGCGAGACCCTTACGAGAACCGTGAGTGGTGTTGAAGTATTCGAGTGGCGTCATACCTTCCTTCATTGAAGAAAGAATCGGGAACTCGAGGGTTTCACCTCGGGTGTTCACGATCAGACCCTTCATACCTGCCATCTGCGCAATCTGTCCGAGTGATCCTCGAGCACCAGAGTCCCACATTTCGAAAGCTGAACCATTGTGGTCAAGTGTCTCAGGGAGAAGCTTTTCAAGACGAGTCTTGGCCCGGTGCCAGATCTCGACAATCATACGACGACGTTCATCTCGTGAGATGAGTCCTTCGTCATAGAAGGCAAATACCTTCTGCTCTTCAGCACGTGACTCTTCGATGATGTTCGCCTTACCAGCTGGCACCTTCACTTCATCAATACCCCAGGTTGTACCTGAAACAGTCGCGTACTTGAAGCCAAGCTTCTTGAGCTTGTCGACAATCGCTGGTACCGCTTCTGGTCCACGCTCATCGATGATGTCGATGATTACCTTAAAGAGCATCTTCTGGGTCACCTGGGTGTTCACAAAGTCGTGATCGCTTGGCAATACCGAGTTGAAGAGGAGACGACCAACAGTAGTCTCAAACACCTTACCTTCAAATTGCTGATACTTTTCAGTTGAGGTAGCAAGTACCTTCACCATAGCGCGGAAGTCGATAATACCGTAGTCAAACGCGTTGATTGCATCGTTTGGAGATGAGAAAGCTTTACCTTCACCAAGGGCACCAGGTACTACCTTGGTCATCCAGTACGCACCAAGGGCGAGGTCAAGCAGCTTTTCTGATACCACCGGTTCACTCGAACCAGGCTTCAAGATATTCTTGTTCGCAGAGATAATCTCGCGGGCTTCCATCTGGGCCTCTTCACCAAGTGGTACGTGTACCGCCATCTGGTCACCGTCGAAGTCAGCGTTAAACGCACGACAGACGAGTGGATGCACCTGGATAGCGTTACCTTCAATGAGGACCGGGCGGAAGGCCTGGATACCCTGACGGTGGAGAGTCGGCGCACGGTTGAGGAG
>CAYSNO010000020.1:0-6314 GCA_964432455.1 uncultured Candidatus Saccharibacteria bacterium
CTCGAATATGGAGCTTCTGATGAACTCCAAAATGACGAAAGATTATTACTGGTAAATTTCTAGATATGCATGAATCAAAACGTCGGAGTCTCATGAAAGGACTAACCTGGCGCATTACGGCTTCGATCACCACTATGACGATTGTCTTTGTAATGACCGGTAACCTCGCCCTGGTCGCTGGGGTAGGGCTGGCTGACGTGACGCTTAAGGTATTGTTTTACTACGTTCACGAACGGCTGTGGGGCAGGGTGCATTGGGGGATTCTCGGCCCTGAACCTAAAATAACTAGTTCATCCACTAATCCAGCAGCTTCTTTGTAGAATGAACAAACGAGGCGTCAGCCGACTATTGTGAATTTTCGCGAGTAAAGCCTATTCCTAATGGCTTTATCCGCGCCGAATCACTTTGTTACTCCTCGCCTCCTTACAGGAGCAGTACACCTTGTCGCTACTTTCTCGTTAGTACTCAAAAGCTAGCTGGCAAGGTCTTGCGAAATGGGTCCCATGCCCATTTCTCACTCGAATCTGCAGAATTATTGGCGAACTAGGAGGTGTAATTATGCCATTAATTACACATGTCTTCGTTGCAAAACCTCGATTTTCTGGTATCATGCGGGCGCATAAGGTACTCCCTCGTGCATCAATAGTTCATGTCACTCATTGCTACTGCATATGCCGCTGAAAGCGCTCACGGCGGCATCCACGTTGCTCTCGCACCCTATGTGGTGGGTCATGTCTTTGGTGTACCAATTACCTCAACCCTCATTACCGCTTGGGTCGGGATGGTTATTTTGACCATTATCGCCGTCCTCGTCCGACACCGTCTCGCTTTGGTACCAGGTAAGCTCCAAAGTGTCATGGAGATGATGATTGGTGGCGTCTACGACTATATGGCTGACGTACTCGAAAGCCGCGCGCTGGCCCGGAAGTATTTCGGGGTTGTGATGACCATTTTCATTTTTATTCTCACGCTTAACTGGTTTGGTCTCTTTCCGGGTGTTACCTCAATTGGCTACTACGCCGGCCACGGGGAAGAGTCACACTTCATTCCGTTCCTCTACCCATCAGCGACCGATCTTAATATCACCCTCGCCTTTGCTTTGATTGCGTTCTTTACGATTCAGTTCTCCGGTATTGCGGCGATTGGTGCGTTTAAGTACGCCGGGAAGTTCATCAACTTCTCTTCACCACTCAATTTTGCGGTAGGTATTATTGAGCTCATTTCTGAAATTGCTCGTCTCATCTCATTTTCATTCCGACTCTTCGGAAACATCTTTGCCGGGAAGACACTGCTTGTGGTGGTGATGTTCTTTGTACCGTATGTGGTGCCGGTGCCAATTATGGCGTTTGAAGTCTTCGTCGGATTTATCCAAGCCTTTGTGTTTGCGATTTTGACGTTGTTCTTCATCAAGATTGCGACCGAAGAACCAGCACACTAGTGGCTGATAACGAGCAGGGAATATATTTCTCTCCTCGCGTTGTCCATTAGTAACGAGTATTTTACTCACATTCACACATAAAGTATTTATTATGACAGAAATTGAATTGGCTATCGAAGCCGCAGAACTGAGTGCTGAAGCCGTGAAGTCTATCGCTATGGCGATTGCTATCGGTGTTGGTGTATTTGGTCCAGGTATTGGTATTGGTCTCCTCGTGTCTAAGGCACTTGAGTCAATCGGCCGCAACCCTGAAGCAGCGAAGCAGGTAATGACCCCGATGTTCATCGGTATTGCAGCGGTAGAAGCGCTTGCGATCTTTGCTCTCTTGGTCGCATTTGTCATCAAGTTCGCCTAAATTTCGAATAAATTGGCGATAGGCTTTGTCGCTGCGTAAAAAATATTTTTCAATGTACATCTTAGTACACCTCAAAACATTTTTTACAGGCTCCTTGTCTCTCATCCAATTTATTCAAAATTTGTAGTGACTACTTGTAGAAAGTTAAACTATTATCAGCTCACACTCCTCACATGGAAGAAATCATCAAAGCCTTTGGTATCGACGGACGACTCATCGTCATCCAGATCGTCAACTTCACCATCCTCATGAGTATCTTGGGGTATTTCCTCTACACGCCAATCCTCAATCTGTTGAAGGAACGTGAAGAGAAAATTGCCAAAGGTATCAAAGATGCCGAAGCAGCGGCTAAGGCCAAAGCTGAAGCGGATGTTGAGAAGCAAGCAGTTCTCACTGCTGCTCACGACGAAGCGCGTGACATCAACTCACGTGCCAAAGTAGCAGCCGACGAAAAAGCGGCTGGCATCGTTGGTGACGCCGAAGATAAAGCAAACGCCATTGTGAAGAGTGCTGAGCTACGCGCTACCGAAGCTGCCGATCAAATCAAAAAAGATGCTGAAGGAGAAATAGCAAAGACTGCTGTCCTGGCGGTTGAAAAGCTCCTTCGAGAACAAGCTTCATAAACACGTATGATCAAAGACTACGTCCTCGCCATCAAAGCCGCCATTGCCTCCGGTCAAAAACCAGAGACGGTTTTCGCGAACCTCAGTGCAGTACTGGCGCGTCGTGGACATAGTCAGCTCCTCGGTCGTATCCTGCGCACCCTCGAGCGTGAGCTTGGTCGTGGTGCTACTCATCTCGAACCAACTCTTGTGGTCGCTCGTGACAAAGATGCTAAGTCGCCGCTTGTCGAGAAACTCCTCAAAGAGCTTGGTGTCGACGTCACTCCGCGTGTCATCGTTGATGATAGTGTGATTGGCGGAGCGAAGCTCAGTCACAACCACACTGAAATAGATGCGACGTACAAAACTGCCCTTATTAACCTTTATCAAGCTATCACCAAATAATCCTTATTCGTATGAGTACACCTATCATTGAACGTATCAAAAAAGAAATCGCCGGTCTCGAGATTAAAGCCCTACCAACATCTGTTGGAACTGTTGTTGGTGTCGGTGACGGTATTGCCGAAATCGACGGGCTCGTCTCTGCTCAGATGATGGAGATGGTGGTCTTTGCGACCGCTGAAGGTGCGACTCTCGAGGCTGCGCTTGCAAGTGAGACTGCGCTCTATGGTCTGGTGTTGAACCTCGAAGAGGATAGTGTGAAGGTGGTGATCTTGGGTGATAGTGGACTCGTTCGTGAAGGTATGACCGTGTACCGAACCGAGAAGCTGCTCTCAGTACCAGTCGGTGAGGGGATTGTGGGACGGGTAGTGGATGCGCTTGGTGCTCCGATCGATGGTAAGGGTGCCATCAAAACTGATCGTGATATGCCGATCGAACGCGTCGCGTACGGTGTAATGGATCGTTCGAGTGTGAACGAACCGATCCATACCGGTATCAAGGCGATTGACTCAATGATTCCAATTGGACGTGGACAACGCGAACTCATCATTGGTGACCGTGGGACAGGGAAGACTACTATCGCTATCGACACTATCATCAACCAGAAGTACGAACCAAAAGAAAAGCGCCCAATCTGTATCTATGTAGCGATTGGCCAGAAGCGCTCAAAGACCGCGACCATCATGGCCGAGCTCGAGAAGGCTGGTGCGATGGAGTACACCACGATTGTAGCGACTTCAGCGTCTGAAGCCTCACCAATGCTCTTCCTCGCACCGTTTACTGGGGCTGCAATCGGTGAGTACTTTATGGAGCAGGGACGTGATGTGCTCGTGGTATTTGATGACCTCTCGAAGCACGCCGTGGCATACCGCCAGATGTCTCTCCTTCTTCGTCGTCCACCAGGACGTGAGGCGTATCCAGGCGATATCTTCTACCTCCACTCACGACTTCTCGAGCGCTCAGCGAAGCTCTCAAAGGAACTTGGTGGCGGTTCGATCACGGCCCTTCCGATTATTGAAACCCAGGAGGGTGACGTATCGGCATATATTCCAACCAACGTGATCTCAATCACCGACGGACAGATCTTCCTCGAAGGCGATCTCTTCAATAAGGGTATTCGTCCAGCGCTTAACGTTGGTATCTCCGTATCACGTGTAGGTAGTAGTGCTCAGACCAAAGCTATGAAGGCGGTGGCTGGTAAGATTCGTCTTGAGCTTGCCCAGTTCCGCGAACTCGAAGCCTTTATGCAGTTTGCAAGTGACCTTGATGAAGACACCAAGAATCGAATTGATAGCGGTCGTAAATATGTCGAACTCTTGAAGCAAACCCAGAGTAACCCAATGCCATTCTACAAGCAGGTAGTGTCTATCTATGGAGCGAACACTGGACTCCTTGATGGGGCTGCCGCAACTGCGGTACAGACTATTGAACGGGAGTTCCATGACTTCATTGAACGTGATCGCAAGGATATTCTCGAAGCGGTGGAAGGTGAACGAGCTTTGAGTGACGAAACCAAGGCGAAGCTTGACGCAGCAATTCTCGACTTCAAGGGAGCTAATGCTTCGCTCTACACTGCATAAGGAAGTAATTATTTTCTACCGTGGCTCTCAAACAAATTAAAAACAAAATAATCTCAACCAAAAAGACTGGCAAAGTGACCAAGGCCATGGAGTCTGTCTCGGCGGTAAAGATGCGCAAGAGTCAGGAGCGCGCTTTTGCGAGTCGTCCGTATGTGCACGCTGCCATGCGTATTTTGGCGCGTGTCTCAGGGAGTGACGAGGCGATGCAGCATCCACTTGCACAGAAGCGTGTGGCCGCGAAGCATCTCGTGGTTATGGTCACCAGTGACAAGGGGCTTGCCGGTAGTGTGAATAGTGCAGTCCTCAAGCAAGCTGATACTCTCCGTCGCAGTGGAGTCGAGTTTGATGTGATTGCGATTGGTCGCAAGGCGGTCGAGTACGCCGAGCGTGAGGGTATCACGATTGTGGCGAAGTACATGAACGTCGCTGACAGTGTTACGATTGCGGACGTATACGCTATGGCGGAAGTCGCCATGGATGCGTTCAAGAACAGTAACACCTACGGTGGGGTAAACGTCATCTACCAAAACTTCATCTCAACCTTCGAACAAGCACCAACCCTCCGCCAGGTATTGCCGCTTGATCCAGCTGAGATTCACTACATCATGCAGGGTATCAAGCCAAAGCATGGCAAGTGGAGTGGGGAGGCAGTGGCAGGGGACAGTGTCGTCAATTACACTATCGAACCAAACGCAACTGCGGTCCTTGATGCCCTTATTCCGCAGCTTGTGCAGATTCTTCTCTACCATGCGCTGCTAGAAAGTAAGGCGTCTGAACACTCAGCGCGTATGGTAGCGATGAAGAATGCGACCGATAAGAGTAAGGAAGTGATCAAGGCGCTCACCATCAAGTTCAACAAAGCCCGTCAGGCCAAAATCACCGCAGAAATTAGTGAGATTACAGCCGGTGTGGCAGCGATGGAGTAGTGCTAAGTAGCAGCGTGTTTTTGCAAAAGAACATGCACTACTCAGTAGTACTGAGTTTCAAACACATTACACAATTAACAAAATTATTATGAGTACAGGCACAATTACCCAAATTATCGGTCCAATCGTCGACGTTCACTTTAAGGATGGCGTACCATCACTCCTCAATGCGCTTACCGTAGCGAAGGAAGGTGGCGAGACTATTACCCTTGAGGTTGCGCAGCACGTTGGTCTTGATCGCGTGCGCGCCATTGCAATGCAGGACACCCAGGGTTTGACCCGCGGCATGGAGGTACAAGACACCGGTGCTGCGATTTCAGTACCAACAGGTGAACCGTCACTAGGACGTCTCTTCAACGTGCTCGGACAGACACTTGATGGTAAGGGTGAGGTAAAGGGTGGCAAGCTCCGTGCTATTCACCAAGACGCGCCGGCGTTTGTGGAACAGTCGACGAAGACTGAAGTGTTTGAAACTGGTATCAAGTCGGTAGACCTCCTCGCTCCGTTCATTAAGGGAGGTAAGGTCGGACTCTTCGGTGGCGCCGGTGTAGGGAAGACCGTGCTCATCCAAGAGCTCATCCACAACGTCGCCTCTGAACATGGTGGGTACTCTGTATTTGCTGGAGTAGGAGAGCGTGTGCGTGAGGGTAACGACCTCTATCACGAAATGAAGGACTCAGGTGTACTTGATAAGACCGCGCTCGTATTCGGTCAGATGAACGAGGTACCAGGTGCGCGTGCTCGCGTGGGACTCACTGGCCTCACTATGGCCGAAGCTCTCCGTGACCAGGGTGGTAAGGACGTACTCTTCTTCATGGACAACGTATTCCGCTTCACGCAGGCGGGTCAGGAAGTGTCATCTCTCCTTGGTCGCGTGTCTTCTGCGGTAGGGTACCAGCCAACCCTCGCTGAGGAGATGGGTAAGATGCAGGAACGTATTACTTCAACGAAGAATGGTTCTATTACCTCTATCCAGGCGGTGTACGTGCCTGCAGACGACATGACAGATCC
>CAYSNO010000020.1:6324-12731 GCA_964432455.1 uncultured Candidatus Saccharibacteria bacterium
CCCAGAGATTGACACCCTTGAAAGTAACTCTTCATAGATTAATCCAGCTATCGTAGGTGATGAACACTACCGAGTAGCTCAGGGTGTGAAGATGGTGCTCCAGCGCTACAAGGACCTCCAGGACATCATCGCGATTCTTGGTATCGAAGAACTCTCAGAAGAAGACAAACAGACGGTATACCGCGCCCGCAAAATCCAGCGCTTTATGTCTCAGCCATTCTCAGTAGCGGAAGTATTTACCGGTGCCCCAGGCAAGTACGTATCACTCGCAGATACCGTTCGTGGTTTTGGCGAGATTCTCGATGGTAAACACGACGAGAAGAATGAGTCTGCCTTTTACATGAAGGGAGGTATCGATGAAATCGCATAAACATGGCTAAGTTTCTTAAACTCACAATCGCACGAGTCGATGGTTCGGTCTTTGACGGGGAGGTGGTTTCAGTGACGCTGCCTGGGACAGAAGGCGAAATGACTATCATGGCTGATCATGAACCCCTTATCTCAGCCCTCAAGGCCGGTACAGTGACTGTGCGTCCTGCTACTGGCGACACTGCTTCGTATTCGCTTCAAAATGGCACTGTCGAAGTCCGCGAAAATCACGCCACAATCCTCATCTAAAACAAATACATAAACAAAAACCTTTCTACTCGTAGAAAGGTTTTTGCTTTTTTTAATACTTCATTTAAATGGAGTATGTAACTTATACTAATTTTTATTGGTTTTACTAAGAATATGAAATCATGGATTATTGCAGGAAGCGCATTTTGCGCATTCATCATTACCGGCATACTGGTGGCAGTATTTGTAACACCGGTTGAATACGATTATGGTGAAGCCAAAGCCTATATAGACGGTGCGACACCTTCACAGATTGAACACTGGGAAATGTACTAGCGCTGACAGCCGGGACAAAAGTGCGTACCCCGTCCAGCACAGCGAATCTTTTTGATGGTAGTACCACAGCAGGGACAAGGAGTACCTTGTTTACCAAAGACCTGGAGATAGTCGGTGTAGTTCCCATTGTCGCCACCGGTATCGACAAAGTGTTGGAAGGTGGTACCACCGACTTGAATTGATTTATTCATGATGTCGCCAGCGGCTTTGGCGAGGAGTACGGCTTCAGCTTTAGTGACTTTGTCCGCCTGCCGCGTGGGACGGACTTTTGCTACGAAGAGCGCTTCATCCACATAAATATTACCAAGTCCAGCGACAAATGATTGATCAAGCAGCGCCGCTTTGACAGGAGTCTTTCGACGCTTCAGTCCTTTGATGAAGTAGTCGACATCAAAATTTTCAGTGATTGGCTCGGGTCCAAACTTTCTGCGGGCAGCCTCTACCTCGGCAGTATCTGCGATTTTTACATAGCCAAAGAGTCTCATATCGTTGAAGAACAGTTGCATACCATTATCGAGCATGAAGCTGATACGAGTATGACGGTTCGGCAGGTGCGTATCCGTGGGCGAGAGCGAGTGCCCGCCACCACCAACATTGCCGGCGGGATCAAGGAAGAGAAACTGCCCGGTCATCTTGAGATGTGCCAAGAGGAAAAAATCAGGAGTGTCGGCAAAGTTAAAAATCATCAGCTTTCCAATTCGGTCGATATGATCGATGACTTTGCCTGTTACTAGTGTCGAAAAATCAGCGTTATGATCAACTGATTTGTGATGATGGACAGTTACCGCAGCCACTGTTCGACCCTTGAGGCGGTGGAGGAGTTGGAGGCGGACGGTTTCGACTTCTGGGAGTTCTGGCATATAGCTAGGGTAGCAGAATTCGAATAAAAGAAAAGGACTGTGCATAAAGGCACAGTCCTTTTCTGTTCTTAGTCTCTAAAGATTAGAGGTTGATACTGTCACTACCTGACTTCTCGAGACCTTCTTCCTTTGGAGTGGTCAGCTTGCAAGAATCCTTGGCAGTCTTCTTGAATGCGTCCCATGCTGTCTTACGGTCTGTACGTAGTTTGGTATGAGCAGCCTGCTTGTCCTTCTTCCAATCTGCCCAAGCCTTCTTTACGCCTTCGCGGTTGCCATCGGCACTTGCTCCCCAGGCAGCTGCAAGAGCTGCTGCACGCTTATCAAGTCCAGTGGTGATACTGCCAGTGAAGGTAGTCCAAGCACTCTTGATAGCAGATTCGCGAGTCGCTACAGCGGCTGCCATACAGGTGCGGTCAACAGTTGTTGAAGCCTTACCACTGCGGTCTTTGGTACTTGAAGCAGTACTTGAAGCGTTAGGGCCACGTCGTTCACTCTTAAGCTGCTCAAACTGACTCATGAGGGTCTGGTACTGCGTCTGTAAATCAGCGACAGTCGGGGTCGCCGCAAAAGACATAGCTGGCACGAGAAGTGCGAGCATGAGTGTCCCAATAACTGCGGTCTTTAATGAAACGGTTGTTGTCATAATTGAATGATTATTGAATAACAGTAATAACGCGACTAGTATACCAAAAATTGTCTGGTATTGGATATGTACCTGAGCACATCTCAAATCAGTGCGCTTGGTCATAAATCTTCCTCAGACAAGGTGAGAAATGGGTATGGGACCCATTTCGCAAGACCTTGCCAGCTATTTTATGAGTAACGAAATAAAATAGCGACAAGGTGTACTGCTCCTGTAAGGAGCCCAGGAAGGATGATTAAAGAAACAAAGCGGTAGTGAGCGGATATAAGGATTTTGGACGAGTGCTAAGTGTTAACTTCCGGCGGGTAAACTTTGACAGGCGATTCCATCACCGTCGCGGTCAAGACCGTGGCGGTCTGGATTTTCGGCGGTCTTACAAGTATCGTAGACTTCCTGGGCTTCAGGCTGCGTTTTGAAGTTGCTGCAGTTGTAAACGTTTTCTTCACAAGTGGCTCCGTAGAGCGCCTTACCATTCTCGTCACGTTGAATCATCGATTCCTGGAGTGAACCGGTCTCGACGAGCTTTCCGAGATCAACATCGGTATTCGTTGCTTCAAGTCCTAGAGCAATGAGGAGTACAGCCCCGATGCCGAGCATCCACATGCGTGTCTTCTCAAAGAAGAAGGCGATGACACCAACGAGGATGAGGAGACCAATAATGATAATGAGGCGAGACTTCTTGTTTTGTCGCCAGTCTGCAACGTCTTTCATATAAAAATTTTAACTTTCAATAGTATTAGTATACGCCTACTATTAGGCACTGGTCTAGGGGCACAAGAAAACCGGCGCGACCAAAGGTCGCGCCGGTGCTTAGGCAACTAGTGTCGCCATTGCGCCAAGAACATGCTCGAGTTCCCGAGACTTTCGCTGGTGTCCAGCACTTTCACCCAATGTCGTCAGGAAGAGCATAATGGCGTTTTCAATTTCGCCAATTGCTGCCATCTTCCTTTCTGGGTCAGGGCAGAGCGCGATGCGCTCACCGAGACTCTCGGGCAGTGTCCAGACGACACTCCCGATCCTGGGATGCCGTATCACCATCGGGACAACGACAGGGAAGTGTTCAGGGTATTCTGCTGGAGTCGGCAGACGGTGCGGCAACCGCCCGACATGCTTGAGACGACGTGGATGCGGGGCTACCTGCCACCACGGCGTCTCACAGTTGTGGTGCTTGTGGATGTTCCGCAGGGGATCTTTGCCCCAATTCGGTCCATCACGTACCACATCGCGGACATAGCTCACGCCGCGGGGGATGATGCCGCCACAGAGGTCGCAGCAGTAGTTTTTGCGCGCTTTGTACACGCGACCACTCCACGACGGGATGAGGTAGGTGCGGATTTTCATGAGGATGCCTCCTTTGAAGCTTTTGTAAAGAACGGTTCTGGTGCCATTGTGGGCGATAAGGGTAAAATAGTAAAAGTGTCGACGAAATTCGACAAATATGCTAAAATTGAATTATGAAAACAGACACCATTAGTGCCGCGCTCCGTCGTCTCGATATGAGTGATGGCGAGCAAGCGATTTATCTTTCACTCTTGCGCGAAGGACGTGCGACCGCGCGCCTCTTGGCCGACCGTACCGGGCTGACACGGCCGTCAGTGTATGACCAGCTGAAGAAGCTCATTGCACTTAATCTCGTCGTTGAGCTCGTTGTTGAAGGCAAAGCGCATTTTGCTGCCGGTGATATCAAACATCTTGATGCGCTCCTTGGTGACCGCATCGACCGTCTCGAACAGAGTCGGCAGTTTCTCCTTGAAGCATTGCCTGATATCGAAGCGGGACTTGATACGGTGACCCCGAAGATTCGGTTCTTTGAAGGCGAAGACGGAATGAAGCAACTCATGAAAGACCTCATGTGGCATGATGGCGCCACCGTCGAAGCGGTTTGGAACGATGTTGAGATCAAAAAGATTTACGACAGTGCCTTCCTCCGCTGGTGGAACGAACGCCGTGTTGCTCGTAAGATACAAATCACCTGGCTTTGTCCTAAAGGAACTAAAAAATCAGACGCTCCAGATTTTTATAACTCAGAACTAGATTCCATCGTCGCCACAACTCGGGCCAAAGAACCGTCCATGACCAGACTCGTCTATGCGCACAAAGTCGCCTGCATCAGCTCCCAAAAAGAAGCTTTTGGCTTTATTGTCGAAAGTGCGGAGTTCAAAAAACTTCAAACAATGTTCTAGTTGTTCTTTCGTAAGAGCGCCAGGTACAACGTAATCAAAAACGCAAACGAGACCGCTGAGACAAACGGGAAGGTCACAAAGCCGAACATATCAATGACCTTATCCGCACAGCTCGCACTACCATCAACGAGGCAGGGCATAATGCCGTCACGTGTTTCCTCCGGTAACATCTGATAGATGTACTGGTAGGTAGCGACTGCCATACCGGCAATCGAGAGGGCCATACTATAGAGCGGGAAATGGACAGTGTCGCCACGTCGGTAGGCCATGATAGCCATGAGAGCCTGCGGGTAGAGGGCGATCCGCTGGAGCCAGCAGAGTGAGCAAGGCACAAAGAGAAATATCTCTGAGTAGAGGAGTGAGAGCGCCACACCTCCAACCGACATACCAATAATGAGCAGCCATAGCCAATTGGTCTTCACTTGTGGCAACCAAGCAGACCGGAACCGTAGGGTATAGAGGAGCAGTAAAGTGGCCGCGAGAAGTCCAAGACTCCCAAGTGCCACTACGAGATTTATAACCGGCAACAAAGGTAACAGATTAAGCATATGTGGGTAGTATATCATTTCCTATAAAAATTCGAGCCCAATACAGTAAGAATTTGTTATACTGTTTGTATGACAAAAACAGCATTGGTGGCGGGGGATGTTTCTGGAGTGAGAAAAGCGTGGGACGCTTTTCGCAAGACTTGCCCAGCTATGTTGCGAATACTTGGAGCAATATAGCGGGCAAGTGGACAGCGTCTGTAAGACGGGGAAGACCGTAATTTATATTATCTATGCAAAAAACAGCACTATTGGCGGGAGGGTGTTTCTGGGGATTGGAGGATCTCATCCGAACACTCCCAGGGGTCATTGATACCGAAGTGGGGTACACCGGAGGGAAGAACGATAATCCAACCTACGAATTTCACCCGGGACACGCGGAGGCGGTATTGATTACCTACGATGACGATGTACTCACGTACCGGCGGGTACTCGATTTCTTTTTTCAGATTCATAATCCGACGACCCTCAATCAACAAGGAAATGACAAAGGGACATCGTATCGGTCGGCGATATTTTATGCGGATGAGAGCGAGTTATCCGAGGCAAAGGCAATGATTGATATCGTCAACGAATCAGAGCGCTGGGCGGACCCAGTGGTGACCACGCTTGAACCACGAGGAGCCTTTTGGCCAGCAGAGGACTACCACCAGGACTATCTTGAGAAGAATCCCGGTGGCTACACCTGCCACGCGATTTACTTTGAAAGTTATCTATAGTGAGGAGAGGAGTCAACTGATGTCATTTTTAACATAGAAAAATACGGTTGTTAGGCACAACCGGCAAAGCCACTTTCATCTTATCTCGGGCCAGCGCTGAACACTATCCATTCGGAGGTGATACCGACATGAGCACCCATGTGGTTGAAGTGGCTGCCAATCTCGTAGCCCATGGCGACATGAACAGCGCGGATCAGCAATTCCTTCTCACCAAGCACGCGCTTTACCTGAAGCTGAGCGAACAGGGTCCAAAGACGCTTCATGGCGTCCGTGGCTTCGCCAAGCACGACAGCCTCTTTGGGCAGGTTTGCCAGGGGTGGAGCAAGGAAATCTTCCGGACGCAGGGCGTCGGCGAGCTCCTCCACCTTCCGAAAGAGCGAGAACGAGGTCGTTATGACCTCGGCAGAGGCGGCACCAGGCATGGTTAGTTCCTTCTGTTGACTTGACTGGCAATAAAATAACACTGTTATTTAGTTTCGTCAATAGTACGTCTGCAATGAATACAAACAAAACACCCTGTGCGGACGGGGTGTTTGTTGTGGGTTAGAGCGCTTAGCTATTCT
>CAYSNO010000021.1:0-1102 GCA_964432455.1 uncultured Candidatus Saccharibacteria bacterium
CAGGCTACAAGGTGTCTGGCGGTCTTCATGGTGTGGGTGTGTCCGTGATGAACGCACTCTCGACACACGTGATTGTGGAGGTGCACCGCGATGGTGCCTACCACATGCAGGAGTACACCATTGGTAAGCCACGGTACAAGGTCAAGAAGGTCGGTGCTTCAAAAATGAAGGGTACCATCGTGACCTTCCAGGCCGATGCGAGCATCTTCCCCGAGACTGATTACGATTTCAAAAAGATTGTGACGCACCTCCGTCAACAGGCGTACTTGGTGAAGGCCATGCAGCTCTCAGTTATCGATGCTCGTGGGGTTTGTGGGGAAGCGGGTGCTGTACACGCCACCACTGACAAGTCAGTGCCGAAGTTCCTCGAGGGACTTCGCGGCAAGCAGTACCTCTCCGACGAACACCTCGAAGTACCACACCAACACTTCTACTTTGAAGGAGGACTTCGTTCACTTGTCGCTTTTAACAACCAGTACCAGAAGCCAGTCCACAAGAATATCTTCTACATTGAGAAGAACAATATGGACGGAGCTGTACTCTCGGTCGAAGTGGCTCTCCAGTACGTGGATGATATCTCATCACGTATTAGTGCTTTTGCGAACAACATCTACAACCCCGAACACGGTACGCATATTACCGGGTTCAAGACCGCGCTCACGCGTACGCTTAACAACTACGCCAAGAAGGGCAACTTCTTTAGTGTCAAAGAAAAGGACGCCGGCTTCACCGGTGACGATGTGCTTGAGGGTATCACCGCGGTGGTATCGGTAAAGATGCCCGAAATCCAGTTTGAGGGCCAGACGAAGGCAAAGCTTGGATCAGTGGAAGCTCGTGGCGCGGTTGAGACCGTCTTTGGTGATGCCTTTGCGACGTACCTCGAAGAAAATCCCGACGATGCCAAAGCCATCATCAACAAGGTGATTATTGCCGTAAAGGCCCGTAAGGCGGCGAAGGCAGCGAAGGATAGTGTACTTCGTAAGGGTGCCCTTGAAGGGATGTCCCTTCCTGGTAAGCTCGCGGACTGTCAGAGTAAGAAGGCGAGTGATTCAGAACTCTTTATTGTAGAGGGAGACTCTGCGGGCGGTTCGGCCAAGATGGG
>CAYSNO010000021.1:1202-10582 GCA_964432455.1 uncultured Candidatus Saccharibacteria bacterium
ATGCAGGTCACGATTGAAGACGCGGTGCAGGCCGATCGTGTGTTTGATATCTTGATGGGGACGGATGTAAGCAACCGCAAGTCATTCATTCAGTCTAATGCTCGCCTCGCCACATTGGATATCTAATATTTTGACGAATAACTTTGTTGAGCTGCGGCATATTTTCTTCCGTCGTACGACCAGTACGCCTCCAGAAAATATTCTTGCTCGCCTCGTTCTTCATTCAAAATCTTAAAATATCCAGTCTCGACATTCTGCGAGAGTCAAAAACACAAAACCCGCGCCAATGGCGCGGGTTTTGTGTTTTGTACTCTCGTATATAAATGAGCTTTATCCTAGGCGCCAAGCGGTGAGAACGTGAGACGTATTAGATATACGGTGAGCGTTCGAGGTCGCGTAGGCAACACCGGAGAAAGCCATTTAGATATGAGAGTTGATTAGTCGACAATCGCCACCGCCGTCTCAAACGAGTTGTTGTTACGGTTACTATCAGGAGTAACAGACACTTCGACGTTGTAGCGCTTGGCGCCGGTCTCATCTCCCATGGTAAAGCCAAGGGTAATAACCGCACGTTCGTTAGGCTTCAAGGCCGCCTGACTGTTTGAGGTATAGGTCTCACCGTTCGGGAGCTTGGCACTATAGGTCCAGGTTGATGAGGTCTTGGTACCAATGTTTTTTACTTCAAACTTGATAGCACCAGTTTCATCGTTGTCGATGATACCAGTAGCCTTGAAAGTCTGTCCGACGAGGATACCGCTGCCCACAAAGGCAACCGAGAGATCAGTGAAGCCGTTTGGATTTGAGGTTGGGATACCATAGACTGGCTTTTGGGTATATACCGGCTTAGACGGAGTAGTTGGCTTAACTGGGGTAGTTGGCTTAGTTGGCGTAACTGGCTTCTCAGGTTCGGTTGGCTTTTCTGTTACAACTGGTGGAGTAGTGGTGGCAGGGGTTGAGGTAGCTACCGGTGTACCGGTCGTACCAATCGTAGCATTAACAATCGTTATTGAACTATTGTCAGTCATCAGGGGAGCCTCTTTACCAGACGGGATAAAGTCGATGCGGTAGTTGAGGTCGGTAAAGCGGTTCTTTTCCGAGGTCGCGACAATATCAATCGCGCTTACACTCCCGATATTGTAGTTCGTATCACAAGAAAGTGATTTGATAGCGCCAAGACTGTCGCGCATATCGATAGCGAGACCTTCACTACATGCGTATGAAAAGGCGAAGGTACCAGTACGTTTCGGTACATTCCAACTAATAGTAATTGATTCACCATCACTGGCCGTACCTTTGGTACTCGTTGTCTCAAGACCACGAGTATCGTAGCTGTAGACACTGTCCGCAAGGGAAGCGAGCGAGTTGAAGGCGTTTGGTAATACCCGAACTAACTGAATACCCAACCACGCAATTACAATAATAAGGCCAATAAGACCGGCAATAGCAAGCGACTTCATAAGGCCGTCTTTCTGCTGCTGTTCACGATTGTTTGTCATAATGCGGGCATATTACCATAGAATAATGCAAAAGTCAATAAAACGAAAGACTGACTCTGTCAAGCGATTACAATGCATAGCCCAAGGGATAAACCAAGAAAAAGTGGGGAGTAAATTGACAAATCGATATTCTGTGATACTATAGAGCCATCTATGCACGACCAACCTTCATTTTTTGATGCCCTCTGGGTTAAGAAAGTACCGTTTTTGGTAGTCTTTTTTGTGATTTTTACCCTGACCTACGGTATCCTCTTTGCCGTTGATTTCTTGCCCGAGCCAAAAACCAGCACCCCAGCCAAAGCGGTGGCTACTTCTACGCCTGCTAGTACGACCAAAGAAGTAAAGGAAACAGCTCCTATGGCTATGGCGGAGGAGCCGGTTTCTCTCGCAATTCCGTCACTTGATCGAGTAGTTCCTGTCCTTAATCCCGATACTCGTGACGTGGTGGCACTTGATGCGCAGCTCCTCAAGGGAGTCGTTCGTCACCCTGACGGTGCTCTTCTCGGTGAAGAGGGAAATGTGGTTATTTTGGGCCACTCAAGCTACCTCCCAAACGTAATGAACAAGAATTTCCAGGCCCTCAATGGTATCCAGAAGCTCAAATGGGGCGATACGATAACGCTTCTAAGTGATGGTACCGAATACACCTACCGGGTAGAAAAGGTCTACCAGGCCAAGGCCTCTGGGGTCACTATCCCAACTGAGGTAACAGGGAAGCGCCTCACGCTCGTGACCTGTAACAGCTTTGGTGCCAAAGAAGACCGGTTTATTGTCGAAGCCAAGCTTCTCTCCGAAAAAGCTTTATCCCGTTAGAAAATCAACGGCATATTACACTAAAATAACCAGCATTTAGGCTGGTTATTTTGGTATTTGGCAAGACATCAGACCCAGTGAATTTTCTAACGGACTGAATTTGACGTTCATCAGAATGTATTGACAAATACATTAGAGTGTGATAGTATAAATGCATAACCAGCAACAGCGAACTGAAAAGGGAGAATCCTCATGCTTCGCAAAATCGTTCTTTTGTCTGCCCTGGCAGCCCTGACCGCCGCCTGCACCCCCTCCAACACCTATTCTTCGGGTGGCGGCGGTGGCTACTCCGGCGGGGAAACCCAGGCCGAAAGCCAGGCCAAGTCCGGTGAAACCAAGCCGGGCGAAACGACCGGCGGGGCGACCCAGGGCGGTACCAACGATGACGGTACCGACTCCGGCATCAGTGCCATCAGCGGCTAAGCCGCACAAGGGGTGGGAAGGGGCAAATATACTTGTCTCGACCCACCTTTTTCTATATTTGACAATTCGCTGGTTATGTTGACAAATACCAGCGGATATGATAAGATATATTTATATAGAACCTTTGCTCTTTGACGAAATAGCTGTCAGAGCGAACCCAACGCGGTGCTGCCGCAAGGAGACTCCCAAATGGACCGTCGCAACTTTCTTTTTAGCATGGGTGCTGCCGGTCTGGTGAGCGCCTTGCCGGAAATGGCTGCTGCATGCCCGGCGAAAAAGGCAACCAACTGCGTCCTCGTGCCGGCGCCGAATCATCGGACGCTCGGAACGCTTGAGCAGGAGCTTGAGCATTGGGCATGGCTCTGCCATCCTGACTATGCCAAACTCAAGCAACCCCGCTGGTGGTCGTACGTCATGGTCACCAACAAGAGCTATCCGGCAGCAGTACAGAGGGTTCTCGAAAACCCGAAGGCTCCGCTCCCGGATGAAGTCGAGGTGCATGGCCAGGAGTGCCGCCAACAGTGGTTCAAACCTGGCTGGCGCGCGCTCACCGTCACCAACTGCCGGCGGAACGATCGGCGTTGGACCTTCTTGCTCTCGCGGCAGTTGACTGCAAAAGATCAAGGTCAGCCGCTCAAGAAAGCGGACTGGCAAGATCTCGAACCGGTCTTTGACCTCTGACAGCTGCCGGGGCTGCACAAATAGCCCCGGCAACAAATCTTTGAATCAACTTGGATTCAGAGTAATCGTCTTTAGAGACGATTGCTTTAATCCGAAGAAATTCGGTGTAGGTAAATAAATTAAAAATTATGTTTAGCATTATGAATATCAAAAATATTTTCATTGCAGGTCTCTTCTTGACCGTGATGTTTTTTGCTGCCCTTGCAACTGCTCCGCAAGCTTTCGCTCTTGGAACTAGTGGTTGTGATGGTTGTGGTGGCGGTGGTAGTACTGGCGGAGATGGAGGAGGAAACGACACCCCACCAACTCCTACTTGTACGCTCGAACTTAGTAAGCTTGAAGTGACTGCGATTGGTGAGTCATACCGACTTACGTGGTCAGGTGGTCCTGCTTCAGCTCAGTTCTACATCAATGGATCTGCTGTGGCAGACTCAGGTGCTGCCAACTTCACCTTCACTGGTCCAAACTATGACCGTTTTAAAATGGTCGGAAACAATGGAGGTGTAACCTGTGAAAAGGAAGTGCGTATTATCCGTAAAGTTCAGGAAGCGCCAAAGTGTGAATCGTTTACTGCTTCACCAGCGACCCTTCCAGTTGGTGGTGGCAATGTAACCCTTACTTGGGATACTACGAACGCTACCAACGCTTCAATTGATAACGGTGTTGGTTCAGTAGCTGGCGACGGTAGTACTGTCATCAACAATGTGACCTCAAACCGTACCTTTACCCTCAGTCTTTCAAATGCGGTAGGTTCAGCAAGTTGTCAGGCTTCAGTGACGGTTACTCCAGCTCCAATGCTCCCAGTTTGTGACTTCATTAATGCGAGTCCAGTAACTATCACCCGTGGCCAGAGTTCAACCCTCTCATGGGGAACTACGAATGTAACGAGTGCTTCTCTCAACAACGGCATCGGTGCAGTGGCGGTAGACGGTTCATATACTGTTACTCCAAACGACACGACCACCTACACCCTCACTGCCATTGGCGCTAACAATCAGCAGGTTACCTGTTCAAAGACAGTTACCGTAACTCCAGTAGTGGTAAACGCTCCAATCTGTGATTTTGTAACTGCCAGTCCTGTCACGATCACTCGTGGTCAGAGTTCAACCCTCTCATGGGGTACCACGAACGCTACCCAGGTATCAATCAACAATGGTATCGGTAACGTAGAAGCTGACGGTACTCGCACAGTTTCTCCGCTTGAAACTACTACCTACACCCTTACTGTCCTTGGTACGAACAACCAGCAGGTGACTTGTGCGAAAACCATTACCGTTACTCAGCCAGAAGTGAAGACTCCTCGTTGTGAATACTTCAACGCTTCTGCTACTACGATTAAGCGTGGCGACTCTGTAACCCTTACTTGGGATACTACCAACGCTAATAGTGCGGTTATCAACCCAGGTGTTGGCTCAGTCGCTGTTGATGGTTCAACCACTGTTTCTCCATCTGAAACTACTACCTACACCCTCTCACTTACGGGTGACAACAACCAGACTGGTTCATGTACTCGTACTATCACTGTTGAAACCTCAGGTGGTGGCGGAGGCGGTGGTGGTTCATCTGCTCCAAAGTGTACACTTAAGATTTCAGACACCAAGATTACTCGTGGCGACCGTATCACCCTCAAGTGGGATACCTCACGCGCTACTGAAGTAACCCTTAAGGATAGTCATGGCAAGACCCTTGTTACCACTGATGGTAAGAAGTCATCTGATAAGAAGGATCTCTACGATGGTGAAATCACTCTTCGTCCAGAAAAGGATACTACCTACACCTTGACAGCAGAACGTGGTTCAAAGGATCGAACCTGTAAGGTATCAGTTGATGTGAAGGATGGCGTAACGGTTATCACTGACCGTGATCAGAAGCCTGTCGTAACTGGTATCTCATTGACTCAGGTTCCATACACTGGTTTTGAAGCTGGTCCATTCCTTACGATGGTATTCTACGGACTCTTGCTCCTCTGGGCTCTCTACCTCGCGTATGTCCTCGTGGTACGCAAGAATGGCGGTGCCGGCACCCTCGCTATGGCAACACCGTCTCCGGTAGCACCAGTGGCTCCAGTGGTTGCGGCCAGTACTATCAGTACTCCACGCTTTGTGGCTCCAGTTGCAGAAGCTGTAGCTACACCAGTAGTTGGGTACGCAGCAGCGACCTCTACCACCGATGCCGCTTATGAAGCAGTAGCAGAGAAAGTTGAAGATGCTGCACACGCGCAGCACGTCCTTATCTCAAGTGAAGCCATGCGTCACTTTATCGGTGTCACGAGTGAAGAAACTCGTACCGAGACATTGACCGCTGTCCTCGCGAAGGCTAAGGCCTCATATCCAGCAGAAGATGGTTGGGTAGTACTTAACATCGACCGTATGAAGAGTGTGATGGCAGCGATGGCTCCAGCCGTCTCGGTCTTCACTCCTCGTTCGGTAGCTGCGTAAGGCTAGCTTCTGTGAAGCAACAAAACACCCCTTGGGGGTGTTTTGTGTTGTATCCACGTTAAGAGTACAGGGGCGGGAATAAGGCGGATTTTGGACAGACAACCACGATATACTAAAAGGGTGAAAACTTGGCCGACATTTTTTGTACTCATACTGGTGGGCTTGGGCTTTTTAGCGCTGACCGAGCCGACCTATGCGTTGTCTTGTGATAGTTTTACAGTCAATCCGACCAGTGCTTTCCCGGATGATCTTGTTGAGTTGGCTTGGTCGACTACTGACGCCGTTGGGGTTGATATTGATAATGGAATTGGAGCGGTATCACCCACCTCAAGTGGCACAACTACGTTTCAAGTTCCCGATACTCCTGGTTTGTTAACGTTCCAGCTTGGGGTTTGGAACGGGAGTGTATTTGAGCCGGTATATGAATATTGTTATGCCGATTTAACGGTAATCGTACCACCAATCTGTGATTTTTTTACCGCGACTCCAGAAACATTGACTGAACCAGGCGATGTGACCTTGGCCTGGGGAACCTCATATGCTGACACGTCAGTCACCATTGATAATGGAGTGGGAGTAGTAGCCGACTACGACTCGACGGTAGTGACGGTGGCTACCGATACTACCTATACACTCACCGCCGTTGGGGCGGGTGGTAGTACGCAATGTTCTGTACCAGTGACAATCAGCCAGTCTGATAGTGAAGACTCTTCAAACAGCGGTAGCAGCGGTGGCAAAAGTATCAATCCGCGCTGTGACCTTGTCGTTGATGCCGCGAGTGTGATGGCTGGTGACAACGCAGTCGTTTCTTATGAAGCCGAAAATGCTACCAACCTCACGTTGATTGCATCGGTGGACGGTGTGGCCAAGACGCTCTTTAGCACTACCACACAACTTGCCAAACAAACGGGGAGTTGGCCAGTGACCGTGGCGGCCGACACGACCTATACGCTTAAGGTCACCAGACCCAATCGCTCCGGTGAATGTACTGCCGTCGTGACACTAGCCGACCTGAATGGTCTGGGTCTTGGCGAGACACAAGGGGCGTCATCGCTCGCACTGCGAAATCTACCGGAGACGGGATTTTATCCAACCACCGGCTTTATGCTGATTATGAACGTTGTTCTAGTAGCCATCGCCGCTTTTGTCGCTTATGTACTCGTCATGTTCGGGCAGCTGGCGCGCAAAGCGAAGACCGTACCGCTCCGTGATGCTGTGTTTACACCAGAGACGGTCCGGCATAATAAAGAGCGAACGACACTCCAAACAAAATTGTTGCTGTGGCGCGTGGCTGCTATCACGATTACATTACTCCTCATGGCTTGGTATGTTTTACGGTAGCGGTCAGTCAAAACAAAACCGGCGGCCCTAGGGCTGCCGGTTTTGTTTTGCTGATGTCTCTCTTATGAGAGTGCTCGCGTATCGCGTTCGTGGGTGAGCTGCTCCACGAGGTCGTCAATCGTGAGTACCTCCTTGGTACCATCGCGTTTTTCAAGCGTCACTGTCTTACTATTCATTTCTTGGTCACCAAGGACGATGAAGTAGGGGAGTCGGTCAGTCTTCGCCTGGCGAATCTTTTTACCCATGGATTCGTTGTCCGCATCAAGGGTAGCCCGAACTCCTTTGATCTTGAGTCGTTCAAGGACATCGTGACCGTATTCGGTGTGTACATCATTAACAGGAATAATACGCACTTGCTCGGGAGCCAGCCAGAGGGGGAAGGCTCCAGCCGTATGTTCAATGTAGACACCAAGGAAGCGATCGATGGTACCAAGGAGTGCCTTGTGTATCATGACAGGTGTTTTCTTCTGCCCGTCTTTATCTGTGTACTCGAGGCCGAAACGCTCAGGTTGTACAAAGTCGAGTTGCTGAGTTGCGCATTGCCATTCACGTCCAATCGCATCAATCACCATGATGTCGATTTTTGGTCCGTAAAATGCGGCTTCACCTGGAGCGATGAAATAGTCAAGTTCAAGTTTCTTGGCCACGGCTTCGATCTTTGCTTCAGCATCGTACCAGAGTTCGTCGCTGCCAAGATATTTTTCACGGTTATGAGGATCGTGAAATGAGAGACGGGCGGTGAACTTTAATCCAAGTGCACTATACATTGTTTTGATCATGCTCATGATGGCTTCAAACTCTTGTTCAATTTGGTCAGGTCGACAAAATACATGAGCGTCGTCTTGGGTCAGTGAACGAACACGAGTGAGTCCTCCAAGTTCGCCAGTTTTTTCATCGCGGTAACAGGTGGTTGTTTCCATGTAGCGAATCGGGAGGTCGCGATAACTACGTGGCTTGCTCGCAAAAATCTGGGTGTGGTGCGGGCAGTTCATCGGCTTTAGGGCAAAGCTATCACTTGATTCTTGACTCTGAACAAGGAAGAGTTCATCACCAAATTTATCCCAGTGGCCAGAAGTTTTGTAGAGATCTATTTTGGTGATATGCGGAATCCATACTTTTTCAAATCCTGCCGCTTTTTGGAGACTTTCTGAAAAGTCAGCCAGTTCTTCGCGGAGGACAGTCCCTCGTGGTGTGTAGAGTGGGAGACCTGAACCAACTAAGTCTGAAAAGGTAAAAAGATCAAGTTCTTTCCCGAGTTTGCGGTGATCGCGCTTCTTGGCTTCTTTGAGTTGGGTGAGGTAGGTGTCGAGTTCGGTAGCAGTATCAAACGCAAGACCATAGACACGGGTCAACATCGGATTCTTTTCGTCACCACGCCAGTAGGCACCAGCGACCTTATCAAGCTTGAAGCTATCGGCGTCGATTTCGGCTGATGGATTCTCACAGTGGCCACCGCGACAGAGGTCGGTGAACTCACTCTTTCCGGTACCACAGGTGTAGAGGGTGATGGTTTCGCCACGGGCAGCGATTTCTTCGATGAGTTCGAGCTTGAATTGATTGCCGGCAAAAACTTCACGAGCCTCCTCGACAGACACCTCGCGGTGACTCCAAGTGGTCCAGGTATTAAGGAGTTTCTTCATCGTTTTTTGCACGTCCTTGAGACCATCGTCACCAAGCGCCGGTCCACCACCAAAATCGACATCGTAATAGAAGCCAGTGTCGATAGCCGGTCCAAGGGTAAGTTTGGCGTGGGGGAATTGGTCAATGATGGCTTTCGCTAAAATATGAGCGAGCGTGTGACGCTTATGTTCTAGAGATTGATTGAGAGTGCTACACATAATAATTCAAAGTTACGTACTTCCGTCTTTGCGAGGAAGGAGGAGTTTGCGACGACTGACGTGGCAATCCAGATTGCTTTACTGTTCTGCTGGATTGCTTCGTCAGCTCGTGTCCTCGCTTCCTCGCAATGACGGTGATTAATAATGAAACTAAAAATCGCCCGAGCGAACATATGACAGGATTCATATGTTCGCTCGGGCGTTCTTTTGGTAAAGTCGCGGTTCCACCGAGCTTTCAAACTCCAGGGGTCGGACCCCTGGAGTTTCTTTTTGACAGATTAGGGAGCGGACTCCGCCGTAGCTGGTGGTTGGTAGCCACCACAATCTCTGTGTTAGGTATCATCCTAGCG
>CAYSNO010000021.1:10682-12535 GCA_964432455.1 uncultured Candidatus Saccharibacteria bacterium
GCAATACTTGGCTCATCATTACGAATCGTGAGCTTACCCTTAATCGCTACACACTGGCCGGGGACAAAGAGGTCTTTCTGCTCCATATAGGTAGAAGGGAAGGCGACCATCTCAATAGTGTCCTGTTGGTCACCGAGGACTACAAAGGCCATTTTGTCGCCCTTCTTTGTAATGAGTTCACGCACACTCGTAATCATCCCGACGGTCACGAGCTCTCCCTTAAAGCGTAAAACGGCAATTTCTTCCTTGTTCCGTACGGCATTAAGGATAGTGCCGATACGTGGTCGCTTTTCGACCTCCGCGGCATAGTCATCAAGTGGGTGGCCAGAGACGTAGATACCCAGGAGGTCTTTTTCCCAGATGAGCTTCTCGGCTTTGGTTGCTGCTGGTGCCGGGATAAGGGAGAGGTCAGAAACACTGTTGCCACCAAGGCCAAAGAGTGAGTCTTGGGCACTTTCGGCACTAGCCACTTGTTCGCGGTTAAACGCGAGCATGAGGTCGACGTTGGCAAGCAAGTGCCCTCGCTCGTCCATGGCGTCAAAGGCTCCAACCATAATGAGGGCTTCGAGCGATTTTTTGTTGAGGTTGCGATTCTTTATACGGGTGAGGAAGTCTTGCAGAGAGGCGAAGCGGCCATTGGTTTTGCGCTCTTCAATAATTGCTTCACTGATACCTTCACCAAAATTCTTAATTGTCGTCAGTCCAAAGCGAATGGTTTGTTTGCCGGGCACCACCGAGAAATCCGCAAATGATTCGTTGATATCGGGTGGCAACACTTCAATCCCCATACGCTCACACTCGTGGATGGATTCAGAAATCTTGTCGACGTCGCCCGAGTCGGCAGTGAGTACCGCTGACATGTATTCGACCGGATAGTTCGCCTTCATATAGGCGGTTTGGTAGGCCACACGACCATAGGAGGCAGCGTGTGCTTTGTTAAATCCGTACGCCGCAAATGGCTCAATAAGGAGCCAGAGCTTGTCCGCTACTTGCTGTGAGAGCTTGCCGTATTCGAGAAAGCCTTTCATGAGCTTGTCTTTTTCCGCCGCCATCACCTCGGGAATCTTCTTACCCATCGCTTTACGCAACATGTCCGCTTCAAGCCAGCTGTAGCCGGCGAGTTCACGCGCGACGGACATCACGTCGTCCTGGTAGGTGATAACGCCGTAACTACGTTCAAGAATACCCTTTAGCCGGGGATCGAGGTAGGACACCAAGGCTGGATTATTTTTGCGCTCAATATAGGTCGGGATCATTTCCATCGGTCCTGGACGATAGAGGGCCACCATCGCGTTGATGTCGTGGATGGTCGTTGGACGGAGTTGCTTCAAAAATGCGGTCATGCCCGAACCGTTGAGCTGGAAGAGCCCCATCGTCTGGCCACTGGCAAGCACGGCAAAGGTCTTTGGGTCATCGAGTGGTATGGCTTCGATATCAATTGAGACATTGTGAATCTTTTTTACCCGCTTCACCGCATCGGCCAAGATGGCAAGGTTTTTGATACCAAGAAAGTCGAACTTGAGAAGTCCCACACCGTCTTCACCAACCGATTTCATTTCGTACTGGGTCACGTACTTGCCCGTCTTCGGGTCGGGCTGGATGGGGACAAATTGATTCAGTGGCGCTGGCGCAATTACCACACCGGCGGCGTGTACCCCGAGGTGACGAACACGACCCTCGATCTTTTGGGCGAGATCAATCACCTCACGGGCTTCAGCATCGGTCTTGTAGTGTTTCTGGAGGT
Organism: uncultured Candidatus Saccharibacteria bacterium; assembly: GCA_964432455.1. Taxonomy (GTDB): domain Bacteria; phylum Patescibacteriota; class Minisyncoccia; order Phycocordibacterales; family UBA918; genus OLB19. Next base: position 12,427 of record CAYSNO010000021.1, read on the forward strand.
CAGGTTCGATTTCAAGTGCCTTCTTGATGGTCATGGGGAAGCCCTGGCTGCCCATGGGGATGAGCTTTGCGATCGTGTCCCCAACACTGTAGGGGTGCCCGAGAGCACG
>CAYSNO010000022.1:0-5422 GCA_964432455.1 uncultured Candidatus Saccharibacteria bacterium
CTTCTTGAAGAGAAGGGTGTGATTGGTCCGGCCGACGGAGCGAAGCCCCGACAGGTACTCGTTGGTGGCGATTCTGACCTAGCGAGTGATCGGGAGGAGGATGAGGGTCGTGACACTTTCTAATTGATATGGCTCCCGTGACTCTACCCCGCTTCACCTTCCGTGCCCTCGTGAAAAGCGCGCTTATAGTCTGTTTCCTCTTGCTCCTCGTCCTCTATATCCTCTGGCAGGCACGATTCCTCATTGCCGGACCGCGCATCACACTGACCGAAGAACCAGCCCGGGTCCACAATGACCGCGTGGTCACACTCGAAGGTACCGTCGCTAATATCACGAGCCTCTCGCTTAATGGCCGACAGATATTTACTGACCCAACTGGGCACTTCAAAGAGGCACTTGTGCTCGAAAACGGGTATACTATAGCTACCATTGCAGCGACGGATCGCTACGGGCGCGTCACCAAGCTCGAACGGCCTTTCATGTATACACCAGCTTCTCTGGTAACCCCGTAACGCACGACCTAAAACCTTATATACTTTGTTGCACTTCAATCGAAAATGCTCAACGTATGTCCATATACGTCTCACCTTTCCTCTTTCGTGCGCCTCGTCTATAAGCTTTTATCTCATGCTTAAAGCATTATGATATAATTTACCTGTTTGCAGAAATAAATAAGTAACCTATCTGACTATGAAACCAAAAAAAGCTGCTAAAGCCCCAAAGACCATTGGTGCCCCTGCTACTGACAAGCAAAGCGGTCTCGCTGATATCGCCGAAACCCTCCGTAGTCTCAAGACTAAGTTCGGCGAAGAAGCGATTATGACCCTCAGTGATAGCCGCAAGGTGGATGTGGATGTTGTCCCCTCTGGATCAATTGGTCTTGATGAGGCGCTTGGTATCGGTGGGTACCCACGCGGGCGTATTATCGAAATCTACGGACCAGAATCATCTGGTAAGACTACCCTCTCGCTGCATGCTATCGCCGAAGCGCAAAAGGCTGGTGGTATCTGTGCCTTTATCGATGCGGAACACGCCATGGACCCCGAGTATGCGAAGAATCTCGGTGTGAAGCTGAACGAGCTCCTCATCTCACAGCCAGACAATGGTGAGCAGGCACTCGAAATCGTCGAGTCACTCGTTCGTTCGGGTAAAATCGACGTGATCGTCATCGACTCCGTAGCCGCCCTTACTCCCCGCGATGAAATCGAAGGCGAAATGGGTGCTCACCATGTTGGTAAGCAGGCTCGTCTCATGAGTCAGGCACTCCGAAAGCTCACCGGTATTGTGGCGAAGAGTAAGACGGTCGTCATCTTCATTAACCAGATCCGTATGCAGGTTGGTGTGATGTTTGGTAACCCAGAGACTACCCCAGGTGGAAAGGCACTCAAGTTCTATACTTCAGTGCGCCTCGATATCCGCCGTATCGCCCAGATCAAAAAGGGCGAAGAGGTCGTTGGTGGTCGTCACCGCGTGAAGGTGGTGAAGAATAAAGTCGCTGCCCCATTTAAGGCTACTGAATTTGACCTCATCTACAACGAGGGTATCTCCCTTGAAGGTGAGCTCCTCGCCTTAGGTGAAAAGTACAAGTACGTGACCAAGTCCGGCTCTTCATACACCTTTAATCCCCCAGGAGGTGATGACTCAAGTGAGGTAAAGCTCGGCCGTGGCTACGACGCGGCCCGCACCTTCCTGCGTGAAAATGCCAAGGTGAAGACTGAACTGTTGAAACACGTTCGTAAGTCTCTCAAAGAAGAGAAGGCTACTGGCGGTAGCGAAGAGTAAGAAGCTTATATAAAACAAAAGCGCGACGGTCCTAAAGGACCGTCGCGCTTTGTGTATTCTCGACTTAAGCCACCTTAAACCGTCCGCATGCGGTAGCTGGCCAAGAGTCTAGCGGCCATCTGCCCTACGACAATCATAGCCACAATGGTGAGGACCAAGAAGGCCAAGAGCGCGGCCGTGTCAGCCTTGAGGAGTGCCTCACTCACGTAAGTCGGCAAGTGCCCTACTTCTACCTGGAGGAAGTTCCGGGCGATACTCGTAATCGAAACGAGCTTCCAAAACGCAATCGCACTTGCGCCAAAGACGGCTCCGAGGAGCAAGGCGGGCCTGAGCACGATACTGAGCGCAAATACATACCACACCCGGCGCATGACAGCGCGGCGAAGGCGGCGACTTTTAGCAAACTCCGTTTGTAGTGTTTCCATACATGTGTTGTAACAATGGTTTATTAAAAAAGGTTACAAGGTGGGTTCGATTTCCCCAGGTAAAACAGCCTTCCGAAAAGCCGCTTTAGCCCGGTGGACCCGGGCTTTGACCGTCCCGACCTCTTCCCCTGTCATGTTTGCGATATCCTCCTGACTCCAGCGCTCGAGGTAATGGAGCCGAAGTACCTGAGCGAAATGTCCCGGAATACGAGCGAGGACCCGGTCAACCATGTCACGATCGACACTGCGCTCGGGGTCCTGCCCTTTGTCAGCCACAAAGGCTTCAAATTCGGGATCAAGCGCGGTCACCCGCTCCCCGAGCTTCCGTCGTTTTACATAATAGGTGTAGCTCGTATTGAGGAGAATTCGGTACGCCCACGATGAAAACTTGGCGCCTTCTTGAGGCCGGAAGCTCGCGGCGTGGAGATAAATCTTCGTGAAGGTATCCTGCACTATCTCTTCGGCATCACGTTCGTCTCGGATGATAGCGATAGCACGGCGCATAAAGGCTTGCTCATAGCGGTCGAGTAACACCGCGAAGAGCCAAGGTTGACCGTTTGAGCGCATTAAGAGCTCTTCGTCGGGTAATTCACGGGCGTCGTCGGTAGAGGAAAACCACTGCATATCTCTATAGTACCACCGAATTAAGCATTTCGGTGTTGTACAAGCCTTTGCTTTTCATGTGTAATTTTGGTATAAAGTGGCGTTACAAATCTAACAAAATCTCTGTGGCTATCCTCTCTTACAACGAAATTACACCAAAAAAGGTTATTCTTTTTAGTGACGAACCGTATCTCGTTATTTCTCATCACGTCTTCCGTAAACAGCAGCGCAAGCCGGTCAATATCACGAAGCTCAAGAACATTAAAACTGGCCGCGTGGTAGAAAACACCTTCCACGTGAACGAAACCGCTGAAGAAGCCGACCTTGAGACCAAGATGGTAACCTTCATCTACCGCAAAGGTAGTGAGTACTGGTTCCATGAGGCTGGGAAGCCGAGTGAACGCTTTATGCTCGCCGAGGACTTCGTCGGTAGTCAGGGTAAGTACCTCAAGGACCGCAGTGAACTCCAGGCCCTTCTCTTTGACGATGAAGTGATTGGACTGAAGTTCCCTATCAAGGTTGAACTCAAGGTGGTGGAAGCGGCGGACGCCGTTAAGGGCAACTCATCAGGTGGCGCACTCAAGGAAGTAAAGCTCGAAACCGGTGCAACGCTTATGGTGCCAATGTTCATCAATGAAGGTGACATCGTTGCGGTCAACACCGAAGACGGCGCCTACTCAGAACGAATCGAAAAGGCGTAACCTCGTATACTAAAAATCAGAGAAGACCGGGCTTGCGCTCGGTCCTTTCTATGGTTCTCTGTTCTTGGTTGCCCAGTCGACCACCCACAGGAGTAAAAATACTCCACAGCCAGCCGGAACATATGCGACAACCGCAAGCCATAGGGCCACTCCCTCGATTAGGAGAACGGCCGAGACGACAAGCCCGACAACCATCGCCATGACTACTGCACCCATGCTGGTTTCCCTCCCTGGAACTAAAAGACCAACTTGTTATGTAGTATATCACTTTTCAAATTCCTGAGGCAGGCTGGTGGGTATACAAAAGCGGCGGCCCCTGTAGGGGCCGCCGCTTTTGTTACTTCCCTCTCTTTTAGTGAGAGATGTATGGCATGAGGGCCATGAAGCGAGCGCGCTTGATAGCGTTGGCAAAATCTCGCTGCTGCTTGGCACCAAAACCAGTGCGCTTGCGACTGTTCATACGTGCATGTGGGTTCACGTGGTGACCGAGACTAACGATATCCTTGTAGTCGATGTGTTCCATCTTGGCCTTCTTGTGAATGTTGTGTCGTTCTGCTTGTTCCATAATGTATTTGTGAGTCTAATAATAAGTTTCAAGTTCAAAGTCTCTGATATTTTAGGTGAGGAGAGGCCGGAGATGCGAGGCGCCAGGCGTCTCTAGCGAGAGAGCGGTAGGTTGCTACCGTGACCGAGATAGAGCGTCTGGCAACAAAGCAGATGCGGTCTATTCCTCGCCTAAAATGGGATGTCCTCAGGGTTAATTTCCTCTTCTGGATAATCCGGGAGAACCGGTGCCCCTTGCTGCTGTGATGAGTTGTTGCCTGCGGCAGCATTGCCAGCCGGTGCACTCGAACCACCTCCGTTTGGACCAAATTCAAAGCGATCCATAATGATTTCGGTACGGTACTGCTTCTGACCGTCCTTTTCCCAACTGCGGGTCTGCATACGTCCTTCGACGTAGATACCACGACCTTTCTGTAGGTACTTGCCGATAACTTCAGCCTGCTTACCGAAGGCTACCACGTTGTGGTAATCAACTGATTCCTGCTTCTTGCCATCACGGTCGGTATATGAGCGGTTGGTCGCTACTGAGAACGAACAAACCTGCATACCGCTCGGAAGGGCCTTCATTTCTGGATCGCGGGTCAAGTTCCCAAAAATCATTGCTTTGTTAAGGTACATACGAAAATGTGGTTATTGAATAGTTTTGACTATTTTACCACTTCTTCAACCTTTTCGTCACCCTCTACTACTTCTGCTTCTACTACTCCTTCAACTTCGACAACTTCTTCGTCTGTAATGGTGACATTACGAACCTTGAGATCAGCGAGTGCGTCGTGGAAGCGGAATGGGTTTTCTTCTTCGGTCTTCGTCAGACGGATGGTCAAGGTACGAAGCATAGCTTTGTGAGCTTCTACTTCTTCGTTTACGGTTGCGAGTGCTTGTGGGTCAAGGCGGAAACGAATCCAGCCAAAGTAAGCACTACTGAAACGGCGGTAACGGCCTTCGAGATACTTTTCGATTTCGTACGCAAGTTCGAATCGCTGTGCCATCTCTTCGTCAAAAATCTGACCGCCGGCCTTAGTAATAAACGCTTTTACTTCGGCTTCAATACTATCTACTTCCCCTTCAGCTACCGTTGGAAGTACGTGGTAGGCGAGTTCGTAAGCCGCTGGCTCACGTTCCGCCTCGGTAACTGGCATGTTTGTATCGTTCATATGTAATTGTTTGGTCCAAATTGGTATCAAGATACCCCTTAAGACCGCCTTCTAATAACGGCAGAACAATACCACAAAGTACGCAATGATTCAAGCCTTTCATCTATGCTACAATACGACTCATGGAAACAAAGAAATCCGCAAAAACCATGCTCGTGCCAGCCCTCGCTGGCTTCTCCGGCCTTCTCCTCGC
>CAYSNO010000022.1:5522-12058 GCA_964432455.1 uncultured Candidatus Saccharibacteria bacterium
TACCTCGAAGATATGCTCAAGGACGCCAAGGCGGATGGCGTAAATCTAACGGTTGTATCCGCCTATCGTTCGTTTGAAACACAAGCGGAGCTCAAGGGCGCTTACCTCCAGTCCTACGGCAGTGGTGCGAACACCTTCTCCGCTGACCAGGGTTACTCAGAGCACCAGCTTGGTACTACCCTCGACTTTTCTACCCCCGACCTCGGTGGTTCACTCAATGGCTTTGGTGGCACCGAAGCATTTGCCTGGCTCAAGGAAAACGCCCACAAATACGGCTTTACACTCTCCTACCCAGAAGGTAATAGTTACTACGTCTACGAACCGTGGCACTGGCGCTTTGTTGGTGAAGATTTAGCGGGCGACCTCAAGCGCGCAGACGCGAGCTTCTACGATTGGGACCAACGCAAAATCGACGAATACCTCATCAAGATTTTTGATTAAAACAAATGCTCGACACTTTCAGTATCGAGCATTTGTTTCTACTTTAACTGATAGGTTTGTTTGGCGTTTTGGAGCAACGTCTCTCGTACGACCGCTTCATCCTCCCCACGTATCTCTGCTATCTTCTTATATACTTCCTTGACCATCCAGGGCTCACAGCGTTGCCCACGGTATGGTATTGGCGCAACGAATGGACAATCCGTCTCGGCATGTATCTTATCAAGCGGTACCGCTTTGATGATGTCTTCATACGCCTTCGCGAAGGTGACTACTCCGGTAAAGGAGATGGTGCCACCGATTTCAAAAAAACGCTTGGCTTCCTCGAGAGTCCCCGCATAGAAGTGCACATTAAACGGTACTTTGGCATGGGCCTTGAGGAGTTCGTAGACATCTTCGTAGACACTGCGGCCAGTTGGACTCTCCTCTCCTGGCTTTGGCCCACGGGTATGAATCATGAGCGGTAGGTCAAGTTCGTTCGCGAGTTTTATCTGTTCGAGGAAGGCGGTTTCCTGTACTTCGTACGTTTCTTTCGGACAGTGCCAGTAATCAAACCCGCACTCACCAATTCCTACTACCTTCGGTGACTGTGCCAATGTTCGAAACGCGGCGTAATCAAAGACCTCACCACGACTGACAAAGGGCTGTCCTCCCTCCCCAATCTCATCTTCGTCGTGGGTGCCCGGTACCGTCTGAATTGGATGGAGGCCAACAATCGCGTACATATGCTCATAGCGAAGCGCGAGTTCCACCGCCCGCATACTCGTAGATAGTTTCGTGCCAATGTTGATGACACCGACTTCTTCTGCCATACAGCGAGCCGCCACCGCCTCCACATCATCGTGGAAGGCTGAGAGGTTGAGGTGAGCGTGGGAATCTATCCATTTCATACAATAATATTCGAGTATAGCACACCCAAAACCTTTCTACCGGTAGAAAGGTTTGGTAAAGTATTTGTATGCCGAAAGTATCAAAAGTCCCTCTTGCCCAGCAAGATGAAATGGCTTTATTTATTCAGTTAACTAAACTTTTCTCCAAAAAATCTGATTTAGAAACCCAAGGTATTCTTGGTGACCTGCTTGGGTATGAAGAAAAATTAATGTTCGCAAAACGTTTTGCTGTAATTGCATTACTTTGGCAAAAACAAAGTTTATATTCTATCGCTCAAAAACTACACGTTAGTTCGTCAACAGTCGCTCGCATACAAGCGAATTACAAACGTGGTGCCTACAATAGCATTATTGAAACATTAGACCATCGAAGCGCATCAATAATGGAAATCTTAAAGGCGCTTGATGATGTACTGCATCTAGGTGGAATACTACCCCATTATGGTGAAACCCATGCTTCGGAGCTGTATAAAAAGGACCAAGCGGCTCGTAAAAAACGTAAAAGTTAATCACAAAACCTTTCTACCGGTAGAAAGGTTTTGTGATTATTGGTTAAGCAATGCAGAGATTGTTGGTGTGTATATCTGAACATCACCATACCAGTGATCAGACTCATTGGTAGTAATAAGGGTAATACGCGGCGCATGAGTATCAAGTATCGACTTAGTGAACTCATAACTGGTCGTTGGGTCCGCCACATTATGAAACGCGATGGCCTTGATAGCAAAACTGTCTACTGCTGACCAATCGTCTTTGAACAGACTATCAGCGGCAAGATCAAACGGAATTCCAAAGAACACACAGCGGCTTGGGGTGATGGCGCCGTGATGTATAGCATTAAAGGCTAACAAGGACCCAGTTGATTTGGCCATAAGCACAATCTCCGTCCCGGCCGGCAGTGACGCAGTGTGCGCACGCAGCTTTTCTTCCTCTCTCACAAAATCTATATTCGCTTCCCCACTCACCCAGTGGTCGTACTCGAGCATAAATGACGAATCAAATTGTGTCGCATATTCGGCGAGCATCAGTTCGCCCCAGGCTTTATTCTTCTGGCTATTGCCCGGCAATACAATGAGGTGTCGCATATTATGTCGTGATAACGGTCTCTAATTCAGGAAACGTTTCGGTCAAAAAATGTCCACGGTCGGTAAAGCGATGAAAGGTAGCTCTTGGGTATAGCTCAAACAATTTTTCACTGTGCTCAATCGGCACGAGATTATCGTCCTCAGAGTGCCAAACATGTACTGCGTCGATAGTGGTTTTGAAACCAGCCCAAGTACGAGTATCAATCAAAAAGCCTTCACAATCTTCGAGATCAAGCACCACTGGTGCGAGAAGGTGTAGTTGTGCCACTTTGACCGGCAGTGTGTTTTCGCTCAGGTACCGAAGCAAGAATCCCCCACCTAAAGAATGGCCGACTAAGATGAGACCGTCGCGTATGTACGGTAGCATTTTTTCAAACCAGATTTTCCAGGCTTCGTAGTCTGCCCAAAATGTATTTGGCATAGACAACGTGTGGCATTCGAAATCACCGCCAATGTTGACTATCAACTCATCACGCCATTTTTTCTTCTGTTCGTAGGGATTAAACGAACGTGCACGCAAGAGGCTATAGAGTTTTTCGGGATCACGGATGGCGTCCCCGCCATGGATGAATATGACTTGTGGTTTTTCCATACTACACATCAAGACGTTTAAAGAGATTGTCTGGTTTTTTGTTTTCAGAAATTGCTTTCAGGATTACAACTGAAGTATCTGGCATGAAAGGCTTTAGTCGTTGGGCAATAAACCCAAGATAAATGACTGATTTCTTTATTATTTCTTTTGCAGCCTCAAGATCAGTCTTAACAAGCTTAAATGGTTCAGTTTCTTGGATAAATGCATCTACACCATTTATGCCCATAAAATCACCGATATTAAAATTATCAACCCAGACACCGTTAATTGCTTCTTGAACATCAACATACCCACCAACTAATGATGGATAAGTCTTTGTATAATCGATAGAACCAATTTCAACCGGTGCCTCAAGATGCGTTTCTGCCATCTTCATAACCCGAGCGACGAGGTTCCCGAGACCATTCACGAGATTTGCGGTATACCACTCATCAAGCTTATCCCAGGTCACATCACTATCATCAAACGGATGCACGTGACGGAGGAGCAGGTAGCGAGTGGCGTCAGTACCGTATTTCTCAATTAGTTCATACGGTGAAATGACGTTCCCCAAGGACTTACTCATCTTCTGTCCCCCACTATTAATAAAGCCGTGGTAGACCACCTTGTCGGTTGCCTTTACCCCTGCACTCCTCAGCATCGCCTGCCACATAATTGACTGGAAGCGGACTTGATCCTTGCCGGCCACTTGCATCACCTCGCCGTTTGCCCAAAACTTTTCAAAAAGAGATTGTGCTGGCATGCCCGCTACACCTTCTGCGTCAGCTGAAGGTTGTGCGGGCCAGCCGAGGGTTGAGATGTAGTTTGTAAGCGCATCAAACCAGACATACATGACTTGATTCTCATCATCTGGGACTGGGATACCCCAATCAAGGCGCGACTTCTCGCGCGAAATACTAAAGTCTTCGAGTCCGGCCTTTACGAAATTAAGCGCTTCCTGACGACGCCACTCTGGTTCAATAACTCCGTCGCGACTGAGGTAGTCTTCGAGGTAAGTTTGGTAGTTTGAAAGTTTAAAGAAATAGTTTTCTTCTTCAATCACCTGGCACGGTGTGGTATGAATCGGACACACATTTCCTTCGAGTAGCTCTTCTGGTTTGTAAAACAGCTCACAACCTACACAGTAGTGACCACTGTATGACTTTTTATAAATATCACCTTGCGCAGCACAGCGGCGCCAGATTTCCTGCGCGGCTGCTACGTGCTTTGTGTCAGTAGTTCGGATGAAAGCATCAAAAGACAAATTAAGGGCTGTACCGAGCTTCTTGAACTCACCAGCATAATGATCAACATAGGCCTGACGACTCTCGCCTTTTTCGTCGGCTTTCTGGGCAATCTTCTGACCATGCTCATCTGTCCCGGTATTAAAAAATACTTCCTCACCCACCAGTCGCCAGTAGCGTGCGAGCGCATCGGCATTCACAATTTCATACGCAAACCCAATGTGTGGATCAGCGTTCACATACGGTAAGGTGGTGGTAATATATCTCGCTCGCACACCAGATTGACTGGTTGCTAGAGCGTGCAAAGCACTACCAGTCAATTGGTCGTGCGCGTGAGCTTTTTTGTCTGCCATAGTCAAAATACTGTATCATGAAATACCAAAATACAAACCCTGTCCGGCTACAGTGGTATACTACTCACATGGATTCACGACGCGCTATCTATTTTGGGATGTTTGTGGGCGGCCTTGTTGGCTGCTATATACCGGCTTTATGGGGCGATAGTCTTTTCTCGTTTGCCTCTATCATCGGGAACGCCGTCGGTGCGCTATTTGGCATTTGGGTGATGTTTCGCCTCACCCATTAAATAAAAAAGGCGGCCGGTCCCTCACGGGGCCGGCCTTCGCATTTGAGTCACAAACGTCTTTACCACCGAAACGACCTTCTGCCTGGACGCCTCGTCAACGAGCGACAGAGTTATCGCAAGCGACACCAGACACGGAAGCATGTCAGCGTACTTCTGGGCCAGAATAATCAGCTGACGCTTGTGCGGGACTAGTAAACGATCGACAACCTCTTCGCATGGTGGAAACCAGTAGTCCATCGGGAGACCGAAGTGCTGAGAGAGATTGTAGAGGTTTGCCAATCCAATATTTGCTTCCCCTGACAGAACGTTTTGCATAGATACTCGCTGGTAGCCAGCGATTTTTGCAAGCTGTGCGACTGTCAGCATCTTCATTTTCTTAACATGCAACAGTTTGTTACGCACATACTCGCTCACCTCAGGCTGGAGTGCATGTACCGCCATTTCCCCCTCATTCTGGTTTGAGTTGAACTTGTTACCTTGGCCAAGGGTAACTTATTTCAACTTTTTTGCAAGATCTACAATCGCTACCCGCTCTTGCTCCCCACTATCACGGTGGCGGATAGTGACCGTGTCGAGGAGGTCTGGGTTTTCGCCGAGGGTATCAAAGTCGATGACGATGCAGTACGGGGTACCGATTTCGTCTTGGCGACGATACCGCTTGCCGACGTTGCCATTATCATCCCAGGCGACATTGCCGAATTCCTTTTTGAGAAGCTGGAAGACACCGCGCGCTTTGTCGACGAGTTCTGGCTTGTTCTTCAAAAGCGGAGAGACACAAACGCGGTACGGTGCGAGGTGAGTTGGCAGTGCTAAGTAGGTACGGACTTCACCGTTCACTTCGTCTTCTCGGTAGGCTTCGCAAAGGACAGCTGTCAGCGCACGACCAACACCAAAGGATGGTTCAAGGACGTGTGGTACGAGCTTCGTCCCATCACCTTCGACGTACTCCATCGATACCCCACTGCCGGTCATATGGGCACGGAGGTCAAAGTCGGTGCGATACGCAAAACCAGCGAGCTCATCGAAGCCCTTGCCAGGGTAGTTGTACTCGAAATCTATTGTTCGCTTACTGTAATGAGCGAGGTCATTCTCTGGCACTTCAAATTCCTGCACGTTCGCGCGCGCGAGGCCGAGGTGATCAAACCAGGCCCAGATGGCCTGTCGCCACTCTTCAAACTTCCCTTCCCATTCTTCGGGACGAACGAAGTACTCAATTTCCATTTGTTCAAACTCACGGACGCGGAAAAGGAATTCACGCGGAGCAATTTCGTTACGAAAGGCCTTGCCAATTTGGCCGATACCAAACGGCAGCTTCGGTGACATACTGTCCACCACATTTTTGAAGTTCACAAAAATCCCTTGAGCCGTTTCGGGACGGAGGTATACCTGACCCTCAGGCCCTGCTGTCGCACCAATGCGTGTCTCAAACATCATATTAAAAGTTCGTGCCTTTGAGAGTGGATTACCCTTCGGACTCTTGATTCCCTTTTCAAGAATCAATGCATCAATCGCTTCGAGCGAAAGGCCCTCTGCATCAATACCGTTGTCTTTGAGGAGATGATCCGCTCTGAACCGTTCGCCTGTCTCAGTGTCTTCCACAAGCGGATCAACAAAGCCTGCTACATGCCCCGAGGCTTCCCAGACTTTGGCGTTCATGAGGATAGCGGCATCAACGCCGTACATATCTTCGCGACCTTCAACAAACATCTTCCACCACTCACT
>CAYSNO010000023.1:0-10538 GCA_964432455.1 uncultured Candidatus Saccharibacteria bacterium
AGGTAGCAGTCTTCACCAAAGACACTCTTGTACCAATCGAGTCGCTCGGCCGCTTTGTCGTCGTTTTCGTTTTTGAATTGCTGCACCACCTCACCGGCAAAGGAGGGGATGATACAGATAACATCCTTAGCATAGGTACGAATTAATTCTTCGTCGATGCGCGCTTTGTAGTAAAAACCTTCGAGGTTCGAGAGGGTGACGAGCTTGATGAGGTTTTGGTAGCCCGCAAAGGTTTTCGCGAGGAGGACGAGGCGCGAGCGTGGCTTATCAATCATCGCTTCTTTATCGTGGCGAGTACGTGGAGCTAAGTAGGCGTCGAGACCAATGATGGGCTTGATGCCTTCTTTGGTACAGGCTTTATAAAAATCGATAGCACCATAGAGTGCACCAGCGTCCGTAATCGCGAGTGCATCCTGCCCGTCTTCTTTGGCGGCTTTAGCGAGCTCTTTCGGGGTTGGGAGGGCATTGAGGAGGGAGTAGTGCGAGTGCACATGGAGATGGACAAACTGGGCCGTCAGGGGTTTCGGGTCAGACATGAGGGTAGTATACCAAAAATCCTTGATTCAGTTATCTACATAGGAAAAGGCGCCCGAAGTATGTCACGGGCGCCCTGCGGACTTCGCCTGATGGCATTAGAGCTTGAGCATCTCCATGGTGCAGTCACCAGTTTCTTCGGTGACTTTCACCACGAGGGCGTGACCATCAAGAGAACGGTAGAGTTTGTACTGGTGTTCGTTCGCCCAGTTCATCCGCCAGAAGAACACCTGCATACCTTGCCAAGTGTCCTCAGCTTGAGTTTCTTTGTTGTTCATATCCGCAGCCCAGTCCTCACAAGGCAGGACTGCGGATTGAACTTCGACCAGATTGGCCTGACCGAGCTCTTGGAGGGTGATACCCTCTGCCGAAGCAGCGGAAGCGATAGAAAGAAGAGCAAGGATCGAAACACGAAGCATGTTGCAGTCTCCAGTTGGATGAACTTTACTTGTGTATAATACCATAATTAATACAAATAGTCAATTAATGGTATACTTGGTCAACTATGAATTTCCAGTACGAACTTGGCATTGACGAGGCTGGTCGCGGGCCACTGGCCGGCCCGGTGGCGGTAGGTCTTGTCCTCGTACCGACCGGTTTCGATTGGTCCTTACTGCCAGGAGTCAGTGATAGTAAAAAGGTGAGCGAAAAGAACCGCGAGCGGATCTATAAAGAAGCCCTACGACTCGCCAAGGCGGGGAAGCTTTGGTGTACGGTCGAGATGGCGAGCGCCAAGGCGATTGATAAACAGGGGATTGCGGTCGTGATACGCGGGTGTATCGACAAAGGCCTTAAGGAGTTATGTGCGAGGCAAGACCTCGAACTGGATTGGGGTACGGCAGCCGTGAAGCTCGATGGGAGTCTGCGGGCGCCAGAGTATTGTCTCCACCAGGAAACGATTATTAAAGGCGATGCCAAAGAACAGGTAATCGGGCTCGCGTCCATTCTTGCCAAAGTGACCCGCGATGCCTATATGTGCCGTTTGGCCAATAAAGTGACCTTCAATCCTTATCAGTTTGCCAAGCATAAGGGCTACGGTACCGCCCTCCACCGCCGGTTAATAGCCCAAAATGGCCTTTCCCCAGAGCATCGCGCTAGCTATTGTAAAAATATAAAGTTGTGTTATATTTCTAACCCCCAAGTGGGGTAACAAAAGAAGAAAGAGGAAAGAATGCTTGATCATCCTAAGAGCTTTGAGTTTGAAAGCGTGCACGCTGCTCCGGCCCAGAACCCGGCCAGTTCCTACGAGGTGCTACTTTCGCTCATGGTGACCGCCTTTGACCCGTTCGGGTTCTGGCGAGCGTTTTATCGCCGATAAGCACACCCGCCTTTGCATTTATGGCAAAGGTGTGGTATAGTATAAACGTCTGATCGACCGGACTGTCCCGCTTCAATATACTCAGAAAAGATGGAGAAAGAAGTTGAGGGACGACCAAGGTTTGAAGACGACCAAGCCGAGCGCGTGTGCAAAGTGTTTCGGCAATGAAAATGGCTGCAAATTGGGTGGCGACATCAAAAAGCCGCCACGGTCATGGAAGCGATGTGAGTATCGGGTCGCGCAAGCGGAAAAACTCATCCTCGAATCCAAGATTGCTCGTGGGCAGGCATGTCCATGGACACCAACCTCTCTGGCAGCCTAAGCACAACGACAAGAGATGGTCTTCGAAGACATCTCTTGGCCGGATATTCCGGCAAACTGGCCATCTGTATCGATGGTCTTTCTTTTTGCCTTAGTATTGCAATTTTTTCTGTATCTGCTATAGTTGCGGGCACTATGGTAGTACGAATGCGACATACGCGGTCTCACACCGCCAACCGACGCTCTCACCACGCTCTTAAGAGCCCGGAGATGGCTGTCTGCAAAAACTGTGGCGCGATGCACCGTCCACATCACATGTGTTTGGCATGTGGCTTTTACAACGGTCGTATCGTGATTGATATGAAGGCTAAGGCGGAAGCCCGAGCCGCTCGTATGACCGCGAAGCGTGAAGCAATTCGCGCTGAGGCCGGTTTGCCAGCGGAAACACCGGCAACCAAGTAGTCACTCTCACACAAAGTCCCGCTTCACGGCGGGACTTTGTGGATAATACCGTAATGGTCTCTTTGGTGAGGCTATACTGATGGACAGTAGTAGTTAGTACATTTTTTATGGCAAATCGGCACCTTTCACGCAGTATCGTTCTTCAAACCATGTTTGAGTGGGATTTAAATGCAATTGACCGCAAAGACATTATCGCAGTTTTAGATAGAAACATTGAAGAATTTGCGCCGAACAAAACCGATCGCCCGTTTATGGAAAAACTCCTTGATGGGATTTTGGGCAAGCAATCCGAACTTGACCTGGTCATAGAAAAAGCCGCTCCTGAGTGGCCAATCGATCGTATCTCTCCAGTTGATCGAAATATCCTTCGTCTTGGGCTGTTTGAGCTCTTGTTTGCAGATCGTGGTGAGGTGCCTGCGAAGGTAGCTATCAACGAAGCGATTGAACTCGCGAAACAATTTGGTGGCGAGAACAGTAGTCGTTTTGTTAACGGTGTCCTTGGTGCGGTGTACAAAGAAATTGGTGAACCGGGCAAGGAAGAAATTGGTAAAAAGAAGAAGCGGGATATTCCATTCCATGAAATGCCGGTGGAGCGCCTCGGTGGTGCTGTCGTGTATGCCGAAGATAATGGTTCGATGTACCTCGCGCTCGTGCACGACATTTTTGGTCATTGGACCTTGTCTAAGGGTAAGATAGAAGAAGGTGAAGAACTCGAAGCTGGGGCAGTACGCGCACTAAAGTCCGAACTCGGACTTGATGTGACCATTGAAGCACCGCTGGGGATGAATGAGTACGTAGCCAGTCACCCAGAAAAGGGGAAGGTCCGTAAGCAGGTCAACTACTTCCTCGCGTCTTCACCATATACCGAGATTACCCTTGAGCAAAAAGGCGGTCTTGATGATGGACGATGGTTTAAGGTAGCGGATATCCTCGACCTCAATTTCTACGAGGATATTTTGCCGATTGTTACTAAGGCTGTAACCATGCTTGTTGGCCGTAGAAGCAAGTAGAACACGATTTCTAACCCCATAGACTTTGTTGCGCTTCATTCGGAAACACTCATCGTATGTCAATATACGCCTCGCATTTCCTCATTCGCGCGCCTCGTCTCTGGGGTCATTAATCGCGTTCTCGAGGAATGAAATTACCGTTCATTTTCAAATGCTTGTGAATACGCTATATTAGAAGATACTCATTTATGGAAACACGAAACATAGCGGATGACCTGCAGGCGATCGAGAAAATACTCGGCGTGACGTTTACCGATTCATTACTCCTTTTAACCGCTATTACGCACCGCTCATACCTCAACGAACACCGCGATGCCCAGCAAGACCACAACGAACGGCTTGAGTTCCTCGGGGACGCCGTACTCGAACTCATCGTCACCGACTATCTCTTCCGTACGTACAGTGACAAGCCCGAGGGAGAGCTCACGGCTATTCGTGCTGCACTCGTCAATACCGTCTCGCTTTCAGCGGCATCGGAAAAGCTCGGCGTAAATAAGTACCTCCTCATGTCGAAGGGTGAAGCCAAAGATGAAGGACGAGCCCGACAGTACATCCTCGCCAATGTGTTTGAGGCATTTATCGGGGCGATGTTCCTCGATCAAGGATACGAGATAGCCCGTGCCTTTGTGGCGCGTGAGCTGTTCCCCAAGACCGATGAGATTGTGCGGAAGCGTCTCTGGCAAGACCCGAAGAGTCGCTTCCAAGAACTTGCTCAAGATCATGCTTCGATCACACCAACCTACAACCTGTTAGGGCAAGAAGGTCCTGATCATGACCGTATGTTCACCATCGGGGTATACCTCCGTCATGAGCTTATCGCTGAAGGGAAGGGCCGTTCAAAACAAGAAGCGGAGCAACAAGCTGCCGAACGTGCTATAGCGGCCAAAGGGTGGGAAGCAGATTAGTGTTGGTGTCCACATGAAGACCAAGAGTGCTCTGGCTGCGTGGTACACTTAGATTACATGCAGCGCAAGTACTCTGCCGGTTTTTCTCTCATCGAATTGATGGTTACTATTACCATTATTGGTATTTTGTCATCAATTATTTATGCAAATTTTGGTGGTGGCAACGCGCGCGCACGCGACGCTGAGCGCCAGACTGATTTACGGGTAATGCAAACTGCACTTGCGCAGTACAAACAACAAAACGGCCGTTATCCGGCGATGGGGACAGATAGTAATGCCGACGGCTACGCTAGTGAAGGAGAATCAGCGGCATTTATCGTAGGGTTAACTCCTACCTACATCAAACGCCTGCCGACGGACCCTCGTCGTGGCAGCAATCCTGGTTACTCGTACGCTGTTGATAGTACCGGTAGTGTGTATAAATTGGTGGCACTTCGTACGGTAGAGACAGAGGTTGTTACTCATGAACACCCGTTTAAATCTTGTGACGTGCGGGTAGGTAACGTCAGTGGGTCGCTCGTCAGTGCTTCAACAGACCGAGAGGTAATTGGTTGGTGTGGACGTACCGCCCAAGCCAGTAACAACCTCCCGAGTTCGTGTAATGCTGCCGCGGCACCATTTAATAATTCTTACGGTGTGTGGGGAGGATATTTGCCAAAACTCTCTGATACATGTGCGAACAGTCTCACTAACTGTGTGCAGGATACTACTGCTATAATCTGTCTATAATATATGAAAATATCTTCCTCACGCCTTGGCTTTACGCTGGTTGAACTCATGGTGGTTGTATCGGTGATTGGTATTCTCTCGAGTATTATTTATGCCAGCTTTGGTGGTGCTCGTGCAGCGTCGCGTGATGATGTACGCAAATCAGCTTTAAAAGAAGTACAACTAGCGCTTGAACGCTACAAGGCCCAAAACGGAGTATACCCAGCGCAGGGTTGTGGTTCGTACCCGACCTATGCTGGGAGGGGTCCACATCCAGCCTGGGGATGTTCTGCTGATCAATACATTACCGGATTGGTACCAGATTTTATTTCGGAATTACCCAAAGACCCAAACCAAGAAGATATTGATGGGTATGGCTACTTGTACCTTTCGACGGGGACAGATTATAAGCTTATTGCTCACCTTACCGTTGAGAAAAAGTTAGTTCAATCCTACAGTGATGAATTTGCGCGGTGTCCAGCATCAATTGGTGCTGATCCCTGTGGTGATAGTGGACCTAATCCAATCACCTACGCTGTTTATTCGCCCGGTGCTGCCGGTTGGTAATTAATACCCCATTTGTATGTATCACTTTTTCAGAAAAGCTGGCTTCACACTGGTCGAACTCATGGTCGTGATATCGGTCATTAGTATTTTATCAAGTATTGCGTATGCCAACTACAACAGCTCCCGGGCCGGAGCTCGAGATGAGATACGTAAGTCTGCACTCAAATCAATGCAGGTAGCCATCGAACTCTATAAATCGCAGTATGGAGTATACCCACCACAAGGGTGTGTTACTGCTACCTGGGCTGGGCCAGGGCCACAACCAGCCTATGGGTGTACGGCTGATATTTATGTTACCGGTCTTGCTCCAGAATTTATTGCCGCCTTACCAATTGATCCACGGACCGAAAATACCAACGGTCATGGTTTTTTGTATCAATCGAATGGCACAGATTACAAACTTATGGTTCTCGGCTCAATCGAAACAAAATTAGTGCAGAATTATGAAGACGAGTTTGCACGCTGTCCACAATCATATGGAACAGCCAATTGCCCTGCGACACCGATGCCGAATGTGTATGCCGTTTATTCATCTGGTGCTGTGGGCTGGTAGTATATGTATCTCAAGGAATTGACCATCAATGGCTTTAAGTCATTTGCCAAAAAAAGTGAGCTTGAATTTTCGGCTCCAATTACCGCGATTGTCGGACCAAACGGTTCAGGCAAGAGTAACGTCGCCGAATCATTTCGGTTTGTTCTCGGTGAACAGTCGGTGAAGTCCCTACGTGGCAAAAAGGGTGAGGACCTCATTTGGGGCGGGAGTGAGGCGGTATCCCGTGGGAACCGGGCGTCTGTGGTCGTTGAACTTGATAACCGAAAGCGGGTTTTTGCCCTTGATTTTGATACCATAAAAATTGAACGAGTGGTGCACCGTGATGGACAGAATGAATACCTCATTAATGACTCGCAGGTGCGCCTCAAGGATGTGCAGGAACTCCTGGCGGCTGCCAACATCGGATCAACCGGCCACCATATCATTTCCCAAGGTGAAGCTGACCGCATTCTCTCAGCTTCCGGCCGGGAACGACGTGAGATGATCGAAGATGCTCTTGGTCTTAAGGTCTATCAGTACAAAAAAACCGAAGCTGAAAAGAAACTCGAAAAGACCAAAGAAAATATTACCCAAGTGGAATCACTTCGGCGTGAGCTCGCACCACACCTCAAGTACCTTAAAAAGCAGGTGGAGCGGGTCGAAAAATCACTGGCGGTGCAACAGGAATTAAAGATCTTGTACGTCACGTACCTCAAGCGCGAGGATACCTATCTCGCGCACCATGCGGACCGACTGGATCTTGCGCGCCGCGCGCCGGCAAAATTGCTCGCTGAATTGCAGGAAAAATTGGTCGCTGCCAAGACTTTTTTGCGTAATGCTGAAGCGGCCAAAGATACCAGTGCGGTGATAGAGGCCGAAGAAACCCTGGCGAAGTCGCGCAAGGTACGAGCCGATTTACTGCGCACCCTTGGTGCAGTGGAAGGGGAAGTGACGTATATACAGCGTAAGATCGCCGGAGCGAGCCAGCGCGAGCAGTCGGTCACCAAACAGGTGATTAGTGCCGAAGCTCTCGAAGAGCTCGTGGTATCCGTAGAACAAGAAACGGAGAAAGCCCTAGCTCGCGGTGATGAGGCCACGCTCCGTCGTGCGCTTCAAGACCTTGTGCATAGCTTGCGAGCATTTTTGAAGCGAACCGAACCAACCACCTTTTCTGATACGACACAGCTTGAGGCCGAACTCCGTGAGACAGAGAGCAAACAAGCTACCCTCGCTCGTGATTACGAAGCAGCCTTGGAAGTAGAAAAGGGCGCTGAAGCGCATTATAACCACCTTAAACAAGCGATTGAAACTGAAGCAGTTGAGAGTCGTCAGGCCGAGCGAGCAGTATTTGAGCTCGTTGGTGAGGTGCGTAAGGTGGAAATTGAACTGGAAGTGATTGACCGTGAACGCGAATTGATCTCCCGCGACCGTGAAGAATTTAAGCGGGAACTGAGTGAAGCCGTAGCCCTGATCAAGAGCGCCGCTGCTCAGTACTTCAATCATGAAATTGTCGAAAATGGCGTGGCGGTGAGTACTGAAGTGATTGTCGCTGAAGACCGTGGTGTTCAACGCGAGCGCCGTCGTGAACTGGAGAAGTTGAAGATTCGTCTCGAAGAACTGGGGCAGGGTGCGACTGAGGACGTGGTCGACGAATACAACAAAGCGCTCGAGCGTGACCAGTTCCTCGAACGCGAAACCACCGACCTCACAACCTCGGTCGCGAATCTCGAGAATCTTATTCTTGAACTCAACAAAGAACTCCACGAACGATTTGTGGTTGGGATTGATAAAATTACGGTTGAGTTCAATCGCTTCTTTGTCCTTATGTTTGGTGGAGGAAGTGCGAGCTTGAAGCGCGTGAAGCCCAAGGTAAAGCGGGTCACTGAAGACGGCGAGGAAGTGGAAGAAGACGGGGAGGAAACCGCCGAAGGCGTAGAGCTTGATGTCAATTTGCCGAATAAGCGCGTGCGCGGGCTTGATATGCTTTCAGGTGGTGAGCGAGCCCTTACCTCGATTGCGCTTATCTTTGCGATGAGTCAGATTAATCCACCTCTCTTTATTATTCTTGACGAAACTGACGCCGCACTCGATGAGGCCAATAGTCGTCGTTATGGTGACATGATTACTGCGCTCGCAGAGAAGTCACAGCTGATTCTCATCACCCACAACCGTGAGACGATGAGTCGTGCCGGGATCCTCTACGGAGTGACCATGGGGAGTGATGGGGTCTCGAAACTCTTGTCGGTGAAGTTTGAGGAAGCAGTCTCTGTAGCTAAATGAAATGAGCCACAGAGGCCTTACGGGCCGACAATGGCGAATTTCCGTGAGCGTGGCCTATCCCTAATGGCCACGTCCACGTCTCTCGGTGACAGCAATTAAACAATCTTCTGTAGTGTGCCGTATGATAATCTATACATACAATGAGTGAGAAACTGAATCAGACGTCAAACCAACAAATTTCCCGTCGAAAATTTTTGTATGGCTCAGGTGCGGCAGTTACTTCTGCTTTCGTCGGAGCAAATACAAAACTGTTTATTGATCATCTTGATACAGAAGAAACTGTTCCTGTAGCTGCGTCAGTTCCCGAAGAAACTACACCAGAACCAGAATCAGTCGAAGTTGCACCAAAACTTACTTCAGAAAGCTTTGATCGTTGGAAAAAAGGGTTCCAAGCCTGGTGGGTGATGCCGTACAACAGTGTGGTGTTTGTTGATGAAAATAATGAACCAGTGGCGCCACCGATTGCGTTTCAAGACTTTACTGTACAAAAAGAACGTATTCGTGATGGGAGAAAGGTTGTGGAGCCCTATGCTCTAACGCCAGGTAAGGCTGATGAGGATGGTTTTTTGACCGATAATTTAGCTAATGAATGGCTTCGCCATGTGAAGCCACTGGTCGCTAATAAATATGAAGTGGACGTAGATACCCTACGCCTTGTCCATATCACTGAAGAATTTGAGCAAGCCTTAAAGTCGGATGATACAGTTTTGATTGCAAAAATTCGTAACCATGAAATCACTCGCGTCCTTGATCTGATGCATTACTACGCTGATATCCCAGCGAGTGAAACCGATAGCCGAGACAAAATCACCTATATCGAAGAGGAGTTGCTGTTTACTGAACCTGGCATTACACCTCTGATGGCGTCAGAGTTACGTAGTCTGGTGCCTGGTCTGTGTGCGAAAGAATCACTCTTTAAAGACAGAAAAATGAATACAGATGGCGCACAAGGGATTGCCCAGTTTAAAACAAAGACCTGGAATGGTTTAAAGATTGGTGAGTATGGTGAGAGTCAGCCGTACACCCGACAGGTAGAAGCGATTGGTTTACAGTTTGGGCAAATTTATCGAGAGTTGGTTATGAATGAACGAGTCAATGAAATGATGGCTCTCATAGAAACACTTTTTGTGAGTCGTGAATCGTTTGAAAAATATTTTTTGGTGTCACTGATGATTAATGCCTACAATGCCGGTGCTGGTCGAATGAAGGAAGTAATCATAACCTTTATGGAGAAGCATTCAATTGATGATTTGCGGAATCAATTCACCTCAGTTGATGGTATGGATTTGTTTTTTGCAATGTCACAATATGCTGTCCGAAATGGAGTGGGAGGATATGTAGATGATGCCCCAAAATACAACGGATATATTTATGGGTTGCGTGACGTGCTGCAAACCGAAAAGCGCGAGCGGGAAATACAACTGGCGAGTAACAAATGAAAAATGACCGGCACTCCATTATTGTTCCTCAAAACAATAATGGACTACCGGCCTAGGCGCAGGGCACCCTACGTTGGTCTTTCCAGATACGTTGCTTATGTCTCCATTCCGGCCCAAGCGAAGCTTCCAAAACCAGACAGAGTTTTTTGAGAGCCCGTTCGGCAGAGCGGTCGTTCTTCGGGTAGAAGATCTCATTGGTTCCTGTTGGATTGGGTTCGGTGAGTAGTTGCAGTGTCAGACCTTCTTGACTGAGTGTCGCAAAGAAGGGCCGCCAACGAGTCCCTTCATGGAATGTTTCGTCTCTGATCTCGGCGAGAACAAAATCACCCTGAGATCGTCGGCCTCCTAACATACCATGGCTCCGAAGAATCAAATCCGTGGTCGTATCAGTCAGATGGGGGGCTTTTTTGAGAAGAGCGAGTAGCAGCATGGGGCACCTCCTTCTTGCGCTACGCTGGCGACACACTACCATAAGCAAGGACAATAAGAAAGGACGCCGTTTTGGCATCCTTTCTTTGTAAA
>CAYSNO010000023.1:10548-11368 GCA_964432455.1 uncultured Candidatus Saccharibacteria bacterium
ATTACAAGATATGATGAGTGCGCTCAAAAAGCCATCAGACGAGGTGCGCAAGTGTGGAAATGCGAGGCGTATATGGACATACGGTGAGTGTTTTCGAGTGCCGCGCAACAAAGTCTGAGGGATTTTTGGACGTACTTTAGATAAGCTCAAAGTCGAGTTGGCGCTCCTCAGCATCAGCCCGGGCGAGCTTCACCCGGACAGTGTCGCCAAGGCGGTAGACCTTGCCGGTCTTCTGGCCTTTGATTTGGTACTTGCTCGCCTCGTGTTCGAAGTAGTCACTCTTGATAGTGGCGAGGCGAACCATACCTTCACAGAGGGCTTCCTGCTCTTGGACGTAGATACCCCAGTCGGCGGTACCGGTAATCACGGCATCAAATTCCTTCCCGACATTATTCATCATGAACTCCACTTGCTTGAACTTAATTGAGTCACGTTCGGCCGAGACGGCTTCCATTTCACGCTTTGAGGATTGGATACTGACTGCTTCAAAAGCTGATACTTCACCTGCGGCAATTGGTTGGTTATCAAGGTGGAGACGCAGCAGGCGGTGGGCGAGGAGGTCGGGGTAGCGACGAATTGGGGACGTGAAGTGGGTATAGAACTTAAACGCGAGACCAAAGTGGCCGATGTTCTTAGTTGAGTACACAGCTTTGGCCATTGAGCGAATAGTCGCAGTTTTGATGAGGTTTTCTTCCGGAGTACCAGTGACTTCCTTGAGGAGTTTGTTGATGTCGGTGGCTTTGACGATACCCTTTTGTGTTTCAAATTCGTATCCGAGCACGCGAAGGAAGAGAGAAAGCTCTTCAATCTTGTCTGGGTT
>CAYSNO010000024.1:0-11309 GCA_964432455.1 uncultured Candidatus Saccharibacteria bacterium
TGAATCCTCCGACTGATTATTGGCGGTACAACCCATCTTCGGCGAATCTCCCGCCTCATGGTGGGTTTTTCGTTTTCAATTATTTTAGTTGCTTCTTCGCCAACTTTTGGAAGGTTTTGATGTCCTCTTCGAGTTTGGTAAGCGCTGCTTCAAAGGTGGCGGCCTTCGTTGTATCGATACCAGCGTCTTTGTAGATATCTTTGATGAGCTTTGATTCGCCTGAGGTGAGGAATTGGTCAATCTTCGCACCATACGCACGGTCCTCGCGGAAGCGGGCAGCCATGATACTACTCATCATAAGGCCATAGGCGTAGCTGTACGTGTAGAAGCCCATCCGGAGGTGCGAGACGTAGACATAGGTGTAGCCATCGTCAGGAGTCAGTTTGACGCCTTTCCCGAGGTACGCAGCGAGGTGTTTGTTCGTGAGCGTAGCGTATTCTTCACTGGTGAGCCCTCCTTCACGCATCACTGATTCGTGTATATCAAGTTCGGTATTAAAGAAGGCAATTTGGCGCTGGATGGTCGAGATATCACGGAGAATACGGTCATGGAGCAAGACAAACTGCGTATGCTCGTCCATCTGCGCATACACGGCATCAAATACCAAGTTTTCAAACAAGGTACTGGCTGTCTCGGCGGTCACTATCGAGTGACCATCATAAAACGGTGACTGACCATCCATGCTCCGGCGGGCGTGTATGGCGTGACCCATTTCGTGGGCGAGGGTTTCAAGTGATTTGAAATCAGTGACGTGATTAAGGAAGACATTAATCGGCTGCCCACTTTGTGCAGACATAAAAGCGCCACCTGATTTGCCACTCTTTGGCCAGACATCAATCTGCCCTTTCTCTAACATGGTGTCAAAGAGTTCACCGTAGCGTGGGTTCACGTCATAAAAGACGTCGCGACAGATAGCGACCGCGTCGGCATACGAGATCTTCACGTCCTCCCCAATCGATTCATTACGCTGACTGTAATCAAGGTGAGGGACACCGTGATAGGCCGCTTTGATCTCGTAGAATTTGCGACTGAGAGCAAAACCCTTCTTCCCTACTACTTCACGGAGGGTCATGAGGGCCTCCTCGGTGTCTTGGTAACTCTGGACGGTGGCACTGTATGGATGTTTGTAGCCGCGGATATCGTCTTCGGTACGAGCATCGGTCACAATGGCGTTCATCTCATGCTCGGCTACTTCACCAATCTGCTTCAGTTCTTCGACAATTAATTTCCAAAGCTTTGGCTTTTCGGCGAACTTTTGCATATTAATGAGCTCAATGGCTTCTGGTAAGGCCACTTGCTTCCCTTTCCAGGTGATGTGACGATCGGTAATAATCTTGTCGGTCATATCAACCCAGCGACCACTGGCTTGGCGACTCTTGAGACTAATGATTTTTTCCTCTGCTTCACTCAGGTGATGGGCGGCACCAACAAACAACCGTTCGAGGTAATAGTGGTACGGTGCGAGCTTTGGATCCCTAAGGAGCTGCTTTTGGGTGCTTTTTGGAATCTTGCCGAGCTCAAGTGGGAAAAAGAGCGTCTCATCACTCGCCTTGCGGAGGCGGTTCTGAATGAGTGATAGCTGCTTGGTTGCGTTCGTGTCTTTGGTATCAACACAACTACGGAGCCAGAAGTATCGGGTAGCGCGTGAGTAGGTTGGATTACCGGCCATTGCTTCACTCTCCTGCAGTGCCGCGAGGAGAAGACTGACATTGGTAGTAAAAGCTTTACTACGCCACTTTTTGGCGAAGGCTCGGTAGGCTGATTCAGTGGCAGCGACATCTTTTTCTATCTGGGGGTCTTTGTCACTCTTGTAGTACAAAGAAAAGTCCCATGATTCTTTCATAGTCACGGGCTTGCGACTGACAGCGGGCGTATATTTAAAACTCTTTTTCTTGGGATTTTTGGACGGCATAGATAAATTCTTTGTAACTTTCAAATACATGATTAAATTCGTTCAGTAGTGGTCCTTCAAGACGATTGTTGATGACATTCGCCAAAGTCTGGTAGACCTCGAGGCGCTCGGTCAGGTTCTTCCCAAAATCCTGGAGGAACCGAGACGGAGCTTCATAGTATTCCTCGACAATCGTGCGGAAATTGTGAGCCTTATCGGCCGCCGCAATCATAATGGCGTCTTTTGGACCTTTTTTGAGTTGGACCGCATAGGCTTTTTTCTTCTCACTCCAGGTCATTTTGCGATCGCCGTCATGAGTGGGTTCGGAGAGTGTTTCGACCAGTTCACGTACTGTCCCACCAAAGTCCTCTTCAAGTTCATCAAGGGTGTAGTCTGTGTCCTCGACGGTGTCGTGGAGAAGGGCGGCCACGATAACATCCTCATTGTCTGTGTAATCATGCAAAATAAACGCCACTGACATGAGGTGGGTGATGTACGGATACGGCATCGAACCCTTACGCTCCTGGTCGCGGTGAAGGACAGCAGCGGCACGGATAGCTTGTTCAATGCGGTAGGAGTACATAGTGGATATTTAAGCAGCACGTTTCCAATCTGAGGATTGAGATCCGTAACTACCGGTGTTTTTCATAGGAATATTGGAACGACCAGCTGTATTAGTGGGAGCACTATTCATATTAGCGAGATTGGCACGTTGCTGATTGGCAATCGCTCGAGTGAGGTCAGCTTGGAGAGTTCCAAGCGCACTGCGCTTTTGTCTAATTTCACTATCAAGAGTAGTCATTTCGCGCATTCGAGTATCGCGTGCGCGTCGTTCGGCATCGCCTTGATCACGTGTGATACTCGATAGTCTTTTGTTCAAATCATTAAAGCGCTCATGCTGTTCGTTATGCTTGCGTTGGAGAGCCGATTGTTCTTCTTGTAATTTATTTAATTTGTTTTGGAGTAGGGTTTGCTCCTTCTGGTAATAATCTATATCAGCTTGCAAGGCCTTGAGATTGCTTTGGAGTGTGAGAATGTCTTGATTGATTCGCTTTTTATCTCCTGCAAATTTGCTTTGAATCGCATCTAGCTCAGATTGCATCAGTAAGGCTACCCGTTGCTTTTTGGTTTCTAAGTCAGTTACTTGCGTTTGCTTGTCGTTAAGCAAGTTTTGCTTTCTTTGTACATCATCAAACGTTGCCATAGTACCTAGAGTATAGCACCTTCTTTTTGTAAAATCTCCCTTTTCACCGTTTCCCCACCGCGGTTGTAACCACCGAGTCCCCCGTCGCTGCGGATGACTCTATGGCACGGAATATCCAGGTTGTAGTTCTTGGCCATGAGGTTTGCGACCGCGCGGGCGGCCTTTGGGTTCCCGGCGGCTGCCGCGACATCTTTGTAGGTCATCACCTCACCTTTTTTGATGCCTTTTACCACCTTATGCACTTGTTCGCTAAACATTGTCATATTTTCTTTTTTGCCGAGGGGTACCCTAGGCAAATGGCTTATTTACTTGCTTGCTTGATGGCGATAAGCTTTTTGCCACAGGCTTCGCGATACGGGCAGTATTCGCAGGCGGCACCGCTCTCTGGATACATATCGGAGTCGAGGGTGGCTTTGATTGCCTTAAGCGTCTTTCCGATCCAACTGGTGTCCCCGACGCATGGTACAAGGGTCGTATCGAAGTGGAGCGTATCAAAGAAGCCGTCGTGGTCCTTGGTGGCGTTTGCGTACACAAAGTAACCGGTATCAGAGACACTAAAGCCGTTTTGACGCAAGAGCCACTGGTAGACGCCCATTTGGCGGGTATACTGAGCACTCCATGACGAATCATCGAGCGTGAGTATCTCGCCATCCTTTGAGGTGGCTTTGTAGTCGACCACAATGAGTGTGCCATCAGGTTGTTGCCAGATATCATCCACTGCACCAGATACCACAAGGCCAGTTTCTTTATCGGTCCACTCGATACCGGAGAAGTTGTCCCGCCAGAGATCCATACTCTCGTGGACGAATGGTACCGCATCGATGTTGTACTTCTCCGCTATCGGGTGGCGGGTACCGGCTACTCGATGAGCATCAAACTCTTTCTTGAGGAGCTCGTCAACCGCGATGTTGAGATTAAACGAGGGCATGCCGGGTCGCTTTGTTCCAAGTTTGTTATCAAGGTAGAAGCAGCGTGGACATTCCACAAAAAATTCTATCTTCGAGCGAGACAATCGCCACTTCGCTCCCCCGTAATTCCACTCGCTACTTCGGTTCGGGTTGTATTTCTTTACGTATTCGGCCATATGATTACCTTTGAGTATATCACAAACGGGCAGTCCCGTAGGGACTGCCCGTTTGCAACAATAGAGTTCTATCGTGAACTTACTCCGCTTTAAATGTCGTAAACACGGTGTCTAATTGTTTGTCAGTTGCTGAGTTGAATGACTTGTCGCCACCACTGGTGTACATCATCACTGCGTACTCACGGCCGGCTACGGTTGGAGTCACGAGTGGAATAGCATTTGGTACGACGTTTCCAGCTTTACTAAAGCGAATCACACCGTTGATGTAGCCAAGCTTGCCATCATTGTACTCACGCACACCAATCCAACCTTCTTCGATTGGGTATGATACTTCAGCGAGTGGCACTGAACGTCCTGCCTTCTTGTCGTTCACTACTACCTTGCCTTCTCCCATAGGAAGAGTACTAACTGGAGTTTCAGTCTTTGCTTCGTCAGTCTTCTTCGCTTCTTCAGTTGAAGTAGCGGCTGCATCTTCCTTCTTCTCATCCATTGGCTTATTGTCATCCTTGTCGCCACCCATAAAGGCCCATACGAGAAGGCCACCGATGAGGAGTCCAAAAACAAATGAGACTACGGTCTTCTGAGATTCTTCTTTTTGTACGTCTGTCATATACGATTACACCAATTAATTTAATACCCGGAATTATACCACGGATAAAAAAGGCCCTGATAGTTGACACTGACCCGTTTAGTGTGCGCTGGTAGTAGTGTGGTGTGTGAGCGAGGCCACTTCATTGAGGACTGCTGCCTGCCGTTCTTGGCTGAGATTGATACTTCGAAGCATATGTGGCTTTGCGGTTATGTCACTCGTGACAATGATGTCTCGTTCAATTAAACGGGAGATTTGCTGACGATTAAGGGTCTGGAGGACGGTAATTGGGTAAACCTTTGCACGCTGGATGCGGTCATGGAGGTTGTTCTTGCGTGGGTAATCCCAAGACAAGAGATTGATACCAGCGCACTCACTGTACTTTTCGGCCGTAACGGTAAATTTGGTATTGGTGATGAGCCAAAACTCTTTGACCCCACAAATATCACCCTGGCAGATCTTTTGATCGCGGAGATCAAGGAGTCTCGCGTATGAGTACATGGCGACTTGGAGGTCAGTTTTGATACCGGGCCGGGCATGGAACTTCGCTTCACCGACAAAGGCGTGGTCTTCTTTATACGCAGCGATATCGATTTCGTGTGGTGCACAGTGACCCTGTAGGGTGATGCCAGTTTCGGTGGTATAGCCATCGGCCGCAAAAAGCCGCGCGAGGAAACGTTCAAATGGGAAGCCGGTCGGACCAAGTCCCAAGAGTGCCCGCCGCAGCGCATAGCGGGTCGCCGCAGTGGCACCAATATCGCGTAGGAGGTCAAAGGCGATGCGGTAGATTTCTTGGGTACGCATACCGTTGTAGAGCTGGATGAGACTGTTGATAGTTATAATTTCCTCAGGAGTGGCACCGGCACGGCGAAGGGAGCGTCGCAGCTTTTCGACTTTGAAGTACTCTTTGGTGCCATCAGCTTTTTCAACGAGGAACGTCACTACCGCATCATACCACCCCCGATACACCTTCCCCCCTCATATAGTACACAGGATTGACCGCTCGCTCCTTGTTCGATGGTAGTCGTAGGAGTGAGATCAATTTCATTGTGTCGCACCGCGGTGATCGTGAGTGGGAATGGGGTCTGGCGGTAACGAAACTGCGCTTCGTGAGTCGCTCCCACTACTGGTGGTGTGCTGTCTCGCCAGACTAGATTGGTGAGGGTGATGGTATCGGCAGCACTCACTACTGGGGCTTTGTCACCGACGATGATAGTATTTGCTACAACATCTTTGGCGATCACATACTGTGGCTTACTGTCGGCACTCGTGTGATGAAGGGTAAAGCCGTGCCGCTGTCCGAGTGTGTACACAAAAGCTCCTTGGTGTTCGCCAACCACCTTCCCCGTTGTATCAAGTACCTGACCAGGAGTGAGGTCGATGTAGTGCGAGAGAAACTCTGGAATATCGATATGCCCAAGGAAACATACGCCCTGACTATCTTTCTTGGCGGCAGTTGGTAGTCCGGCCGAGGCCGCTTCCGTGCGGAGGTCGCTCTTCACAGTATCTCCTACCGGAAAGAGGATTTTCTCGAGCTGCTCGGGCTTTAGCGACCACAAGAAATAGGACTGGTCCTTCTGGGGATCAATCCCACGCCAGAGCTCACGCTCCCCTGCTTCACCGTCACCTTTTCGCGCATAGTGGCCCGTCGCAACATAATCCGCTCCGTTCTCGAGTGCCCACTTGAGGAATGCGCCAAATTTCACTTTCTCATTACAAAGGACGTCTGGGTTTGGGGTTAGCCCCGCGCGGTAGCTCTCGATAAAGTAGGTGGCTACCTCGTCGCGGTAGGCAGCCACCGCGTCGCAGGTCATAAATGGTATACCGAGATAGGCCGCTACCCGCATGGCATCAAGGCGCTCCTCCTCCCAGTTACACACAAGCCAATCTGGGTGCCAGACTTTGATAAAAACCCCGACGACGTGATAGCCCTGGTTTTTGAGACGGAGCGCGGCAACTGAAGAGTCCACTCCACCTGAAAGTCCAACAAAGACGGTTTTTGCCATATATTTCCGTACTATAGCTTACATTATGGAAAATGAGAATCTTTCAAACGGCACAATATAAAAAGCCGCCCAACCGACTCTTTAACAAAGTGGTAGGCGGCTGTTGGGAGCCGTGGTTGCATCAGAACAGGTGAAATCCAGCGTCTGCGAGGATGATCCAGACGAAAGCCCGTTTCGAGTTGAACAAATGTTCGGGCAAGATGTCAGAGTCCATGATCTGATTTGCAATCAAGACAGCCCGTTCGTCGATACGGGCAAACCTCGATGCAAACCAGTTTGCAATCACCTCGACCTGGAAGTCGAGGGAATTGACGTCGTGCGGTCCCGATTCGCGGAACCGCACTTCGACTTCTTCCGGTGTCAAGTCACCGCCTTCTTCTTTCACATGAAGGTGGGTCGAGACGGCTACTTGCAACAGATGAGCAAGTGCCGGAAGCGCTTCGTCGCGGACGAATTGCGGGTTGCGGGTAACGACGACTAATGGCATTTGCTGCCCTCCTCAAGGAACGAGGTCTACAATAAATCATCATTATCAATTTATGTCAATTTATACTGAATAATGAAAGGGCCGCGACAGGTGTCGCGGCCGGTTCAGTGTTACGGGTAGTGCGCTGCCTTCCAGAAGATGTATTCACGGTTGATCTCCCGATCGCGCTGGTTCCGGATCTTCACCTCGATCTCACCTTTCTTCACCAAACGGTGGAGCTTGGTGAAGAATCGGTCATCTCGCCACCAGGTTTTCGGCTGTTCCACCCGGATGGCGCAGACCCAGGCCGGTGTTTGCCGCCCCTGTTGCCTCATGAGCCAGAGGTAGATCCTGGCTGTTCGACGCAGTTTCTTGCGCAGTTCAGCTTCTGTGTCGGCATTCAACTTCGCTGGCATCAGTATCTCCCAAAAAAACTATTTATAAATATTATACAAGAAAATCATTAATAGTCAAACTACTGCAAATACCGTGCAATATTACGCTTGTGGTCGGTGTACGTGGTGGCGAGTGCTAGAACCCTTGTAGAGTTAGATATTGGAGTACATTCGTCTGAATACTTCCTGATTGTTTGCACTTTCTACTCGAAATTCGTTTACACCAACTGGTAGAGCGTATTCGATTCGTTCTACACAATTCGTTACCTTCTTTAGGGGTGAACCGTTTAAAACAAGACTGTGCATTCCGTCAGGGTTGCTTCTCTGTGAGTTTTCAGGAGCTTTACAGTAATCACTATTTGCAAATACCCAGATTACAAAATTGTTCTCATGTGGCATATATACGTTTGGATGACTAACTAGTATTTCAATTGAACTAGTCGATTTTTTGAGTCCATCGAGATAAAAGTCTTGACCTTCAATGTTGATTGTCTCTCGACTAAGAATCGGAAACCGATCATGTACATTTGCCGGTGTAGTAACTTTTGAAGAAGGTAAGTCGGGAATTTTGATATCAATTTCACAAAATTTTTCTGGGCTGCAAGAAATAGTATCTTGACCAATGTAATACACATTAGATTTATCGCTAGCGACACGACTGTATCTACTCGTGCGGCTGATACAGTCGTCATGAGCATTTGAAAGATCTTCTGTGCCAGGAATAAGTGTAAATGTGGTCGGGTCGGCATCCTTTACGCTATGCCCGTTAAAGAACACATGGTCGGCATCTTTGAACCAGTATTTTGTGGACAAGGTATCACTAGATTCGATTGGTGTGAATGTCTCTGCTTGAGCCTTAGGAATGAGCACTCCGTCGATGTAGACTGCATTATTGACGAACAAAATTTTGTTGGCACGGGCAAAAGGGGAAACGGCGCAGTTTTGAAAATCAGCGTTTGGTTGGAGATCTGTCGCTGCTTTGTAAGTGTCACTTAAAGCCAATTTTAGAGGGAATGCAGTTACATCTTTTTTGATTTGTGTAAAAGGAAAAAAGTAGATTTGTGTATCATCTGTGAAGTACCAAGAGTTACTTGAAAGTGCTTCAAGTGGTCGAAACGAACTTGGTTCGATAATACTTGCTGTAATGTCTTGTGCTTGCTGGTATATGCGAATACCGTCAACTGTTACTGCCTTGGCAATATTTTTGCTTAATGGCACAAACGTTTCTGGATCAACACCCTCAAGGAGGGTCTGGCAATATGCAAAATCCCCAAAACGAACACCATCAGGACAGTACTCATAAAAATACACGCCTGATCTTTTGATGCGATATTTACTGGTCGCTATTGCGTTCCCATAGGTCTGTTTGTATGCAGTATATTCAACAGTTGTTGCTATTGGAGTAGAGACGTAATATAGGCCATACGAAAGCAAAAGTACAAAAACAATTAAAAGAGAAAAGAGTTTGAAATGTTTAGTTATATATCGCTTCATGTATGAGTATCACTATCGCAAATACCGCGCAATATTTCGTTTGTGGTCGGTGTACGTGGTGGCGTAGTAGAAGACACCGTCTTTGCCCGTGATGTAGAAATAGTAATCGCTTGGTGTTGGATCAAGGACTGCTCCGATAGATGCGGCACCAGGATTTCCGATCGGGGTTGGAGGGAGGCCTTTATTGAGGTAGGTGTTATACGGTGAGTCGACCTTCAGGTCTTCTGGAGTGAGTTCCTCCAGTGGCTTATCAAGAATGTATTCGATTGAGGCGTCAGCCTGGAGTGGCATACCATCCCTGAGGCGGTTCTGGAGGATGCCTGAGACCATGCCCATGGATTCAGGATCATTCGCCTCACGTTCGATGATTGAAGCGAGGATAATAACCTCTGCTTCAGTGAGACCACTAGCGGCAATTGTTCCGCGCTTTGGAATCATGAACTCTTCGTATTTGTCATGGAGAGTTTTGACCACATCAGCCGCGGTGAAGTGTGGCGGCAAGAAGTAGGTCTCTGGGAATAAGGTACCTTCGTATGGCAGGGCGGCTGCGATAAAGTCTGCTTCACTGATGTTGGGTAGCGCAGCATGGACTACCTTTGCCAGTTCGCTTACCCGCTCTCCTTCGCGGTGGGTGAGGCGGACGAGGTTGCTGGTGAAGTCGCCCGTCGCGAGCTTGTCAGCTACTTCAAAGACGTTGTACGGCTTATCAAACACATACTGACTGGCTTTGATGTCCTGCGGTGAGTACTTGGTGAGGATAATGGTATAGAGCAGCAGTGATGAACGAACAACGTCACTGTTGTGTAGCGTGTCGACAATCGCACTTATACTCGAACCTTCTTCGATGGTAACCGGAGTACCGATTGGAAAATTTGCGGGGGCTGGAGCATTGCGGACCAAAAAGTAAATGAGCGCAATGGCGGCAATACCCAAAATGCAGAGCAAAAGCACGAGGTACTTAAGCGCCCGCTTCGGAGAAACAACCGTAAATGGTGAGGGGGTTCCTTCCATAGATTATGAGCCAAAACTACCAGTTGGAAGATTTGGTGGAGCTTCTTTACGGGTTGATGGGATACGAGCGAGGCCTGGGGTCATCACCGTACTACTTGGAATATGGAAGATGGTAGCAAGTTCCTCAACAGACATAATCTGCATCGGCATACTTGGCTGCAAGGCATTACCATGGGCAGGTGCGCGGTGCTTGTACTTATTGAGTTCACGAAGTTTCAGCTTGCGCTTCTTTGCTCCCGACCAATCTGAGAACCAGTTGTAGTCAAAGTCGGTACGCCAGGCCACTCCAATTTGGTTGCGGCCAATGTAGTCATAGGCTGAAAACGATCGAATAGTTGGTGCAATCATGTTCCCGTCAAATGCGCCTTTTTTGGTCGCATAGATCCAGCGGATACCCACTTCGTAAGCGTACTTACTCTTTTGTCGTTCCATCGCTTCTACCATACTGCGTTCACCTGGGGTGAGACGAGGTTGATTCTCTAGTTCAGCCGGACCAGTGTGGTCGTGTTTGCGGCCCATAAGTTCATCAATTTTTTCTTCGATCTTATGTTCCCAGGTGCCGTGTTCATGGAAGTGCCCTGTCTTAAAGGTCTTTTTGGCGTGTGGGACACAGAGGAATTGCACCCAGATATGTTCGTACGGCTTACAGGTCCCAAGGTGCTCAATCATGGCGGCCATCGGATCAATCTTAAATTCTTCCTTCGGCAGTTTGTCCATTCCCATATCGATATAGGTTTTGATTGGGTAGACTTCATCCCCTTTTTGGCGCATCCAAAACGAGAAGAGATCGTGCTTCTCTAGGTCTGGCACGACACAGGCGGTGTAGTCGATTTCTTCTTCAACTACTTCAACCCCGGGATATTGGGCATAGAGCTGGGATTCAACCGCATTCTTGACCTTTTTGGTTGGACAGTTGATATAAAGACGAACATCCCCTCCCACTGACACAATCTCAAGAGACATCACCAGTGGGTGCTTCCCATCAATGTAAGTTTGCCAGAGGTTATCCGGCGACTGCACATTGTGCACCTGAGAAAGAACCTGTTCCATTGCTTCGGGAGATTTATATACTTCACTCGGTAGCTTGATACGAAGGGTGGTCCGTCCTTGCTGATGCATGAACTTATGCTTCACAAATTCCATCCACTTTTCGTAGAGGAGCCAAAACA
>CAYSNO010000025.1:0-7628 GCA_964432455.1 uncultured Candidatus Saccharibacteria bacterium
CCGTTTTGATTACGAATATAATTTGACTTTGTCTGGGCACCGGTGGTGGTTGCACCATTAACAGTGACCGTGATGCGATTGTTGGTACGCGCAGTGGCACCAGTAAAGGCACCATTGTATGTCAGGAAGTAATCACCACTGGCGGTGACGGTTATCTGGTGACTATTGGTAGTTGAGGAGTGGGTGTAGGAACTACTGTCGTAAGCCAGCGGCACATTAAACCGTGATGAAGAAGCATTACTATTGTTAAAGTTCATGCCCGTTGTACCATTGAGGTAGTTACCGGTGAGGGCAATCACGCCGGTTGATGGCAACTTTTGTACATAGATTGATCCAGCAAACCCTGGTGTCACTACCACATTACCACCACCCGCTTCTTGTTGTGTCGTTACCGTCAATACACTGTTAGTGGAACTGGCTACGACAATACCAGACCAGTGAATACTCGAGTCACCATCGCTTTCCGTCGCTGCCGTTTCCATATACCCCTGCATAAATTGCGCTCCGGGTACAGCCATACCATTGATGAGCACTTGTCCTCTTACGTTTGTTTGGACCGTATGGTTGACCCCGGTAAGTGGAATATTGATATGGACCATGTAAGTACCAGTAGCAGACAGTGTGATGTTTTGTGGCGATACAGTATTTGAGTGCACAAAACCACTATCCTGGCGAGTTTCTACCCAATCAAGTGCGTTTGCTGTCGCTGTGTTAAGACTCGTGGTCGCGGTCGAACGGGTAGTGGTGGCAGCAAATACTGTATTGGTATCGTTAATATATTCAAGATACATCGAAGCTAAACCGGTTACGTTGACCGTGTCTCCAGCATCAATGGTGGTTAAGTTTTCAACGAAGACTTCAATGTAATCGTTCGCACTGACGTCGGTGAGCAAGAAAGCGACGTTTGAAGATGACTCAGATTGAGCCCCAGCATTTTCGATGTAGCCACTACGTCCAAGACCTTCTTGGACAACAACTCCATTCTTTCGTACTTCTATACCAGAGCGGGTACGACTGACGTTACCGTCCGTACGCTGGACTGGTAAGTTGACCGAAACAAAGTAATCACCATTCTGACGAAGGGTTACTCGCTGTGAGTTGGATGAGGTCGAATGAGAGTAATAGTAGTTATCAATTGAACTGGTAGACCACTGCATTGGACTTGGGGCTTCGTTCAGGTTTGTACCAGCAACGGTCCGCGTCCCTTTGAACCAACCGATATTGTTAAGAGCGTCAGAAGCAATTTGCCACTGCCGCAACTCGTGGAAGGTATCCATCTGGAGCGGTCCCAAAAGATACATATATGGACTTATATCTGGCGCGTCAAAGGTGTATGAGAGCGTAATCTCATCACCCTCATTAAGTGTAATATTCGACCAGGTAATCACACTGTACTGTGGAAGAGCAGTAATAGTGGCTCCTTCTAGCCCTTCGATAATGAAACCGCGCGGCACTCGTTCGGTGATATCCCCTGTGTAGGTTCGGTTGGCTTTAATATTGAGATCAACCTTGTATGGCGCTGGCGGATAGATACGAGTTGGCGCGGTACGGGTGATATCAAACGGAATGTAGTCACGCACTTCAAAGGAATCAGTAATCTTGTGAACAACTTCCCCGCTCACATTCAAGTGCTGCAGTTGAATCGTGTACTCACCCCACTCACCAGTATCTGTAAAGGTGGCCAGGTAGTCTGGTACATCGGTGACATTGTTCGCGTTACATGAACCAGACTGCTCTACTGGTACTTCGTAAATCGTTCCCTTTGGATCGATAATCTTCATCTGTAGGTTCGCGTCACAAATTGTGTCGCCACTATCAGTGAGTGCCGCGAGGTTGAGCTGTACCTCCTCGTTCGGGAAGTACATACTCTTCTTTGTGTTCACCGCTAAAAGACCCCAGTAGAATTCAAAGGTGTCGGTGAACTTCTCGCCGTTTTCAAGTACTTCGACGGTTACTTCATACTTACCTGGAGCCAGGGTGTACGGCAATTCCTCTACCTGCATCGACCAGGTAAGGTCATCATAATATTTGATATCAAACAAGGCCGGTATCTCTGTCCCATCTGGATTTTTGATGCTGACCCGGTCAACCACAAAGGTGTTTTCGGTGAAGATTGAACGGAAAATACGATTGAAGAACCCTTGCTGTGGGTCATACGACAAGGTAAACATCGGTGACTTACCGAGCACTTGATCCAGATCAGCGTTAACTAGTTCGTTTAGTTCAGGGGCTTTAAGGTCTCGTTCGTAGTTAATCGCATCGGTTGGCTTTTCAAAGTCTGAAGCTTCGTAGAAGCGACCTGAGGTCACATCAAGCCACACCCCATCGACAAAGACTTCTTCGGTCTCTGATTCAATACCCTCGTAAGCCACTTTGACGCGGAGTTTTGAGAGGTCATTACTATATGGTGAAACCGCCAGCGCCACAAGGAAGTGGTCACCATTAAGACTATTAGAAATCTCTCCATCAACGTCAATGACCGTACCAGGGAGATACGTTACACCCGCATCTAGTGAGTATGACACCACGAAGCGCTGAATTGCACTTCCGGGCTTGGCTTTGGCGGCCAGTGAGAGACGAAGCTGCACTGTATCAAGCACCGTGCCACTGGTGAATTCTGGCAGGGCAAAGTTATCAAACGTCAGCGAACGAGTCTTACAACCAGCCTCAAGGAGACACGGTTCAAGTCCAAAGAGATCCGTGGTGGTAGTGCCAGTCGCTTCGGCTACTTCGGGTGTTTCTGAAGAGGTAATTCCTACCTCTTCTCCTGCAGCGGTCGGTGTATCAGCCGGTGTCTCGCTAGTGTCGGTCGGTGTCTCTTGTGCTACTGGTGTCTCTGGAGTAGGTTCGGCTGTTGGTTGCGTCTCTATATCATTCACCACCGGTTCTGCTACTGGTTCGGTATCAGCAATCGGTGTTGTCTCATCAAATTGTGCGAGTGGATACGCAACGGCACGCATGGACGTCTCGAGCGGTGTATCACTTGGTGCAGGTTCGGCCGGTGGTGTTACTTCCGATGGAGCCTCAGAAGCTGGTGCATCAGTTGGTGGAGCATCTGGAGTTGCACCATCTGAAGCACTTCCATCGGTAGGAGTATCGGTTGCTGGACTTTCAGTCGTAGTATCAGGAGCTGGCGTTTGTTGTGTTGGTTCTACGTACCTAAAGTGGGCAGAATTGGCATTAGTAAAGTTTTGCAAGATACCATCACCATCAACATCTTGAATCAAAACTTCGTTCGGATTATCAAAGCCATCAGAGATAACTCCACCTGGTACAACGAGTAATTCTTCGGTCGTATAGACGGTTCGGTCGATATACGAGTACGCCAAAAAGCCACTGATACAGACAAATACCAGCAGAACCCGCAACGTGAGGCGGTTTAGCTTAGGAATTACATGCGACACAACTCTAACGCCCAAAAGAAAACTTTTGGGTCAAATATAGTATAACGCGCCGGTGGGTAAGACCGGCGCGTTATAGCGAATTTATTGTGGATTGTTTCTCTACTTTAGCGAAGAATCGTCTTTACGTCATTGATTTCCTTTTCTATCAAGGTCTCGGATACCTCGAGTGCTTGATTGAGACCTTCTACCGCTTCTTTTTCCTTCTTCGAGAGGCGTGGACGCTTCGTGATGAGATTTATTTGATCGTAGATTTCGTCACGGAGAGCGGAGAAGATTTTTTCCATCTGATCCTGAATCTCTCGGGTTTCGCGGCGAAGTTTGTCTTCACGGAGCTTGTTCTGCTTGCGATCGTACCAAATGTAGATGAACTGCATGAGGATGGTGACCAACAGGAGGCCTGTGAAGATATTTCGCCCGGTGAGGTAGTCCCAGATGGTCGTTTCGATCTCTACCTCAGCTGGCTTAATCCAACCAGCGGTGATCTGAACAGCAACACTTGATTCCTTGATGTTGCCCGCCTTGTCATGAGCCACTACCTTAACCGTGTAGGTACCATCTTCGAGTTCCTTAAGGAGGTAGCCAACGGATGCTTCGTCTGGAGTAACCTTGATTGGCTCATTATCCGCGATCGTCATTTCGTAGTAATCGATACCAGAGGTTGTGTCGTTCGCAGCGAAATTAAGTTGTGGGAAGCCAGTCTGTGAGTTTGAGACCCGCACT
Source organism: uncultured Candidatus Saccharibacteria bacterium (assembly GCA_964432455.1). Classification (GTDB taxonomy): domain Bacteria; phylum Patescibacteriota; class Minisyncoccia; order Phycocordibacterales; family UBA918; genus OLB19. Next base: position 4,125 of record CAYSNO010000025.1, read on the forward strand.
TCGATGATGAAGTCTTCTGGCGGGGTCGTATCAATCATGATCTTGCGATTGAGGACAGCACCCCAGCCGACTTGATTCTTATATTTGATACTGAGGTACTGGATACCTTCAATCGCATTTTCACGGTTGAGGGCAAATTCTTTGACCGGAGGATTCGAGATCGCAGACTTTGTGAGTTCTGGTTGATTCTCGGACGAGGTCGCAAGCATCACGGCGAGCTCGTTCACGTCAAACGGGATATCCCACTCGAAGAGTCCATCGGTTGTTCCGTACCACACTTCAGGGTCAAGGAAGGTCTTTGATCCAACCTCAGGCGCGCGTGGTGGATCACCGAAGATAATCGCCGCATTACTATCTCCTTCTTCTTCAGCAGGCTTCGTTGGAGTTTCGGTTGGTGTCGGAGTTGGAGTTGGGGTCGGTGTTGGAGTAGCTCCAGCGGCGATGGTAAAGGATCCATTAGTACTCTTGGCGTAGACATCGGTACCGCGGCCATCTGCTGCGAGGACTGAAGCGTTTGAAACCGTGAGCGCTCCGGTTCCGGCAGCAACAGCGCGGAAGGTCACACTGACGAGGTTAGACTGGGCGGTAAACGGTGATGGACTACCGCCACCGAACGTGATGGTACCGGCAGTATTTGAGTAGGTCGGTTCAGTGGTCCACAATGAGAAGACAGAGCCTGTCTTACTGACATTTACGACCGAGAGCACCGCCGGGTCGAACTTGAGACTCGCTTCCACTGCATTTACACTCTGACCACCGGGAGACACACGGACTGATACAGTAAATGTCTGACCTGGGGTGTAGTTACCGGTACTTGGTGAAATGACGACGTCAGCGGCATACGCCACACTCGAAAAGAAGACAAACAGGATAAAGGTCCCCGCCAGGGCTAGTACTTTACTTATATATGTATGTGTAGGTGTAAATGAGAACATAAGAACAATTCGGGATTACGGCGAGGGCTATTTAGCGACACGGGTTTTATCGGCCGTGACCTTGAGCTTGACTCGTTCCTTTTCCTCAGGCTTCAGGAGCGGGAGGATGAGGATGAGTACACCGTTTTTAATCTTCGCCTCGGCCTTTTCGATATCCACACTTTCCGGCAAAATAATCCGACGGTAGAAATCTCCCCAGACACACTCTTCGGTAAAGAATGAACCTCGTGGCTTACTCTTTGGGAACACAATAAACTCCGGTCGGATACGACGACCTTCGATGAGTACAATGTCAGCGTCCCCTTCAATAGAGACGTGAACGTCATTCATATCAGCGCCGGCTGACTGCGCGTAGATAACAATCGTTCGCTCGGTTTGGAACACATCAACGTCAAGTTGCGCTACCTTATCAACGGCAGTTTCCTCCTCACTTGATTGCAAGGTTTGGTCAGAGCGAACTCCCCTTCCTTTGAGACGCTGTAAAAATGACATACTAGTTCCTATACATTATATAGGTGTCAAGTCGAATGGTTATCGTGTTACCCACAGGAGTTGCACCGATAAATGCATTAACGTATTCGCACAGATATACAGAAGATTTGGAGTTCTCTATATCTTGATTTAAAATCCAAAAAACAATTTTGAAATTGCCGCAATAGTAAAAAAAGGTCCAATGAACCTTGCGAGCAATAGGCCTGATTTTTCTGGGTAATTTGCAATATATTGATTGAGACTATCTTTATGTTTACGTGCAGAAGATTTAGATAGATTCAACATTTTTTGCGGAAAAAGAATATTGAGTAGACCTATTATCAATATCACTACAGCTGCAAAAGTTTCGTACATATTAAAATTTGCAAAAATGAGTGGGTATGGTGGGTGTGAGCAAAATTCTTTCTAGCGAGGCGTGTGAGCGAGAAAGTGCGAGGCGTATTAAATATACGATGAGTGCTTTCGAGCGAAACACAACAAAGCTAGGGAGGATTTTGGTCATAGCCTAGCCGGTCCAGTTGAAGAGGAGGATCGAGAAGTCAGTAAGATTAACCTTCCCATCCTGACTAATATCCGCAGGCGGGTTTGAGTCGCCACCATCAGTGTTCCACCAGAAGAGAAGGATTGAGAAGTCGGTGAGGTTTACCTTACCGTCACGGTTGAGGTCAGAATTATTGCCAGATGATTGTGATGGCCCTCCCACACCATAGAGGGTGTACTGCGAGAAGTTTGACGTCAGGGTATCAGCCACCGCCTTGGCGCGCACTTTGTAGGTACCATTGCTAAAGCTGGCGGTATCAACCGGAGTCGACCAGGCACCACTGCTGTTCGCCTTTACCGTGAACGATTTGCGGGAAGCGGCGTTTTTGTCTTTTTCGTTTTCGATGGTGACTTCGGCATTAGGGAACGTATAGCCCGAGATAGTCAGAGCCTGACCAGGATTAACGGGGTTTGGTGAGACCAGAATTGATGGCGGGATATTGATGTTACTCAAAGCGGATTCACGTGCACCAGAGACGGTGAACGAGGTGCTGAAGGTCGAGGATTTAGTACCAGCCGCATCAGTCGCATACACACCAAAGGTGTACGCCCCGCGTGCGATTTTTTCGACGGTTGCAGAGTACGCACCGTTACCATCAGCAGTCGCGGTGACGGCCGACTTTCCGTCAACGAGCACCGTGATTTTGGCCCGTGGTGAGGCATAACCGGTAATCACGACCTGCGCGTCGCCACTACGAAACGGGGCCGGGGTGGATTCAAATCCCCCGCCACCACCACCGCCACTACCACTACTACCGCCGCCGCCACTTCCACCGCCACTTCCACCCCCTGAGGAGCCTTGGGTACTGCCGCCACCGGTGGCGCCGCCACCGGTATTCCCACTTCCCGAGCCACTTCCAGATCCACCATTTCCGGTACCAGTGCCTGAACCACTACCGTTTCCGTTTTCACTTGAACTACCGGTTGGCTGTGCTCCAACGAAGAAACTAATGAGGTAGTCATCGATGTTCTTGTTTCCTTCATCGTCCTTACAGCGAACGTAGAAATCTTGCTGAGAATTCGGCGTCACTGCTACTACGTGGGTATGGAATAGAAGACCGGTATTGGCAAAGACCGCAGACATAGTGTCATACGGTGCGCCTGGGCTCCGCGCGAATCGGCAGATAGCAAATTCATCGGTCTCGAGACTGATCTCTACGTTTAGCGTCGTACCACCCACTGTTGAAGTCGGTGAACCATTAAACCGTAGTGGCGGCACGAGCTCAGTGGTATCAACTGGTCCGATACCAACCTGATCCACCAGGGCAATCAAGAAGCCGGCATTTGCAATTTCGGTCGCAGTATTATCGTAGATGCGCATATTGACCTCACGGGTACCCAAGTCTGGACCATTAGTGATACCCGGAACATCAGACGGGACAGTCGTGGTACCGGTTGACGTGCTAAAGGTAAACCCGCCTTTGTAGGCAGCGGCAGTGTGGTTGCCGATCTTGAGTTCGATGAGACTCCCCGCCGCAATACCGGTACTCTGGTTGAGGGTATAGCGAATGAGACCAGGAGTACCTGGGACAATATC
>CAYSNO010000025.1:7728-10597 GCA_964432455.1 uncultured Candidatus Saccharibacteria bacterium
CAAAACGGCGAGGAAGCAAAGCCCCAAAACGAAATACACGAACAGACGCTGCGGTCTCGTGATATGCATAGGTATATTGTACCTTGCGATACGGTCAAAATTCGCTGTTCTCCCACAGTCGAAACTATCCTCCTGGACTAGGTCTCGAGGAAACCACCAGCCTGATGAGCCCACAATCTGGCGTAGGTACCACCATAGGTGAGCAGCGTGTCGTGGGTACCGTCTTCAGCAATGACACCATTTTCGAGCACAATAATGCGGTCCATCTCCCGCAGCGTTGAAAGGCGGTGCGCAATTGCTATCACGGTCTTCCCCACCATGAGGATATGGAGGGCTTTTTGAATCTCGACTTCACTTTCACTATCAAGTGCTGAGGTAGCCTCGTCGAGGATAAGGATCGGAGCGTTTTTGAGCATCGCGCGAGCAATGGCAATCCGCTGCTTTTGACCACCGGAGAGTTTTACTCCCCGCTCGCCAACGAGTGTATTGTACCCGAGGGGCAGAGAAGTAATAAAGTCGTGGGCGTAGGCTTTCTTAGCCACTTCGATAATCTCCTCCTCGGTAGCATTAGGTTTACCGTAGGCAATATTCTCACGAATGGTGCGATGGAAAAGGGCTGGTTCTTGCGGCACCACGGCAATCGCGGCACGTAGTGAACCCTGCGTTACTTCGGCAATATTTTGACCATCAATTTCAATGCTGCCACTCTCAATGTCGTACTGGCGGAGGAGGAGAGAAACGAAGGTACTCTTCCCTGCTCCTGAGGGCCCTACGAGACCAAGCCGCTGTCCGGCTGGGATAGAAAGCGAGAAGTCATTAAAAACCTCAACGCTTTCATGACTAAACAAAACCTGATTAAAGTTAATCTTCCCGGTAGATATCTGTAATGTCTTTGCATTTCTAATATCTGTGACCGTATGTGGTAGCAATATTTCTTTTAGTCCTTCTTCAATGTTTCCGTATTCACGGATAAAACGATTTAAGGCTTGTCCAGTTGTGATAAAGAGGTGACCAACTCGACCAAGCAGACCCAAAACAAGTACAAAGACTCCAACAGATATTGCTTCTTCTTGCATGAGAAGATACAAAGTACCCAGAATGAGCGCTGTCATGAGGATGGCAAAAAAGGTGTTGACTACCATGATGTTTTCACCAAAAAATGATTGCTTAACATCTCGCTTGCTTCGTTCGGCAAAAAAGCCAGCCAATCTTCGTATTGCGAGAAAAGACGAACAGCTGAAATATTTGAAATGACATCAACCCCCTCACCTCGCGATTTTGATGCAGATTCGGCATACATCACTACAAATGGCCGACGACGTTTAACTGCCAGTACATTAAATACAAATACTGCTATGGTAATAGCCAGAAGAATTGCACCGATACGAACATCAACATTAAAAAACAATACAAGAGTTACCACCAAGCCTATAAACTCCGAGAAAAACGTCCAAACTATCTGGAACATTAATCCTGCACTACTATCCATTGCGTTTGATACTTTATTAGAAAGGGCACCAGCAAAACGATCACTGAAATAGGTATGACTATGCTTTACAAGGTAGCTATATAAGATGTTATAGCCATCTTGATGGAACTTAATAATCCAGTATATGAGCGTATAGCCACTCAATCGATAGAATATAAGGTGTGCAGCGTACAGTGCCAAAAACAGTCCGCCCCAATACAGCACTGTATGGGTTTGCTCAACAGTACTGCCAGCTTGTGTAAATCGTTCTACAAGCTGCGCTGAAACGTAAAATATAAGAATGTTTGCAATTTCTGCAGTCAGAACCAACAACAGAGAAACAATACCGAGTGTTTTGTAGCGCGAACTGATGTACCATAAAAACTTTAGCGGTGTACGAGGAATCATAGGCAACCACTATACCACAGCCTCCTACCTGGCTAAAATCACGTAAACAGCGAGACGATTAAGAAATACACCCACAGCGTCATCACATCGCGAATCACCGTAGCGACCGGACCACTGGTTAGGGCTGGGTCGTACTTGAGCTTGGTCGCTAAAAATGGAATCACAAGGGCCACCACCATCGCGAGCATGAGCGTAGCCAAAATGGCAGTAAAGAGGAGGGTTACCAGTTCTGGAGCCCCAAACCACCATGAGGTAATGCCCCCCACGAGGACACCGAGAACAGTCGCCAACGTACCTGAGACAATCACCTCACGCATAAAGTACCGGCGGAAACGAGCGAACTTACTCAGTTCTGGATCAAGCGCAATGGCGCGCACAAAGATGATTTCAGTCTGAGAACCTACTGCATCGGCGAGATAAACGACCAAAGGAATAAACGCAACAATTAGCATATGAGCAGCGAGTGCATCCTCAAAACCTTGCACAATCGACGCTGCCAATAATCCGCCGAGGAGTCCCAAAATAAGCCACGGGAGGCGCTTACGGATATGCAGCAGTGGCGTGCCTGATAAGAGTGAGTTCTGTGGGTCTTCGAAGTTCGTCGTACCAGCGTGTGCTAGTGCATCAGAGATGCGCCCGTAGTGAAGTATGTCTCGAATCTTATCAGGGGTCACCACGCCAAGTAAGCGTCCAGAAGCCAGGTCAACGACCGGCACGGCTTTGAGATTATGATTGATGGCAGTTAGTGCTACCTGCTCGGCCTGCATGGTAGCCGGAACAGAAATAAGCGTGGCTTTTGCCGCGGCTGCTGCAATCGTGTGGTGAGAATGGGTAAAGACTTCTTTAACTGACACTACCCCAGTAAGCTTGCGACTACTGTCAACGAGATAGACATACGCCACACTCGAGTAGGAGGCAGCGTGACGAGACAAGAGGCTGACAATCTCACCAATAGTGGCCTTCGGTGATATGACCGGCACATTTTCGACCATA
>CAYSNO010000026.1:0-10092 GCA_964432455.1 uncultured Candidatus Saccharibacteria bacterium
CCTGGTATCAAGACCGTGACTATTACTGGAAACTTTCCTTACTTTTATGCTAGCTGTTGGGACGGTAACGAATATAACAAATTGATTGATGTGGTGCAGTGGGGGACTGGACAGTGGGAATCGTTCAATTCGTCATTTGCTGGATGTACCCACCTCGCAGATTTCTCAGCAACAGATATCCCCGATTTGTCCCAAGTAACAGATATGTCAAACGCGTTCTACAACGCCATAGCTTTTAATGGTGATATTGGTGACTGGGATGTCTCGAATGTCACTAATATGAATAGTATGTTTTACTCAGACACTACTATGACCTTCAACCAAGACATCAGTAATTGGAATGTTGCAAATGTAACGGATATGACCAGTATGTTTTATACTGAAGATCCGTCACCCTTCAATCAGGATTTGAGTGGCTGGGATGTCTCAAATGCCTATTTTGACTGGATTGGTTTCAATGGGGGAAGTCTATCTACATCTAATTATACCAAAATACTTTTAGCTTGGTCTCAGCTAACGCTCCAGTCCGGTAATAGTTTTGGCGATATTGGTCGAAGTGGCAACTATGTTCGGTACTGCGAGGTGGCACAGGCAGCCCATGATATCATCGAGCTCACCTACTCATGGGGAGATTGGACCGACGGCGGCCCCGTCCCTTGCCAAACCGCCACCTATACCGCTGGAGACGGTGGCGCTCTTGACGGGGACACAACGCAGTACATCCCCGATGGAGAAAGTGGTACACCAGTCACGGCCGTACCAGCTGCCGGCTACCGCTTTGCTCGTTGGTCTGATGGATCCACAACTAATCCACGTACCGACGGCAATCTCACAGGAACCCTCTCAATCTCCGCTGTATTTGCTGCCGATGGTGGGAGTAGTGAATCAACCAAAGTGGGGGAACGTGCTAAGCAACTAGCTGAAGCAGTCAAAACCATGCCGGTGGTGGGATCAATCGCCAAGTTCGCTTCATCAGTTCGAGAATTTCTTACCTATATCACGAATAACGAAGACAAGTTAGAGCAATTAAGCACCGAAGAGCGTACGGTTATCATAGTTGCCCTCCGTGATATTTTGGCATTTTTACTTCGATTGGTTCCTGGCTTCTAAGTTTTGCACCTCCTCGACACGCCGACCTTTTTTCAGTACTCTAGTGCCATGACAGATTTCAAAGAGTATTTTAAGGGGAAGCGGGTGACCGTCATGCGCATTGGTCTACTTGGCCGTGGGATTGGTGACACGGCGTATTTAGCTGAAGCCGGGGCGGATATTCTCGTGGTTGATGCTGCGTCACAAGAAGTCATGCAACCAGCGGTAGACCAGCTATCACAATACCCGAATATTGCCTGGAAGTTTGGTCCCTATGATTTTGCTGATTTCAAAGATGCCGACCTCGTGCTCGTGGGGGCCGGAGCGCCCCTTGATGAACCGGTGCTCCTTGAGTGTCAGGCGGCAGGAGTCCGTTTAGTACAGAGTGCTGCATTATTTGCCGAGCTCTCTGGGGTGCCTGTAATTGGGGTGACCGGGACACGAGGGAAGAGCACCGTGACGATGATGATTCATCATGTACTCTCGTACATCACCGGCGAGAAGATTTTGCTCGGTGGGAACATCCGGGGGGTCTCAAATCTGCAGCTCCTTAATGAAGTAAAAGAAGATTCGCTCTGTGTGATGGAGCTCGACTCGTGGCAGCTTCAGGGTTGGGGGTGGGCTGGTCTCTCGCCAACCGTCGCAGTCTTTACCTCCTTTATGGAAGATCACCTCAACTACTACACGCGAGGTGGCAAGTCACACGAGGAAGCGATGGCGGCGTACTTTACCGACAAAGCCCAAATATTTTTGCATCAGGAAGAGAGTGGAACATTTATCACCACCCCCGCTGTATTTGAATGGGTAAAAAAGGTCTTGCCAAACGAAACGATTGGCCAGGAGCTGGTACTCGCAGACACCTCTGTTTTACCCGAGGACATGCTCCTCTCGATGCCGGGCGAGCATAATCGCCTGAATGCTGCACTTGCCTATGAGGCACTCAGGGCGGTCGGGCTTGATGACGAGGCGATCTTCGAAGGTCTTGCTACCTTCCCCGGAGTTGAAGGGCGCTTGCAATTGGTTGCGACAAAAGACAATGTTCGCGTCTACAATGACAACAATGCGACAACACCGCAGGCCACACAAGCTGCTCTAGAAGCCCTTGATTTGGGGAACCGGAACATCATCTTGATTGCTGGTGGAGCGGACAAAAATATCGACGTGACGAATCTCGCCTATGCGATTACGCAACACTGCAAAAATGTCCTCCTGATTCCTGGTTCCGGTACCGATAACCTCCTCTCGTATCTCGATGGCGGAGAAGTGGGTGTTTCAGTCTTACCGGACCTCAAGACTGCCTTTGCCGAAGCGACGCGCCTCGCACAAAACGGCGACATCATCCTCTTTAGTCCAGCCTTTGCCTCATTCTCACAATACAAAAATGAATATGAACGCAATGATGAGTTTCTTAGTCTCGTTGAAGATTGGGAAAACCAAGACCCTCTTGAATAAGAGTACTATAGCGTATATGCTATACTATTTGTATGTTTGAAGGTACCCCTAATCGCAGTGCTGAGAAAGATTTGCTACTGACACCAGAAGCATTTGAGATCCGTGTCCATCGGTTCGTGAAAGATCCGGTTGGTATATTGCGCGAGCTTCGGCAAGAATTTATTACAGCTGCTGATACCTATGAAGATTTTGATGTTATTGGCGAAACAATGATTATACTTGATGAGTTTGCCGAATTTATGTATGAACATCAACTTGATGTCGCATATCAGCCATTAAAAGATTATATTGAATTTGCTCAGTATACGTCGCAGGGGGACACTGGACTTTTTACTTTACTCCGTAGTGCTGGGTATGAAAAAGAAGAAATTCGTCAATGGCTCTTAGTTGGTGAAAAAGTTATGCCAGAAGAAGATCGATTTATGACCAGGCAGTCAATTGCTATTCTAGAGCGAGTATATGGAAACGACTAAACACATTCACTTTATTGGTATCGGCGGGATAGGTATGAGTGCCTTGGCGCGGTTTTGGCACCACGAGGGAGCGGTGGTGACAGGGAGTGACCGCGAGCCGAGTCTTATCACCAAAGGGCTGGAAGACCTCGGCATCGTTATTGACTACGAGCAAAAAGCGGAGAATGTAAGTTCGAGGAAAGACCTCGAACTAGTGGTGTACACAGAAGCGATGCCAAAGGGTCATCCAGAGATGGTGGCCGCGCTTGAGCTTGGAGTACCAGTGGTCAACTACTTTGAAGCGCTTGGCCAAGTCGCCAACGAGTACTACCTTATTGCGGTAGCCGGCAGTCATGGGAAGACGACAACGACCGCGATGATTACCGACATCCTTGAAGAAGCGGGCCTTGATCCAACTGCCATCATCGGTTCACTCCGCAGCAAGACAAAGAGCAACTTCCGCGCCGGAAAGAGTAAGTATGCGGTGGTGGAAGCCTGTGAATACAAAAGAGACTATCTCCACCTGCAGCCTGATGTGCTCGTGATCACGAACCTCGAATGGGAGCATGTTGACTACTACAAAGACCTTGCTGATGTGCAGAGTGCCTTTCGGGAGCTCGCACTAAAAGTGCCAGAAGACGGCGCGATTGTGACTAATGTCACGGATCCTAATATCGCGCCGGTGATTGCTGGTCTATCGACCAACATTATCGACTATCGTCCGCTCATTGACTTGACCCTCAAGCTCCGTCAGCCGGGTATGCACACCCGCATGAATGCTGCTGCCGCTCGTGGCGCAGCCGAGTTCCTCGGTATTGAAACAACAAAGGTGAACGAAGCCTTGGAGTGGTTTGCGGGAACTTGGCGTCGCTTTGAATACAAAGGGGAAGTGAATGGTGCTCCCGTGTATGACGACTACGGTCATCATCCAACTGAATTGCGTGCCACTTTTGCGGGGGTACGTGAACTCTATCCCGACCACAAGCTCAAAGTGGTCTTTCAATCGCATACCTATTCCCGTACCCATGAATTGTTTGCTGATTTTGTGACGGTACTTGCGACAGCGGATGAGGTATCACTTTTGCCAATCTACGCGGCTCGTGAAGAAAACAAATGGGGAGTATCAAGTGAAAAGCTTGCTGCGGCAATTATCGAGCAGGGTACCCCATGTACGGTCTACGAGACCATTCCGGCTTGTGCCCTGGCTGTCAAAGAATCACTGTCGTACGAGAAAAAAGAAGTGGTCTTAGTGATTGGTGCGGGCGCCGTCACTGAAGTTGCAACCTTACTTACCGAGTAAGTAACTTTTTGCCATTTGGTACGGTACTATAGGGGACAACTTCATAAAATGTATCGAGAGCATGAGAGAGGGAACTGACCCGCTGCTGAAAAATCAGCAACATCTCATCCGCAACCAGCTAGTGTGACTAGCCCGGTGCGACTTTCTTCATTGGTTTTAGAACCAGTGGTAGATACCAACACTCCTTTCGATACGCATTCACTTTGAATGCGTTTTATGTTGTTGCATTAATACAGTAATTTTTTTGTTATGTTAAAAACAGCCGAATGTGTGTCACCACGTCATCCTGATAAGATTTGTGATCGGATCTCGGACGCCGTCCTTGATGCGTATTTGAGTCAGGATCCAAAGAGTCGAGTAGCCATTGAAGCGGTCGGGAGCCATGGTCAAGTCTGGGTCACTGGGGAGGTTACGTCGACCGCAACTGATATTGATATCCCAGCTATTGTTCGTGAGCTGGCAGGGGAAGGACTCGAGATTCGCGTGCATGTTGTGGCGCAAAGCCCGGAGATCGCTCAAGGGGTTGATGTCGGTGGAGCGGGAGATCAGGGTATTATGACTGGCTATGCGACTCGTGAGACCAACAGCTACATGCCACGTGAGTATGAATTGGCTCGCCAGCTCTGCCAAAAGGTCTACGAAGTCTTTCCGTATGATGGTAAGACACAGGTGACGGTTGATGATACGGGTGCGGTCACTTCGGTGGTGTGCAGTTTTCAAAACGCACCAAAGGCCGAACTTGAAGCGCTCGTACGGTCAGTTATCCCTGATGCTCGTGAATACCACATCAACCCAGCTGGTGATTGGAATCAGGGCGGCTTTGATGCCGACGCGGGCCTGACCGGTCGGAAGATTATTGTCGACAACTACGGACCTGAGGTGGCAGTTGGTGGTGGGGCCTTCTCCGGCAAAGACCCGAGTAAGGTAGATCGTAGTGCGGCCTATATGGCGAGACGTATTGCGGTTGATTATCTCGAGGCGCGGCCTGAAGCGAATACGGTCCTCGTGAAGCTCGCGTACGCGATTGGGCATCCCGAGGCACTCATGGCGGTTGCTATTGTGGATGGTGTGCCAGAGACGGTCGAAGGGTACAACCTCACCCCACGGGGGATTAAGGACTTCCTTGGGCTTGAGGCACCAATCTACGCTGATACCGCAGCGTGGGGGCATTTCGGACGCGGATTCGCCTGGCGTTAGGGTCCGTCAAGAAAAGGCCGGCCAATATGGCCGGCCTTTTCTTTTTTCAAAATCGTGGTACGGTATGGCAACTACGTATGCAAAAAACCGGCACCCTTTTTATTGTTGCTACCCCGATTGGGAACATGGAGGATATCACGCTCCGTGCGCTTCGGGTTTTTCGTGAAGTAGATTATGTGTTGTGTGAAGATACACGCACAACGGGGAATCTGCTGAAACACCACGGGGTAAAGGCCAAAATGCTCAAGCGCTACGATGCACACGCTAGCGTCAATGCCCACGATGATATCGTCGCAGACCTTTTGGCCGGGAAATCTATCGCGCTCGTGTCAGACGCCGGTACACCTGGTGTCTCAGACCCGGGGGTAGTACTCGTGCGCCAGGCACGCGCCGCGGGCTGTCGGATTGATGCTATTCCTGGTGCGTCAGCGATTACGGCCGCTATTTCTATCGCTGGTATCAACGGAAATCAGTTTAGTTTTCTCGGCTTTGTCCCAAGTAAGAAGGGGCGCGAGACATTTTTTGCAGACCTCGAGCTGTATGATCATCCGGTAGTTTTTCTTGAGGCAACTCACCGTATTCTTAAAACACTAGAGAGCCTCGCGGCACAGTACAGTACCGCCACGCTTCATCTCGCGCGAGAACTTACCAAATTCCATGAAGAGATGCTTGTGGGATCGCCGGCGGAGATTTTGGCTACCTTAACTGCAACACCGGTCAAGCAAAAAGGGGAGTTTGTACTCATCTTAAAGCAGGTTGATAATTAGTGGTTATTTGGACAAGTTCCAGAACTTTTGCCTAGGACAAAGGGCAAAAGTTGGAACAAAGCAAAAACATATTCACAAAGTTCATTGTTTTGCTTTTTGTCACCCGGGTTTTGGTGCGGTATACTCGAAGGAATGACTAAAGGCACACTGGTATTTCTGTTAGGGTTAGTAACGATTGTTTTGCCATCGCTCGGTATACCGATGTTGTGGAAGCAAATCCTCTTTGCACTCATGGGTGTATTACTCATTGGGATTGGCTACAGTATTCGCCGTTCCCAGTACTTATCTACTCTTGAGCACGATGGTACTGTACGTACCGCTGAGACGTTTGTAGAGACGACCGAACCACTATTTGATACTACTCGGTAAACAAAACATGGCCGAATAATAGGTGTAAGTAATTACGCTGATGAGGATGGTATAGATGCTACAATACCTCTATGAAAGGGACAATTAAGTTTCTACTTTTGCTCTGTGTCTTCTTTAGTGCAGAGATCGCTTTGGCTGCGCCAATTGTGGCTGACTCATTTTCTACCACTTGGGACACCAGTGATGGTGATATTTCTATTAATCTTGGAGTTTGTCCTGACGCCGTGTATTGGGAAGAAATTGGCAATGCCGCCAACAACGGAACAGGGTCGAGTTGTGACGGGAGTTTCAATCAGGCTATTACTTTCCCAGGCCCAGGACAATACCGGGTTGATTTCAGTGGGGCTTTTACAACTATTAGACTTAGTTTGGCTTTTTTTGACCCCAATCGTGCTAAGTTCCGTAGCGTCGAACAGTGGGGCACTAGTGCATGGGTCAATTTATCACAGGCATTTGCAAATGTTCCAAATTTATCTATACCAGCCAGTGATGTGCCTGATTTGAGTCAAATAGTTGCTATGGGTGGAATGTTTAGAAGCGCTACAAATTTTAATGACCCGATTAATTCCTGGGATATGTCGCAGGCCACTGACCTGACAAGTATGTTTCATGACGCGACTAGTTTTAATCAACCATTAAATAACTGGAATGTATCACAGGTGACGAACATGTCTAATATGTTTGCTGGAGCAACGTCATTCAATCAGGACATTTCATCGTGGGATGTGAGTCAAGTAACGACGATGGGGTCTTCTGGAGAGGAATCTTGTGATGGTAGTGGAACTGGTATGTTCACCGGTGCTACCTCTTTCAATCAAGATATTTCCGCTTGGAATGTCTCAAATGTTCAGTATTTTTGTGAAATGTTTAGCGGCGCGACAACCTTTAATCAAGATATTAGTGGATGGAATGTTGCAAATGCTACTGATATGAGTGAGATGTTTTTGGATGCTACTGCTTTTGACCAAGACGTAAGTTCATGGCAAATTCAAGATGGAGATATTCTTCTTAATATGTTCCGCGACTCGGGTCTTTCCTCAAGAAATTACAGTAACATCCTGACAGATTGGGCAGCTTTAAGTCCAGCCGCTTCTGGCATTGACTTAGGTATTGTCTCAACGACCTATTGCGATACGGCTGAGACTGCCCGGACAACACTTATTGACACCTACGGTTGGAGCATTACTGATCTTGGTCCAACCGATTGCCCGGAGGAGTCTGTGTCTGAATCAGGCGGGGGAGCAGTCGGCACGAAAATTGGTCTCCGCCAAAAGCGCCTCAATGATCTCCAAAACGCCATGTCTTCAAGCACGGCATCAGTGAGTGAAAAGCTGACCAGCTTTGTGTCCTCCCTCAAAAAGTTCCTCAACTACCTCACGACCCACGAAGAGGAAGTAAAAAATCTTAGTCCAGAAGAATCCAAAGCGGTGATTATTGCATTACGGGATGCGATTTTAGAGTTGTTAAAGTGGTTACCAGGTGTTAGTGTCAACAATTAGCTATGAAGTATTACATAGCTATATTTGCAGCTGGTTTCTTTGCTTGCTCATTCTCATCAGTGTTGGCTGCTCCTATTGTTGCAGATTCGTTTTCAGCAACGTGGAATACGGGTAGTGATTCCGATATTTTTATAAATCTCGGTGCGTGTCCAACTGCTGTGTACTGGGAAGAGATTGGTAACTCTGCCAATAACGGTACCACTACCAGTTGTAATGGTGGAACCTTTGATCAAACGGTTACTTTCCCAAGCCCAGGTGAGTATCGTACTGATTTCAGTGGATCATTCACCAGTATTAATCTTGGTGACAATACCAATAAGGACAAATTTCGCACGGTAGAGCAGTGGGGAAGTAGTACTTGGAGTACTATGGCTAGTGCTTTTAACGATGTAAATGATTTGGTGTTTAGTGCAATTGACGTCCCCAATCTATCGAGTGTTACTGATATGTCCGGAATGTTTTATAGTGCAGACAATTTTAACTCCAATATTAACAATTGGGATGTCAGTAACGTAACTAACATGTCCAGTCTATTTCATGATGCGGCCGCCTTTAATCAACCGCTCAATAACTGGGATGTATCAAATGTGACCACAATGCAAAACATGTTTACGGGGCCATGGTTTCAGAGTAGTGCTTTTAATCAGCCCCTTAACAATTGGGATACGTCCAACGTTACAAACATGGATTTTATGTTCCAGTGGGCCACTTCATTTAATCAAGATATTTCAGCTTGGGATGTTTCAAAAGTTACGTCGATGATTGCTATGTTTGATAGTGTTACCGTCTTCAATCAACCGCTCAATACTTGGGATACGTCCAACGTTACAAACATGGATTCAATGTTTTTTAGTCATAATCCGTCCGCCTTTAACCAGCCACTCAACAACTGGGACGTTTCAAATGTGACCAATATGCATCAGCTTTTTAGTGGAGCTTCATCATTTAATCAAGATATTTCAGCTTGGAATGTTTCAGCTGTAACAAATATGAGTTACATGTTCCAAAGAGCAAGTTCATTCAACCAACCTTTGAATACTTGGGACGTATCGCAAGTTACAAATTTTGGTCAAATGTTTGATCGTGCCACTGCCTTCAACCAACCCCTTAATATGTGGGATACAACGGCTGCAAGTAACTTTAGTGGCATGTTTAGTTATGCAACCAGCTTCAACCAGCCAATAGCAATTTGGGATGTATCCAGTGTTTCGAATATGAGTTATATGTTTTATGGCGCTTCATCATTTAATCAAGACATTTCCTCTTGGAATGTTTCAAATGTCACCGATTTTACAGAGATGTTCATTGATGCGTCTGCATTTGATCAAAGTCTTGGCACCTGGCAGATACAAGATGGTGATATTCTGACAAATATATTCCGTGATTCGGGATTGTCGCCACAAAATTACGCTACGCTCTTGATTGACTGGTCTGAAATGGTTCCGTTAGCATCAGCAATTGATCTCGGAATCGTTTCGACAACTTACTGTGTCGTTGCTGAGGCGGCCAGAGCATCGTTAACTGCTACTTCGAGTTGGACAATTACAGACCTTGGACCAGATGATTGTATTCCAGATTCAGAAGAGGAGGCCACAAGTACGGTGAGTTCAGATAACCGATCAAGCGGCACCATAGTTGGTCTTCGTCAAAAACGACTTGATGATTTGCGTAACGCCATGTCTTCCAGTACCGCACCGGTGAGTGAAAAGCTGACCACCTTTGTGTCCTCCCTCAAAAAGTTCCTCAACTACCTCACTACCCACGAAGAAGAAGTAAAAAATCTCTCGCCAGAAGAGTCTAAAGCGGTAATAATGGTGCTACGAGACGCCATTCTGGAGCTACTTAAGTGGCTGCCTGGGGTCTAAAAAGTGTACATAACGGTCATTTTAGCTCTTCTCTCTCGGGTATACTTGGGGTATGTACAACGAAGAGGATACACCTCGCCGTTTTTACGCGATTTCGTTTGA
>CAYSNO010000027.1:0-9454 GCA_964432455.1 uncultured Candidatus Saccharibacteria bacterium
AATTCCACCCTCAATAACCCTACAGTCAGGAGACTAGAGACATGGGAACAGTTCCTCGCGCGAAGGATTTGATCCTTCAATTCATCAAACAAGGCATGGAAGATCCGACGTTTGCGCCGGTTCATCTTAAGGCCAAGATTTCGGCTGTCGACGCCAAGGTTGCCTATGCCGACATCGTCCGGTCAGAGGAAAGCCTCTGGAACGGACCGAACTACAACTCGACAATGCAAGGAGACACCGGCACCTATCCGACCATCGACCTTGCTCAGTTTCCCTGGTCGAAACAAGATGGGCTGAGGAAGGTCTCCTTCGAGTCGGTACGGGACGGCACGCTGCTCGCCGCGATGCAATCGCAACTCGACCGCGCCCTCGCCGCCACTCCGTTTTTGATGCGGCCCAAGGTCAAGAGCATCGAAGTGCTACGCGAGGCCTTTGCCACGGACGCCGGCCTGCATCGGTACTTCTCGTTCGAGTTGTTTCGGCAAGATGGTGTTCCGGCCTGGATTAATGGCCTCGACCATCTTCACATGACTGGTTCGTGGAAGGTTTTCCTCCCTTGTCCGTCGCCGGAATGGAACTTGCTTCGGCAAGTCTTTGCTCGCGAACGGGTGGAGGATGAGCTGGCCCAGCTCAAGACAGTATCGCCTGAGGTCATCGCTGCCAAAGCCGCCGAGCTTCGAAGCCTTGACGCGGCGATTGCCGGATCAACCCATGACATGGTCATGTGACCACAACAGCCTTCGGGAGCCCTTCACAGGGCTCCTTTCTTTTTTAGGAGATACCCTAGTGTTGAAAGAGACAGCTTCTACTAAGGATCCAAAGCCAAAAATGACTGGTTTTTATATTCTGTTTGGTGGACATAATTACCGACAGTAGCGCTGACCGAAAATGACACTTCCTCTGCCATCACATCTACCACCAATTGCCCTACCGAGCAGAGATCACCATCGAGATTGATGTCCTCATTCCCGCGATAAGTGGCATCACGAAATAGTCGCACCAATACTTCCTGCCGACAAGTCTCTGCTAGACTCATTGCCTCAAGGTGCTGCTGACTGGCAAGGCTCCGGTCTTGTGCCCGACGCACTTCACGCGAAATCACTCCGATACTCACCAGGAATGAAAACCCAATGATAGTTACTAGTAGGAGTGTCGTATACCCGCCAGTCTTGGTTTTGTGTTGGTTATAGTGGCACATATATATGATGTAAGACTGTTTTATCCTTAATGGTATACGAGACCATCACACGCCTATCACTACCTACGGTTTCTTCAGTGGCAGCAAAATCTTCAATTGTCATATAAGTAGTTGATATTGGCTCCGGCTCCTGAGTCAAAGATTGAATAAACAATTGTCCATCGGTTAGCACTAACTGTAATGCCTCAGACCCTTGTTGTAGTTCAAGGGTTGATATATCAACAACAGTGACAACATCAGCGGTATTAAGGAGCCACTCAATTTTGTCATAAATAAATTGTTGGTCACGTAGTGCTATGAAATCTCTTTCTCGCTCCACCAATCGGTAATTAAGGTTGCCAAGTGTCACCACCAGTCCAGACATAAACACACCGAAAATTGCCAAATAAATCAAACATTCAATGAGGGTAAAACCAGATCGGTTCATGGTGTATGCAGATTAACTAAAGATTCTTCACCGCCAGTACGTCGCAGCAACACTACTCCTGAATCTGTCCGGTCATTGATGTATGGCACCAGGCCAGGATATGATGTGCGACTAAGTCTCGCGTTATTCGTCTGCCACAAGAGTGCGTCAGTTGTATAGCGGTCAATATCGCTCGGAGAGCGACTTGTCGTCACCACCAGTTCCCCGCCAACACCGGCAATGTTGCTTACACCCGTCCCCACTTCATATGTAGCTCGCGGTGTAGTGCTGCCAGCCAACAAATCAGTAAGGGCAAATTGGTATAACTCTGGGCCGCCTGATACAGATTGTCGGCCAAGGTAAATGTTGTTTGTGGTGAGATACAGCGACTCAACATTGCTCGTACCCGGCAAGTTGATGGCGAGAATCTCTATCGGTACCCCTGAAGTAACATCAAAAATGGCAAACTCCTTAAGTGCTGCGCTAGCACCTAAGAATAGATACTCCTTGTATTCTCCGTCTTCGGTAATGCCGAGCACATCCATATCATTAACGGTTCTTGATAACTCAGTCCGACCAGAAATCACTTCTGTAGGGGCGGCGGGGTCAGCGAGCGAAAATATATGGAGCTCGGTTCCCGCCGTCTCGCGTGTCAGTACAAACAGTCGTTCACCGTAAGCAACCAAGCGCCAGCCTTGTGGAAAAGAACCGGAAGCCCATGCTCCGCCAAGCGTCCTGGTTGTCAAAAGTGTTGGTTCGCGATTATCATCAAACAGTTCAAACACTCCTAACTGATTGATACGGTCGTGAAATACTACATACGTAAATAATCGCCCAGATGGTTCATGTCGTGTCACATCAACGGCATTAATCCGTCGTCCATCACCGAGAGTAGAAGTTTTAAGTTCATAAGTACTCGGAGCTGTTTCTACTGCCTCATACACTCGAAGTTGCGGACTCGATGATCCCACTACCACCACCTTTTTACCAAAGACATCAATACCAAAACTATCTACGCTACTTCCCAGCGACGACACATCAATTACAGGAATAGCAAACGAACTTTGATATACCCACGAGCAATCGCCACCTCGGTTTATTAAATCGTCGCTATTAAGCTCATAGTTCGGGATGCGAAAAAAACGTTCGCTGTCATTCGGCCTGAGCTTAAAAGCAGTAGACAAAATCCGCTTCTGTCCACAAGTGGTATCGCTGACTATTTGCTCAGTATATTTGAGGCAACTTTGCGTCATACAAACTGTAGGATCAACGACGGCTCCCTGTTGTATGTATTGAGGAGCAGTAACGGTCATCGAAAAATCATGCTCACGGTGTAGCGACTTTAATTCCTGAACAAGAAACTGGTAGGCTTCTAGTCGCCAAATAGACCAATGGAGTCCATCATCAATTTGTCGCACTGACTCATATATGGAAGCCAGGAGCATAGTACCAATGGCCAGCGCCAAGATTATTTCAACCAGAGATAGGCCAGACTCTTTATTCGATGGTGCCTTCATAACCAATAGTTATACTTGTTGAAGCTTGCGACCAATCATCATGCAATGTAATTTCACCCGGACTACTCACCCGACCGCTATATGGATAAAACCAGACCTCAACTTTGTTTGGATCAGTTGTGATATGAGTCATTGTTTTCGAATCAGCTTCTAGCACCTGTAAGGATGTGGTAGTGGCGGCCGGTAGTGCTGAGACCAATGAGATATTTCCAGCCTCAATTGACACCCCAACCATACGCCCTTCTCGACCATACATTGCTTCGCCTCGAGCAACTGCGAGAAGACTTTTTATCTCAGACCGTGCTTCCCGAACCGTTGTTGGTCCAGTTCGAAATAGTAGTCCTGCCGACAAGCCAATAATAATTGTCGTGAGCGCTAGCACGAGCAACACTTCAATCAACGTAAATCCATATTTATTGTGAGAGTACATTAGTGAGACCATACAGTGGTGTAATGATGGAGACAGCAATAAAGCCAATCGTGAGTCCCATGATAATCATGAGGAGCGGCTCGATGAGCGTCATCAGTTTTTTGTGATACATATCAAAGTCTTGTGTATAGAGTTCGGCCAACATGTCGAACGTTTTGGGAATTGAACCAGATTGTTCTGCTACCTGAATCAACCCCACCATATCTGTGGGAAATAATTTTTTATACCAAACCAGTTGACTCGACAACTTCCGACCCAAAACAAGTTCATGGCTTATTTCCTCTAGAGCAGCTTTGTACAATGGATTACGGATGTGGTGCGACACTAGTGCCACCGCATCACTATTGCGCACACCACTCTCCAAGAGGACGGATAACATGCGTGCTATTTGAATAATATTCCAGGTTCGAACGATATACCCTACCACTGGCATCCGCATAGAAATTGTTGTGACGAGTTTTGCCAACCAACTCGATCGCTGCAAACAAATTCCCAACAAAACTCCCGCTACAGTCAGAAAAAGTAAAAGCCATAGACCGTAGTTTCCGAGCCAATGACTTGCACTCATGAGAATTCTGGTTGAGAGTGGTAGCTCGGCACGCAACGTACTAAAGACCGGAGTAATTTTTGGGAAGACACCAACTAGCAGAAATAGCGTGATACTCATCGTGAGAATAAGCAGAATAGCAGGATACAACAGTGAGGTTATAATCTGCTGTTTGCCTTGCCGCACAGCCAACAGCTCTTTCACCGCCGTGGTCATTTGCTTCGGCAGTGTTCCTGTCTGCTCTCCTAAAGCAATGAGTGTCTTAAATGCTAACGGCGGAACTGTTTGCTCAGCCAAAACTTTTGATAGTAGTCGACCCTTCATAACTTCATCTCGAAGACTTTGAAGATAGAGCTTTTGCATTCCACTACTGGTTTGGTCATACAAAATAGACAGAGCGGAACTTTGTGGTACTCCAGCGGCAAGCAACATTGATAGTCTCTGGAAAATATGTAAAAAATCTCGTTGGCTGATATGCCCGACTGACTTTTTTGACGTCAGTGCTATCACCTGCTTTAAAGTAACCTGGAGCCAATCTGATGTCGCCTTTGCTCCATAGAGTATTTGCCCAATTAACTGATCAAATTGATAAAATAAATTATTCATATACTGCAGCCAAGACTTCACTGATACTTGTTTCTCCTTCTGAAACGAGGGCTATACCTGAAGCTAAAAGGCTACCCATGCCGCTTTTTTCAGCAGCAGCGCGGAGTAAAAATGTAGGTTGTCTGCTAAGAAGCATATCCCGTAGTTCACTCGTCACAACACAAACTTCGTATAGTGCAATTCTCCCTCGATATCCAATACCACGACAATGGGAGCAGCCCACCGCTGAAAACACATTGTTTGGTAATACAATCTGTGCAGACAATTGCTGTAAGCGTGTGCATTCTGCCTCACTTAATCTCGCCTTCGCTTTACATACTGGACACAAGCGTCGCACGAGACGTTGTGCAACAATCACGCTGACAGTTGAGGCAACAAGATACGGCTCAACGCCCATTTCAACTAGTCGTGTCAAGGCACTGGGCGCATCGTTTGTGTGGAGTGTGGTCAGCACAACATGTCCTGTGAGAGCAGCGGTAGTTGCCAGTTTTGCAGTTTCGCCGTCACGAACCTCACCCACCATAATGACGTCAGGGTCTTGGCGCACGATACTGCGTAATCCATTTGCAAAATTGAGTCCTACTTGATTGTTCACGGCAATTTGGTTGGCACCTGGTAGCACATACTCGATTGGGTCTTCAATAGTGATAACTGTACGAGTGGGAGTATTAATCTCTTTGAGGAGCCCATAGAGTGTTGTTGTCTTTCCACTTCCGGTTGGACCAGTCGCAACAATAAGTCCATAAGGGTTATGAATCGCTCGTTCAATTTGCAGCAGATCAGCTTTGGGTAAACCAAGTGCAGCGAGCTCAATTGCAGCATCACTCCGTAAGATACGCAACACACAATTAGGTCCAAGATGGATTGGCACAATAGAAACTCGCACTTCAACCGCTTCGTGATTTTTTGATTGAAATGAAAAACGCCCGTCTTGGGCAATAAAGTGTTCATCGGTGCGGAGGAGAGCCAATACTTTAATACGAGCAATGAGTTCATCCTGATAGGTGCGATTGACCGTCATTACAGTCTCCATCACCCCATCCACCCGAAACCTCACCACTAAACCATCCTTCTGAGTACTCAGATGGACATCCGAGACCCGTTCTTCTAGCGCCGTTTCGAGTATCACATCGAGGACCGACACGACCGAAAAGGGTTCGGTCGCCATGACTGTTTCTAAGTGAGCTCTCTGTGACTCCGGCACAGACGTCGGTCCGCTCGTCATACAATAATCATGACACTACCCTACCAGCCTCGCAATAGTTATGAGTGCGTATTTGAATTAGGATAAACCGCAGTATATTGACACTTTTGTAAATTACTGTTTAATAGTGCCAATTGGTCAAGAACCAAGCGCACCTTTAGACCACGGGAGGCCACCGCATGAAACTTGTTTGTTTGACCGGTGGTATTGCCTGCGGCAAGAGCACCATCCTCAATCTCCTCCGTGATGTTCACGGGTTTCCTACCCTGGAGTACGACACCATAGTCCGAAGCATTCTCAAGACGGCAGATCCCTCCCAGATAGGCCAAATGCTTCAGGCGGATGTGGCCACCAATGGTAGACTGGACCGGGAGAAGTTCCTCACTGCACTGTTCGCTGATCGTGATCGCAAGACAGCCGTTGAGCGAGCGCTGGCAGAGACCGTGTGGTCGGAAGTCGAAACACACATCGCTATGCACCGGCATGCGCGAATACTTGTAATCGAGTCGGCTGTCGTCTTTGAAGCCGGTCTCGAGAATAAGTTTGATGCCATCATCACTGCGAATTGCAGCGACAGGACGCAACTCGAGCGGCTGATGCGACGCGAGAGCATGACACTGGAAGGAGCAATGCTTCGCATCGCCAGTCAAATGCCAAACCGAGAAAAGGCCGCGCGAGCTGACTTGGTGGTGAACACCGATTGCAGCAAAGCGGAACTTGTCCCGGTAGTGGCACAGCTAGCGTACTTCCTCAACAAGCTATAGCCGACCGCAGAAAGCCAGAAGCAACAAACACGACCGTCGCCACACCCTGGCGACGGTCTACTAATTTATATACTAAAGTTGTGCGCCAGCACCGAGGTTCATATCGGCTTTATACTTTTCTATCACCTCAGGATGATTCCCAGCTACACAGTCAGCAATAAATGCCTCGCGACTCTCAGCGTCTACAAAGCGCATAGTCTCGGTAGCTTGTTCGCAGACGAGATTGATATTAAGTTTACCTTGGGCCGGTACTGGAACTGGTACATCAAAAGTCCGCAATGGTTGGCTGGCAATAATATTGCGAGCCTCCTCAACACCAAGACTATAGTCAAAATCCCAACGAGCCGGGAGCGCAAATACGTACTGGTTGTTACGCCCAAGTTCGCTCGCTTGAATAGGAGCTGCACCAACGGCGAACTCTTCTGCCCGGTAAGCGTCCCATTGCGGGATGGTGAACACCAAAATTGGCAGATCCTCGTACGGTGCTTCGGCTGTCCACAGAGGATGGCGGATGAAGAGTCTTGGTCCACTTTCGGCTGAGCCTGTTCCTAATGGACTGCCCTCCCAAGTTTCGGTGATGATGGTGTATCCACTCCAGCTCTCCGGTAAGGTAAACGAAAAACCATATTCAGCATTGGTATACGTGATTGCTGTTTCAGTTTGAACGGGTGGATTATTTACCGGTGGAGTAGGTTTGGTCGTAAAATACGCCACCCCTCCGAGAATCCCCATGATAACGCCAAGGGCTAATACAACAAGTACGGTTTTAGTAGTATTCATATAACCCAATATAGCACAAAAGCAACCTAGGCATTTTTTCCCTAAATATTTGG
The DNA here is from genome assembly GCA_964432455.1 of uncultured Candidatus Saccharibacteria bacterium. Lineage (GTDB taxonomy): Bacteria > Patescibacteriota > Minisyncoccia > Phycocordibacterales > UBA918 > OLB19. Next base: position 7,506 of record CAYSNO010000027.1, read on the forward strand.
ATGCTGCTTCTTTCTCATTTTGGTATAGAAATACCAAGGTCGCGCTGGTGCCCCATTCATAAAATCGATAGCGGCGATGTAGGTATCAAGGACACAGGGGTCCTGGCGCACCCCAGCAATTTTACACATCTTACGGTATAGCACGAGAGGATCTTTGCTCATTAAATCGGTCGGCTGTTTGAGTCCAAGATCATGAAAATCTTTAGACATTGCCGGACCAATATTTGGGATATCTTGAAACTTTTTGACGTCTTTGGCTGTTTTGGCTTTCATGTTGAAAGTATAACAAAGGTTTGACTAACAAGTTGAAAAAGCTGATTTTTTTTCAAAAATATGCTACATTTGCCGAGCAGTGGTGGGTTGCTGAAGTTCGCGTTGACTGCAGCCTGCCTAGGGGGTGGAGGGAGTTATTGCAACGTTCTGTCCTCTCTGCCCCCACTGCACTTTTTGCCGGATCGTCTAAAGGTAGGACTACGGTTTTTGGTACCGTCTATCGGGGTTCGAGTCCCTGTCCGGCAGCATATGGCAGGCCCCAAACGTGTATACGTTTGGGGCCTTTGCCATTGCTCGCTGGACAGGGGCTCGAAAGGCGGAGCCGGGGACCCTCTGGGGCGGCGAGCCGGGGTCGCGAGCACTTAGTAGATTTGGAGCAAAGCGTGAGGAGTGATTAAATATCACTCCGCAAGACTCATTGTGAGATTCTATGAGTGAAAACGAAATAGAATATCCAATGAGTGGACAGTTCCTGTAAGGAACAAATATACTTAGTGACTTGTGACCGAGTCCTTGCGTCAGGGACTCGAAGACCTTGCCAGCTTCGTTTGTGACTATAAGGAAATAAACGAACGGCAAGGTGTACTGGTCATGTAATGACCGAGATTTCTTGTCCGGCAGCTAACTAATCTTTGATATACTTTATCAATATGGAAAAAGAGAACGGAGAAAAAAATAACCCCAACAACATTGGGGAACTATTAAGTATATCTAAGGATGTAGAGACTTTTCCAAATAGAGTCTACCGAAGTCTCAGGGACAGAGCAGCGATAGACGACTTAGTGAGTAGTGGAGTAGTTAGGAATAAACAATCTGCCGGTGTTACAGAAGGTAGTCGTTGGGGTGAAAATGTCTATTGGAGTCGCGGAGGTGACGGAAAATATCATAATGTTCAAATCAATGGCTATTTAATAGAGGCACCATACAACATTGCTACTGAGAGGCAGATCACTATCGATGATCTTACCGCTCTGTATTACAAAAATGAGGCGGGTGAAATTAGTAATATCCTTGAAGAAATTTTACGTTCTAGTCTCTATTAAAGCCCTCAGATCCCGGACAGCCACCATAGAAAAGCACCCACCCGGGTGCTTTTTCTGTGGTTAGTGTGACCGTTACGCCCTACTCTTCTTGAAGCAATCCATACACTTAAGGTTGCTCGTATCGCGCGGTGTAAACGGCAAGCTCGTAATTGCTGCACCACAGCCACTACAGGTCCACGAGCCTTCGACCCGAGGCTTTGGAGCGTCGCTGCCACCAGTACTGCCAGCTGCGTTGCCTTCATCGCGCTTTTTCATAAAGCAGTTACGGCACGTAAGGCCGTCAGTACGCTTTGGTTCAAACGGTAATTCGGTAATCTCTCCCCCGCAGGTGCTGCAGGTCCAGTGTCCTTGGTGCATATTCAAGTATTCAAATTAGGTAAATCTCGTCAAATCTCGGGTAATAACTTTTTCGTGACTCTTTTGTAGTGCGGTGTCGAGGTTGAGTTCGTGAGCATTCGCAAAACAGGCAAGTGCGTACAGTATATCACCAAGCTCCTCTTCTAGCTCTTGCCCGTCCTCACCGGCTTTGCGCTTCTTAGGACCGTACTCATGATTGACGGCTCGAGCCAGCTCACCGACCTCTTCGGTGATACGTGCCAGCATCTCATGGGGAGTCCAGTACGCCCAGCCGTG
>CAYSNO010000028.1:0-9316 GCA_964432455.1 uncultured Candidatus Saccharibacteria bacterium
AACTCCCGACTACTGCTTGGAAGGCAGTCGTTTTACCACTAAACTACACCCGCAAGCGAGAAGTTATATGGAAGTTCACTTACATATAAGCTTCGAGCGCAGCGGGTGCATGCGAAGCATACAACCGCAACTCTCCTTGCACTCCTTTCGAAGTCCCGAGATTCTACCACCTTTTATCCAAAAATTCCAGAATCTCTTGCTATACTACCCCTATGCAGTTCATTATCGATATTTTGGTGGCCGGACTGATGGCCTACCTGTCTTTTACTAACTATCTCGCCGTCGGCATCGAGAATCTTTTTAGTGCCGAGGAACCAGCCCCAACCGAATCCGCACCAGTAGAAGAAGCTAAGGCCGATACCGTCAGTGCCGAACCAACTCGGCTGGAATCCATCTTTGCCCGCATTCCAGACATCTTGAAGCAAAGTGCCGAGTACCAAAAGGCGGCGGTTATAGACAGCACCACTATTGCCGCAACTCCGACGACTAACCCAGAAGCGGCTATCGTGAACATCTACTGCACCTTTGTGACCGAACGTACTATCCGCACGACCACTGGTACCGGTTTTGTCGTCAGTGAAGACGGTATCATCCTCACCAATGCGCATGTAGCACAGTTCCTCCTCCTTGAAGCCTCTGGTGCACTTGGTGAGAGTACCTGTACCATCCGTACCGGTTCCCCCGCTGCTCCACGCTACGTGGCTGAACTCCTCTATATTCCACCAGCTTGGGTCTCAGAACATGCATCCCTTATCGATGCCACTTCACCAAGTGGCACGGGCGAGCGTGATTATGCCCTCTTGCATATCACCAAGTCCCTTGATGGTGCGCCACTGCCGGCGAAGTTCACCGCTCTCCCCCTCTACGATGGCCAGCTCACCCAGCGATCGATTCGCGGTGAAGTGATCGCCGCTGGCTACCCAGCTGTCTATGCCGCCGGAGACACCGACACAAATCTCCGTACCCGCAGTGCTACTACTTCGGTCTCAGAGCTCTTTACCTTTGGTAAGCAAGATGTGGATGTACTCGCGCTCCGCGGTAGTAGCATGGGACAGCAGGGCTCCTCGGGTGGACCGGTTGTGAATGCCGATGGCTACGTGATTGGGATGATTGCTACCCGTGGCAATGATGAGAAAGATGGTTCCGGCAGCCTCCGCGCTATCACGATTGATCACATCAACCGCACCATTACTGAAGAAACCAACGCGTCACTTAACCAACACCTCAGTGGCGATATCGCCTCTCGCGCTCGCATCTTTGCGACGACCATGACACCGTTCCTCACGAACCTCCTCACCGAAGAGATTGAACGTTAATCATTAATGCAATACAAAGGCGGCTGGTCTAAAGACCAGCCGCCTTTGTTTTATCTCTTCTCTTACCTATTCATTACTCAATGAGTGTCGAATCAATAACTTGATTTACGGTATCGGTCGCAACATTTACGAGTCCGTCAGTGGAGGTAGCGGTGTTAGAAGCATTTAGTGCCTCCGTCGCAGTCATAGTGGCTGTATCAGGATTTGGATTCGTGAATGAGGCGAGACTCATAATTGAACGGGTGTAGTCGCGGGCTTCAAAGGCTGAAGATTTGGCCGCCATAACATCAGTATCAAGTGAAGTCGAAGCGGTGAGAAGAAGAGTCTTAATCTGTGGGACAGTTAAGGCCACCTTATTACTAATACCAGCATCAGTGACCCCAGGGAGAGTCTTTTCGATCTTAGTGAGGGCTAAGTCGGCTTCGTTGTAGGCATTGATAGCAAGAGCCCGCTCTTCTTCTGGCGTAAGAACAATAGGAACGAGGGTTTCAATCGCAAGGGATGACCGAACATCGATATCCGTCATAAAGGTAATTACTACCTGCATATCACGCCAGGTCTGAGTAAGGAACTCTTGTCCACGAACTGCGTCTTCGGCGTAAATAGTGGCACCTTGAGCCAACTTTCGCTCTACATCGCCAATGCGTCGTTCGAGATCAGTATATTCTTGTTCCGTGGCATTATCCTTGATACTGAGGAGGAGCTCACGACCACGAGTGGTCTCTTGTTCAAGCTTCGCCACAAGGCGTTCGTATGACACTCCATCAGATGAGACCTGTTCAACATGTGCCTGGGCTTCATCGAGAGCCATTGCAATAGCGACGGTAGACATACCTTTTGTGGTACTCGCGGTATCCCCGGCACGGAGGGCAGCTGATTGGACATCGAGGACTGAGACGAGGGTGAGCTCAGCGAGAGCCGCAGCGTCTGCGTCGGTGCTACGGAGGGTAGCGATCTCGCCTGCGGCGGCTTCTTGGTGCGCATTAACGGCCGCAATCACACCGGCTTCGATTTCTGGCGTGAGCTTCCCTTCTTTGGCCAAGAGACGAGCTTCCGAGATACGACGTTCGAGGCGCTTGGTTTCCCAAGCTACTTTTTCGTAACCACCAGAGGTGAGACTGGCACGGACTTCTTCGTTGACGCGCACCTTCATTGGATAGAGGACATCACCTGGCACGGCCCGTTCGGCAAGGGCTGGAACACCCACCAAGATAAGTGCAAAACAACCAAGCACGAGCTGGCGGTAGAGACGAGTTGGCATTGCCCACTCGATAAATGGTTCGGTGAACATCGCCCGACGAGACGGGGTGGCTGTCTTTGGAGTTGGGGTCGTAATGGGGTGGTACGCCATATACGCAGTGAGTCGATCACGAAGTACGTCCTTCTCCGCCGCTGAAAGGCGGATACTGGATGCTTGTTTCTTAAACTGTTCGCTAAATCGTTTCATTATGTATATTATTTCTTTTTCTTCTTGATTGTCGTATCGGGATTATTCCGATTTTCAATCATGTCGCGTAAGAGCTTGAGCCCCCGGTGAATACGGACCGATACCACGTTCTCCGATTCCTCTACTAGCTCACTGATTTCTTTTGGTCCAAGCCCATCCACAAACCGGAAGAGGAGTACCTCACGGTACACATCAGGCAGGGTCGCTACCAGGGTAAACGCCTGCTTCCCATCGAGGGTAGCGGCGAGAGCCTCGGTAGTGTCTTCCACCAGGTCAGAAAATGAGCCTTCGGTCACTCCTTCCTGAGCCAAAAGAGCATCCAGTGACTGTTCCCGCTGCTTTCGGTACTCATCAATGATGAGATTGTTGAGTACCTTGTACAAAAATGGGCGGTACTGCTCCACTTCATGACCATTCTTTATGTATGTCCACACTTTCGTAAAAGTATCGTGTACGAGGTCAATAGCCCGTTCGCGATCGCTAATACGGAGTGCAGCGTGACGAAAAAGAGCGTCGTTGTATTCAGAAAACGCCTCTAAAAAGCGCTCCTCTTGGCTTCCGCCTGTCGATGTGGTTTTTGAACCCGCCATGTGGAAACCATTATATATGTAGACGGCGACCCTGCCTAATACTTACGGGGAACTAGTGAGTTTTCCACAGGTTACGCATTGGACCATACAATTATAGAAAAACAAGTAAATGGTCACTTTTCTGTGGTACAGAAAAGGCCGAGGAGTTTCCCCCTCGACCGCATTCGCATAGCACGGCCTCATTTCCAGATTGGCACCACCCGAACCTCTTTGCCAGCACCGGCAAGCAAAGCCCTGATGAACGAGTGCTTGGAGCCGTCTTTGTCTACAGCCTCAGACCAGACTTGCTCGCCGACGTACCCGCGCAGTGCCATCATGGCCACATCATCAAAGATGAGGCCATTCGACGTCCCCCGTCCGAGGCCGCGATAGGCCATCATGGCCTCGACAAAGATGGCTGACCGGTAGGTGCTTTCGGCAACGCCGATTTGGATATGCTCGAATCCGCCGTGATAGACGACCAGCGTCTTGATGGCGACACGCGAGACCGAATCGTAGCCCAGCGTCTTGGCGGCGGCTGCACTGTTCGGCAATACCGCTGGCCACTCGTCGGAATCTGTTTCGAAATTGAAGCCTCGTGGCGAAATTGTGTCTTTCCTCCCTAACAAAACCCTAATTGGGTGTGAACATTCAGCCAATACCGTACCATACCTATACTAAAGTACAAGACTGGCGGCCCAAGGCCGCCAGTCTTGTCATCTTAGTGTCGCACCACTTAAAACCAGCCTTTTTTCTGGAAAAACCACACCAAAACAGCGAGGATAACCCCATTGGCCGCCAAGATATAGAAAAAGGCAAACGGCGAATCCTGAAGCGGCAAATTGATGTTCATTCCGTAAAACGAAGCGATCACGAGCGGGACCGTGAGGAGAATGGTGAGAACGGTGAGAATACTCAAAGAATTGTTGAGCCGACTGGTCATAATCGCTTCAATACCCCCACGCATGTTCTGAATGGTCTTGAGAATAGACCGCGCTTGGTTCACCACCTGATTGTTCGCAATGATAATATCTTCCATGTCATCAATGTCATCTGCAAAGAGCTGCATGTAGTTTCCTTTTGGTACTTGTTGGAGCCAAGCGTTCGTAGGCACTAAGGCATCCACCATACTATTAAGGCGTGATTCGTACTGCACGAGGCGTTCTATCCCCTTCATACCGATCTTCGTGAGGCGTACTCGTTCCTTTTGTACCGCTTTACGGAGCTTAATGAGTTCACTATCGTAGGCCTGGGTCAATGCCTCAATCATCAAAATGAAGAACTTAGCCTTCTGAGTGGTCACCACCGCCTCTTTACCACTAAAGAAGCGCTCCAAGAACGGCACCGGGCGAAGAGCCACTGTGAGGACAAACGACTCCCCCATGATGATGAGGAGTGGGGCGGTTTCACTATCTTCTTTGATCTCCCGATAGGGGTAGCGAGTAAAGAAGTACGTGCCACCATCAGATTTTTCAAGGCGCGGCACCTCAAAGAAGTCCTCCGCGTCTTCCATAATATCCTCATCAAGCCCAAAATCAGCCTGCAATTTCTTGATTTCTTCAGGCGTAGGCGATTCAGCATGTACCCACACTCCCGTCCGCACGGCGTCGAGCTTCTTTAGTTCGGTGTCTTTAATCGTGCGAAAATAGTACGTGATCATTGCCCTCTACCTTACGCTTCTCTATCGTTTTTTACAACCTCATTATCCCAAAAACATGAGGGAAACAATACACAAAACAACGGCAAGTACCTTCTTCCAGTCAATATGCTCTTTGTATATCAGTACCGCTAGCATAATTGGAATAACTATATAGAGCGCATGAATAGTCTGCACAATCCCCAAATCTCCCCCATGTCCATAGGCATAAAATATGAGCAGGGTTGAAATGCTGATAAAAATTGAACGAAATCCAGCTTGATAAATTAACGCTTTGCTTGAGTGGCTTACTAAATGGTGCAAGGTTGCACGACGAAGCTTAAATAGGATGATTATCAATGTTCCTACTACAATACCAAAAACGGTGTACCACAATGCTACCCAATGACTCATCCCCGCGTCGATTGCGTACTTATTTAGGGCTGCTGCTAATGCAGATGAAGCAGACACCAATACGACCATAATAAGCCCTTTTATTAGGTTGTTCTGACGTTTATGCTCTACCTTATTAATAAGCAAAAGAGGCACCAGGTGTCCAAGTGCAATTCCGAACCATTCTAGGGCAGTAAATCTTTCACCAAAAATAATTAAACCCGTTATTACTGCCAAAAGTGGGCTAAGTAACTTAAATAACGGAAAAAATATAGTTGTATCAATATTGCGAAGCGCATACACCTTCATGATGCCACCGGTTGTAGCGATAAAACCAGACAACAGGGTGATTATCACAATCCCCCACCCACTCACATCCGCTGGACGTATAACGAGCAAACAAAGGGAGGCAAAGATGACTGATACAATACCGCCATAGAGATTAAAAACCTCAGCGTCATAACCTTTCTTGGCCGCTACCTTAAAACCGAAGTTGCTAATCCCCGCCAATACCATGCCAGCCACCGCCGCCCAAAACCAAAGTTGCATATTGTATGCCAGTATATCACTCGCATTTTATTATTGATATGCTATAGTATTGGCCACTATCGGGGTGTAAGCAGTCGCTTGCCCCCGCAAGTTCGGAACCTATATGCGAAATAGCTTTCGCGCATAGTTCCTCATTCGGGGTGTAGCATAGTGGTAGTGTGCTCGGTTTGGGACCGAGTGGTCCGGGTTCGATTCCCGGCTCCCCGACAAATAAACGAACGAGTGTCGTAAAACAAAGTGTAGCGTAAAAGAATTTTGTTTTATGACCAAGTGAGTGAAATTTGTATGACTTTCATACAAGACAAAATCACTGGTTTCATATGAAACCAGTGATTTTGTTTGGTTTATAAATCACTTATCACCTCTTCTATGGTCTTTTTCCAATTGATAGTTGAGTGGTAATGAAACATAGCCTCAGGAATCTCATCAGCGATGGCAAATACCTTTGGTTTACCGTCTTTCTGTGCCAACATAAGCGCTGCACCCAGCTCAGCAAACAGCCCAGTGCCGTCATAATGTGCTAGAAAAATACAAACGTCTGCCTCAGCAATACCTTTTAATTGTAGTTCGGCATACTTCCCTGCCTCATCTCGATGTTCATGGTAAGGCTTCACCATAGGAAGAACAGTCCAGTCATGAGTTATTTCGTGCCCATGGTCACGCAGCAACTGCGTTACACGGACAATCTCAGCAAAATTTGAGGACCGACCAGAAACAAAACATTTCATGTCACTAATCTAACACACATGTTACATGTGAAACTACTTATTATGGCGCTGAAACTATCTTTAGTACCTCAAGACAATTAGTAACGGTCGTAAATCGACTATTGGCAACCTCACTCCCTTTTGCTCCTGGTCGTGCCATTCGAATCGCCTGGCCAGTTGGTATTTCAGCTGTAAAAGCTTCCAAATGTTCAATGGTATCGTCAATAAAAACCACCTTTTCACATGAAACACTGGAATCGAGATATTTTTTGATGAAATCAGCCTTACTTCCCCGTTCCACGTAGAACATTTGATCAAAATAAGGCTCTAAACCAGAGAGCTTGAACTTGCATTCCTGGACACTACGACGGCCAAAAGTAACTAAATGGCAGCAAAACCCAGCTTCCCGGACGTTCCATATGAAACTCTGTACATCAGGATAGAGAAACTGGGAGAAATCAGCGCCAATATTCCCCGCAATGATGCCTTCGATATAGGTCAGTTCAAGGGAATTATAAAATCGTTCGGTATCAAACAGGGTTCGATCAAAATCCAAGAAGATATGCTTCATTTGCTAATAAAACTAGGCAGCTCGTCTAAATGTTGCACATGAAACTACCCAACAATGATATTTTCAATGATTTTTATAGTAGAAAATGTTTCACGTGGTACTATTCGGACCGCTACCACATCAATTTGCCAGTCTTCATCGTACTTTTGCTCCATAAGCCAGCTTTCGATCGCTCGCGAGAGCTTCTTGAGCTTAAATGGATGCACGTTCTCCTCCGGGCGCCAGGTTCCATATGAAACGGCATTATTCAGATCCTGCTTTGTTCCATATGAAACGGTTTTGACCTCTACAAAGTGAATTTTGTTGTCTTTGCTCACTATTACGTCTATTTCTCCCCATTTCTTTCGGTAGTTGCGGGCTACCAGATCAAAACCTTGGTTAATTAAGTATTGCGCGGCCAATTTTTCACCGATTTTGCCGGTTTCTATATGTTCTGGCGTACTTTTGGCTTTATGTGCCATAGTAGCCATAGTATAGCAGGCTAGAATGCTTAAAGTGCCTGATTGTGCATGTTCTACGTGTAACTGGTGCAAAAGTGTGCCACGTGGCACACATATTTTCTATAAGATATCCACGGCCTTGAGATTCTAGCTATATTTTACAAGGGTTTTCGTAAAAGAATCGTGTCTTTGAGACATGTCCTTTATACACATGTTCACGGGGTTATGCACTGTTTTGGGGAGGAAGGTTGGTAGAGGGAAGATACATGTCAGACAGAGAGAATCGGTCACGAGTCACTAGGCATAATCTTTCGCTCTGCTTAGATTCTGCCAAATGCTCGGTTCTTACAGGACCAGGTATCGTGAATCGGTCATTCTCGTGGCTAGATTATGAATCGTCCTGACGGTCACCAAGCTAGATTATTTCACTGCGTTCATAATCTAGCAGGTGCCGCGGGACACGCCTCACTTGTTTTGGCATTAGGAATAGACAAAACATCGTTCCGGCGTTCGATTCTCTACGCAAAGCATACTAATGCTTTGCTCTGGCCGCACATATGAAAAAAGACCCAGGGAGGGTCTTTTTTCATATGTGCGGCCAGAGAGAATCGAACTCTCGACTAAACCTTGGCAAGGTCTCATTATACCACTTAACCATGGCCGCAATATTAATTTTTAAGCTCTTTCTCAAGCAAAGTAACCCAGTGACCGAGCTTCTTCTTGAGTAAAGTACTGGCGATTATAGTATTTCCGACGCCAAAATGCAACGTCTCTTTCCCAGCTCGACCGGTAATAACCTGGTTTTTGTAGAATTGGGCAGGGGAGAGGGTAGTTTTTTGGCACCAGTGCTTCATACACGTCACTTCATCCAGATCTGGGTAGAGGAGGATCCAAAAGCGGATAGACGCCTTCTGTACCCCCAGATAGCCCGTGAGGAAGCGTATAAAGAGCTTATGAAGGTGTGGGCGGCTACCTGAGAGGCGAATGAGGCGTGGGTTCTCCTGGTCTCCAGCCGTCATGTAGAGGGTGAGCCCAGCAATAAACAGTGGGGAAGAACGGTAGTTTTTGAATTCAACCTCAGCGAGGCGGATAATTTCGGAGTATTGGTGCTTTCGTTCGGCCACTCGCGCTTTATTGATGAGGGCGAGACGCTTCGTGTTCTGTGCTACGGCTTGTTTCTTGTTGTCTTTGGCTACCGCTTTGGAGAATGGCTCGTTCTTGAGCCAATTACTCACGGTGCCACGCGAAACGCTACAGATCTTGGCGATTTCGGTATAGGTAAAGCCCCGCCGGCGAAAGGCGAGGGCTTGTTCATAGGCTTCAGGCTTGTACGAGCGGACTTTTGTCATTATAAAAGTTGTCTATAGTATACTGTAGCCAGTGTTCATTTCTAGCACAAAACAATACCGGTAGGGGATACCGGTATTGTTTTGTTATTCGTTCGTTTCACCGATCACAACTTGGCAGCCGTGTGGACCAGTAACTAGCTGGCTATTTTCGCAATACCGGTGCCGGTCTCCAGGCATAAGTATTTCTTCTTCTGCGTTCGTAAGAGAGCCCTCGGTCACTAATAGAACTGTACCGGGAGAAAATATTGGCAATTCGGTTCCTGCAGACCACTTTTCTTCATAGATTTTTTCGAATCCTTCTTTTTCGAGTTGGGCGATGCAGCGTTCAGAGAGTTCCAT
>CAYSNO010000029.1:0-9294 GCA_964432455.1 uncultured Candidatus Saccharibacteria bacterium
CCGGGCGGAAGGCCTGGATACCCTGACGGTGGAGAGTCGGCGCACGGTTGAGGAGGACGTGCTTGTTCTTGATGATGTTTTCAAGAATCGCCCATACCTCTGGCACTCCGTCTTCAATCAAGCGACCGGCACCACGAATGTTGTACGCGAGTTCCTGCTTGAGGAGCTCGGCAATCACAAATGGGCGGAAGAGTTCAAGCGCCATATGCTTCGGGAGACCACACTGATCAAGGGCGAGGTCCGGACCAATCACAATCACTGAACGTCCCGAGTAGTCCACACGCTTACCAAGGAGGTTCTGACGGAAGTACCCCTGCTTACTCTTGAGGTAGTCTGAGAGAGACTTCAGTGGACGACGCTGCGCCTGACCAAGGGCTGAGTAGGCAGCGTTGCCGTGACGAATCGAGTTGTCGATGAGCGCATCTACCGCTTCCTGGAGAATACGCTTTTCGTTACGCAAGATCACGTCTGGCGCCATAATATCAATAAGCTTCTTGAGACGATTGTTTCGGTTGATCACGCGACGGTAGAGGTCGTTGAGGTCAGACGAGGCATGACGTCCGCCTTCGAGCGCCACCATTGGACGAATCGCTGGTGGAATCACCGGGATACGAGTAAGGAACATCCACTCTGGCTTCACGCCAGCATGAATCATTCCCTTCACGAGTGAGAGACGCTTATCAAGCTTCGCTCGCTCCATTGCACCAGCCTTTTCACGTTCACCTTCAAGCTGTACTTGGAGCTTATTAAGGTCGAGGTTCTTAAAGAGCTCGTAGATTGATTCAGCACCAATCTTCGCCTCAAAGAGCGTCGAGTACTTAATTGAGAACTTGTGGAAGGTGGTTTCATCAAGCACTGATCCGGCCGCGATGCCTTCAATCTCGCGCTTCATGTCTTCCATGCGAGTCTTGAGCGCTTCGCGAGCGTCTTCGTTCTGGAGTTCCTTGTACTTAGCCTTGAACTCAGTATCAAGTTCCTTAAGGAGACGTGAGCGTTCATCTTCGCGCACCTTGGTCACAATGTATCCCGCAAAGTACACTACCTTCTCGATAGCTGATGCGGTGATACCAGTGAGGAGCGCAATGCGACTTGGTACACCACGGAGGAACCAGATGTGAGACACCGGTACACAGAGGTCGATGTGACCCATACGTTCACGACGGACGATAGCGCGAGTGATTTCCACTCCACACTTCTCACAGACAATTCCCTTGTAACGAATACCGCGATACTTCTTACAACTACATTCGTAGTCTTCGACTGGTCCGAAGATACGCTCGTCGAAAAGACCATGCTTTTCGGGGCGCTGCGTTCGGTAGTTGATGGTTTCTGGTTTGGTAACCTCGCCGTATGACCATTCAAGAATGGTTTCTGGTGAAGCGAGCTTGAGACCAATCTCCGTGAACTGGTTTGGCGTGAGGGCCGGCTTCTTTGGTGAAAATGTAGACATATTCTATCGAAGATTAATTGGTCTCATAAATTGACTCATCTCGGTTGCGACGTGGTCGAGCCTCTCCTTCTTCCTTCTCGAGCTTCACATCGAGGGAGAGACCGCGGAGCTGATTCACGAGCACGTTAAACGCGGCTGGCGTATGTGGGTGCGGAATCTTTTCGCCACGAACAATCGCGTCGAAGGCTGCTGAACGGCCAACAATGTCGTCGGACTTGATCGTGAGCATTTCGCGGAGCGTATGAGCAGCACCATAACCGAGGAGCGCCCACACTTCCATTTCTCCAAAGCGCTGACCTCCGATCTGTGCCTTACCACCAAGCGGCTGCTGGGTAATCAGTGAGTACGGACCAATCGATCGCATGTGGATCTTGTCTTCCACCATGTGGTGAAGCTTAAGGATATACATGATACCGACCGCTGTCTTCTGAGCGAACTTGTCGCCCGTACGACCGTCACGGAGCTGAATCTTACCGTCTTCAGGGAATCCAGCGGCTTTGAGCTCTGCCTTCACGTGGTTTTCATTTGCTCCCGCAAATGGTGGCACGACGGCTTGGTAGCCGAGGGCTCCCGCGGCCATACCGAGGTGAAGCTCAAGAATCTGACCAAGGTTCATACGAGATGGTACCCCGAGTGGTGTAAGGAGAATATCAATTGGTCGACCATCTTCGGTGTACGGCATATCTTCTTCTGGCAAGATGCGAGAAATAACACCCTTGTTACCGTGACGACCGGCAAGCTTGTCTCCCACTGATACGTTACGTACCTGAGCAACCGTTACGTGGATTCGCTTGATCACACCACTTTCGAGCTGGTCACCATTCTCACGAGAGAATACCTTGACTCCGATAATACGACCACGCTTTCCGGCTTCGAGACGAAGTGAAGTATCCTTCACATCCTTGGCTTTTTCACCAAAGATACTACGCAGCAGTCGCTCTTCTGGCGTGAGCTGGGTTTCACCCTTTGGCGTTACCTTACCAACGAGGATGTCACCTGGACGTACTTCAGCACCGATACGGATAATACCGTTTTCATCGAGGTTGCGGAGCTTCAGTTCACTCACGTTTGGAATGTCTGGAGTAGTAACCTCAGGTCCAAGCTTGGTATCACGAACCGACACTTCGAGCTCATCGAGGTGAATACTCGCAAACTTACTATTCTTCACGAGACGTTCTGAGATAACAATCGCGTCTTCGTAGTTCGCACCATTCCATGACATGAAGGCGACGAGAGCGTTTTGGCCTACCGCGAGCTGACCTTGATCAGTCGAGGTGGTGTCAGCGAGGAGGTCGCCACGCTTTACCTTATCACCAAGCGTTACCGCTGGACGGTGGTAAAAGGCAGAGAAGTCGTTCGTGCGCTGGAGGGTTGTGAGTGGGTACTCCTTCTTCTTCCCTTCTTTGTTCTTCACAACAATGTGATTCGCATCACATTCAATGACTTCACCAGCTTCCTCTGCGTAGACTACACGTCCACTATCGCGGGCCGCTACTCCCTCAACACCAGTGGCCACAATCGGCGCTTCGGTGATGAGACACGGAGTCGCCTGCTTCTGCATGTTAGAACCCATGAGCGTACGGTTGGCGTCGTCGTGGTTCAAAAACGGAATCATTGAGGTCGCAATTGAGAAACCTTGGTTCGTAGCCACGTCCATGTATTCCACGTCTTCACGCTTTACTGAGAGCGCGTCACCTCGCTTACGTGCGTCAACGAACTTTTCTTTAATCTTGCCATCCTTATCAAGTTCGATAGCCGCGTGCGCAATGGTGTACTTCTCTTCTTCGTGGGCGTTCATGTAGGTTACTTCACCGGTGACACGACCCTTTTCTACCTTCACGTATGGAGTTTCGATGATACCAAAGCGGTTGACCTTAGCGTACATTGAAAGACGTAAGATAAGACCAATGTTTGGACCTTCTGGAGTGTGAATTGGACAGAGTCGCCCATAGTGAGACGTGTGTACGTCACGCACTTCAAAGCCGGCTCGTTCACGCGTAAGACCGCCGGGGCCAAGCGCTGAGAGCGTACGGAGGTGCTCGATTTCAGCGAGGTTGTTTTGCTGCTGGGAGAACTGCGAGAGTTGGTTCGTACTGAAAAACTCCTTGATAGCAGCCTGGAGTGGTCGCGGATTGAGGATCTGCATTGGGAGTGAGGTTTCGGCCTCAATGGTCGACATACGATCCTGAATGTTTCGCTTCATGCGAGTCATACCAACGCGGACACGCTGTTGGAGCATTTCACCAAAGTAACGCACACGACGGAAACCGAGGTGGTCGATATCGTCTGGCATCGCCAGTGGATCATGGTTCATCTCAATGATGTTCTTGAGGATGAGCTTCATATCTTCGATAGACACGGTACGAACGGCAGTAGCCTTCGCATCGGTCGGAAGACCATAACGTTCATTGAAATGGTGACGACCAATTTCTGAAAGGTCGTAGCGTTCTGGCGCAAAGAGTGAGCGGACGAATTCACGAGCGTTTTCTACTGTCGCGAGGTCACCGTCACGCAGACGCTTGTAGATTTCGATAAACGAATCATCGGTGGTCTTCGCTCCATCCTTGGCGATAGTCGCCTTCATGTATTCTTCACCACGGTCTACTCCCTTCATGAGTTCAATCATGTCTTTGTCTTTTTCAAGACCGAGGACACGGAGGAGTGAGGAAATTGGGAATTTCTTCTTACGATCGATTTTGACGTAAATCACACCGTCAGCATCTGATTCGATTTCTACCCAAGCACCACGGGCTGGGATAATCTTCGCACCAAAGAGGGTACGACCCTTTACTTCGTTTGCGGTAAAGAAAATACCGTAACTACGCGCAAGCTGGGGCACGATAACACGCTCCACACCATTGATGATGAAGGTTCCGTTTTCGGTCATGACCGGCATATCGGCGAGGAACATCTCTTGATCCTTTTCAGATTCAAAAGTCTTGTTCTTCAAAATCACCTGAGCACGGAGTGGTGCATCGTAGGTAAGCTTGTTTTCCTTGGCGTACTCAGGAGTACACTTGGCTTCACCAAGCTCGTACTTCTTGAAGCGGAGTTCAAACTTCTTTTCTGAGTAGTCGGTGATTGGAGAAAATTCGGTAAAAATCTCCTTAAGGGCTGTCTCGACAAACCACTTAAACGAATCGCGTTGTGGTTCGATGAGGTCAGGCACTTCAATCATTGGCGCTGGTGAGATGGCAAAGGTCTTTTGCTCCATCGCACCAACTGAGGCGTAGTCTTCGTACTTTAACTTCATAAGGTCTATAAGCTTATGTTTTGCAACTTAACACACAAAAAATTCACACGTGTCCGTGCTACTTATGTGGATGTTAGAGGTGCACTTGTAAAATGGTCATTACGACTGTGATTTACCTCCGCGACATCTCTCAATCAGAACTCACCCGAGATTGCGTTTGTGGGGGTATTATACGGATTTATGGGATTTTGGCAAGCTTTTCTTGTGAAAATAATCTCTGCCTACTTGACTATTCCCTATAATAAGGGCATAGTTTGCAAAGACCAGGAAAGGATCTCCCCGATGCCGAACGCAGACACGTACCGCTTTAGACCCTTCTATCTGACCAACACCACCCTCGAACGTCTCGCATACCTTCAACACCTGGGGGCGATGAAAAAACCCGAACAGCGTCAAGGTTTTGTTTCCCTCTATCATGCTCGAAACACGGCCGAGGATTTCAGAAGTCGTCAGTGGCTTAAAAGCAAGGGAATCAACCTTGCACCTGAAGCTGATCTGGCTGCTGTTGAAATAACAGCTCCGACAAGGGGTGAACGAGACCGTCGGTTCGATCGACATCGCTGGATCTACGTTCCAACCGAAATCTGCCAAGGATGCACTTTCCGGACTGACCGGGCGACCAGGCGAATTGCCTGCAGTCGTGTCAATCAGATGTACTGGAAGGTTGATGTCACAACAGGGTACGGTGAGTCACTTCCTCAAGCCTTGGTGCAGATTTGGCATCAAACTTTGCCAAGTTTACCTTCTTCATGAGAGGGCGACCCCCGAAGGCTCCCCGAAGCAATTCGGGGGTTCTTCATTTTTATAAAATCGAATACTCCATTTAAATGGAGTATCTGTGGAGACAGAATCTTCCTGGACCTAAGACATCGGATGTCCTAGGTGGTAATTAATTTAAACCAGCTCGCCATTTATCAATTTCGGCGTGATTACCGTTGAGGAGCACCTCTGGTACCGGGTGTTTTTTCCTTTTGTAGGTTAGTACCTCAGGGCGGGTGTAGGTTACGCCACTCGTTGGCCGTTCATCCTCGAGTGATTCAAAGGTACCCAGGACGCCCGGAATCTGCCGTGAGACGGAGTCAATGATCGTCAGGGCGGGCAGTTCGCCGCCGGTAAGCACATAGTCTCCGACCGATACTTCCTCGGCTCCAAGGATCTCACCAACTCGCGCATCAATCCCCTCGTAGCGGCCCGAGATGAGAACGAGGTGGTCGTACTCGTCTGCCCACTGTTTCGCTAGCTCGTTCGTGAACACCGTCCCGCGCGGCGACATGATGAGCGTCTTCACCTTCCCCTTCTTCAGGCTCGCTGTCTTCTTCCCCACTGCTTTCTCCCAGGCCTTGAGAATTGGTTCAGCCAACATCACCATACCAGGTCCCCCACCATAGGGACGCTCGTCTACCTTCTTGTGTTTATCTGTCGCAAAGTCGCGTGGGTTGTAGTACAAGACATCAATCTGCTTTCCTTTTACCTTGGCGCCTTTTCCCTTCTCTGCCTTCTGGGCACGGCCAAGTACACTCGCACTCGTGTACGCAGCACAGACATCTGGGAAAATAGTGATAACGTGAAATTGCATAGCTTATATTGCGTACCGATTAGTGAAGTAATTCGGTTCAAAGTCTTTGAACTCAAAAACACTATTGGTCTCGCGATTCAATTCCTCTATGTAACCATAAAAACCAGCATCGTCAAAAATTTCTAACTGGAGTTCCTCACAAACAGTGCGCATCTCAGCTTTTACCCGAGCGATGTCGGCTTCACCATGAGCCATCGTTTCAATCTCAAAATAGTGACTGTGGTTCGGAACTGTTACCAAAGCAAACTCAAATCCTTTGTAATCAAATACCTCAGTATGGCGCTCAGCCACAATTGCTTTGGTATAGCCCAAAATCCCATAAGTTTCTACTAGCCGATCAAAACTTCCGGCTTCGGTGAAAATAGAAATTTCACGACGGTGTTCGTCGCCACCCCAACCCCCAATCTTGGTCATGATTTCTGGTACTCCATTAGTGATGCGAAGACGGATGTCCTGTTTTCTTTCTGCTACACCCTCGCCTGGCAAGAATGTCGAATAATCAAGTAACAGACGGTGCTTATGTTCTTTATACGTTCCATCCTTTTGGAGAGTTGTGAGTAATGTAAGATATTGCTCATTGGTGAGGCGTCCACGGAGCTCGATTTCGATATCGTTTATGACCATACAAAAAGCCTATCACAAAAGCGGGCGGAACCGAAGGTTCCGCCCGCTTTTGTCTTTTCCTTATATCTTCAAATCATCAATCGCCTCATCCAAACTTTTTGTACTGGATGTAACAATCCCTTCGTCTTCCATCGCCTCACTCATCTCGCGAGTCATCCCCTTACCACCTTCTGGTTCGTTGATCTTGAGGTTCACCCGAGCGTCGTGTTTCATACCCACCACTCGAAGGAGGGTACGAATGGCCTTGGCGGTATTGCCAGAGCGACCAATAATCTTACCCATATCATCTGCGTGAACATCTAGCGTCAAGAGTACACCCATCTCATCAACCGTCCGGTTGATATGGACTGAACCTGGATTATCGACCAATGCCTTAACTACCGTTTCTAGAAATTGCTGATCTTCGTGCATATCGTATTCGTATACTATCGTGTAAATGTCACACAGCTTGCGCGGAGGTAATCGGCGACACTGTAGACGTATATATATGGTACGGGGGTATTGTAGGTACGTCAACAGCTCGTCTTGAACAAATCACAAGACGGGCTGTATGAAAAATAAGGAGTTATTCGGCTTTTGCTTCTTCGGCAGGTGCTTCAGCTGGTGTTTCTGCTTCTGGAGCAGGAGCAGCAGCCGCTTCTTCTTCAGCCTTCTTAGCAGCTTCAGCCGCTGCCTTGGCATCTGCTTCAGCCTTTTCGGCAGCAGCCTTAGCTTCGGCTTCGGCCTTCAGCTTTGCCTCGTCGATGATTGGTGACTTCTTTGGCAAGGCATTCTTTTTCTTGCCGTCAACAATCTTCTGGGTAACAAGCATGTTGTACACG
The DNA here is from genome assembly GCA_964432455.1 of uncultured Candidatus Saccharibacteria bacterium. GTDB lineage: Bacteria > Patescibacteriota > Minisyncoccia > Phycocordibacterales > UBA918 > OLB19. Next base: position 7,725 of record CAYSNO010000029.1, read on the forward strand.
GTAACTGATGGCTGAACACCATGAGCTAGCCAGTGCTTGGCCTTATCACCATTAATAGAAATACGGCCGAGCTTTGGGTCATATGAGCCAAGGAGGTCGACAGTTTTATTACTTTTTACGCTCGTACGCTTATCAACCACTACAATACGGTAGCTTGGGTTGTTTTTGCGGCCTACGCGCTTTAAACGCATCATTAACATAGTGGCGAAAGAGTATCAGAAACCCTTGATTTGGTCAATACCGACTTGCCTGCTATACTCGAAGCCAATGGAATCCGTATACGAAGGCGTACTGATGGTACGCGGCAAGGGGACTGGTTTTATCAAGTTACCCGGCCACGAAGAAGATATTGTTATTGAGCGTGAATCCCTCGGCTTTGGCCTGGATGGCGATATTGTCGAAATCACCCTTAAAAAGAAAGTTCCCGGCAAACGCCAGGAAGGCAAAGTCACTCGGGTCATTACCCGTGCTTGGCAAGAGCTCATCGGGACGGTAAAGGAACGTGAGGTTGAAGGCAAAAAGCAGTACTACTTTGCCCCAGACAACCACCGTATCCACGTGCGTCCCGTTCTCCCTACCGCTACTGTAAACGACCTTGGTATGAAGGTAGCCATTGAAATCTCCAGTTGGACGAGCGAACACACCGACCCAGTCGGCACCATCACTGAAACCCTCGGGCGTGCCGGGGACCACGAAACTGAGATGCAGGCGATTATCCGCAGCGGTGGTTTTTCAAAAGCTTTTCCTGAAGTCGTCCAAAAAGAAGCCCATGGCCTCTACGAACGGCAGGCCGAGATATTTGCCGAAGCACTCAAGGACCCGAAACGTCGTGATATGCGTGGTGTGACTACGATGACCATCGACCCCCACGACGCGAAGGACTTCGACGACGCTCTCTCACTAGAGACCCTCCCTAATGGTAACTACGAAATTGGTATCCATATCGCCGACGTCTCACACTACGTAACCAAAGGTAGTCTTCTGGATCAAGAAGCCAAAGACCGCGGAACATCGGTTTACCTCGTTGACCGGGTGATTCCGATGCTGCCTGAGGTCCTCAGTAACGACCTCTGTTCGCTGCGCCCCCATGAAGACCGTCTCGCCTTCTCTGCCGTATTTGAGATGACCAAAGACGCCAAAGTGGTAAATGAATGGTATGGCCAGACCGTCATCAATAGTGACCGTCGCTATGCGTATGAAGACGCCCAGACTACCCTTGATACCAGTAGTGGCGACTATCTCGCTGAACTGACTATCATGATGGATCTCGGCCGTATCCTCCGCAAGCGCCGCTACGCCAATGGCGCTATCGCCTTTGAGCAGCCAGAAGTAAAGTTTGAACTCGACGAACGCGGTAAGCCGATTCGCGCGTTTAAGAAGACACGTACCGAAACGATGATGATGATTGAAGATTTTATGCTCCTCGCCAATGAGCGGGTTGCGCAGCATATCTACAACCTCGCCGAAAAGCGCGGACGTGACCACGCCTTCATTTACCGTATTCACGACCTCCCAAACCCAGACAAGATTGAAGAGCTTTCTCTCTTCCTTCGCGTGCTCGGATACGAAT
>CAYSNO010000030.1:0-6384 GCA_964432455.1 uncultured Candidatus Saccharibacteria bacterium
TCCCCCCTGACAGTTTTCAAGACTGTTGCCATCAACCGGACTCGGCCATCTCTCCGTATATTTCGATGGTCTGTACTATAGCATTTTTTTCTGGTTATACAAACTTTTACCTAAATGGTGGGCGGCATGACAGTTGGGGCAGAGAAGTTCGAGATTGGCGACATCATCAGTGCCTCCTTTATAACGCTCAATCTTGTGGTGAATCTGGAGTATAGCGTAGTTGTTTTCCTGGCAGCGTTCGCAAATGCCACCTCTTAATTCGGCAACTTTTTCTTTTAATAACGAACCGCGATAGGCATTATTAAAACGGTTCTCTTTGGTGTAGGAAATACCAGTCCGAGCTTTGTTGGCGCAAGTACGTGAACATGTAGCTTTGTTCCCGGTATATGATAAAGCACAGATTTTACAAACTTTTTTGACTTGCTGACCACGCCCGGAACACTGTCTTGAACAATAAACATTGCCAGTAGCAATCTCTATTGGACGGCGGTAGACAGGAGTCTGACATATTTTACATACACAATTTGGATTTCTTCGCATAATTGTAATTATATCATTCGACCAACTGACCAGATGCTGTTGTCCGCACCTACTCTCATTTAAACGTAAGAGAAAAGATATATGCATGCTAAAATAAAATTACTATGAATGAAGCAATGCGGAGCATTACCTGGGAAGCCCCAGAGCGTGCGCGTGGCGACAAAGGAGGGGATTGGTATTTTGCACTGAGTATTTTGACTGTGGCGGTAGTAATTGCCGCTATTATTTTTGGTAACTTCCTCTTTGCAATTTTGGCCGGTCTATCTGGTGCCTCACTGGCGGTCGCTGCGTCGCAACCACCACGGATTATCCGGTATGGGGTGAGTGTGCGGGGGATACTCGAAGAAAATATTGTTCATCCTTTTGCGTCGCTGCGGGCCTATTCAATCAACGAAGATGATCCGCGTGGACCACAGCTTCTCATCCTTTCCACGAAGACATTTGCCCCTATGATTGTTATGCCGATTCCGGAAGAATACATCGATGACATCGATGCTATCTTGTCTGAACGACTACCGGAAGAAGCCCTTGAAGAGCCGCTGTTTAACCGCCTCCTTGAATTAGCTGGATTTTAAAACTGGCGTGACAAACAAAAAAGCTTGTGGTACTATGCCACGCATCGCTCTCATAGTTTAATGGATAGAATGCCGGTTTGCGGTACCTGCGATCCAGGTTCGATTCCTGGTGAGAGCACAGCAGTATAACAAAGGACCACCCATGCGCGCATGGGTGGTCCTTTGTTATAGCAAGCAATAAGTATTGCTTGCGGACTGCTGTGCTGACCGGAGCGATGTTTTCTGCTTGACCAAAGCAGAAAACCGCGAGGTGGGGTCGAGAACACTTAGTAGATTGGGAACGAAGTGAACCAATATACTTAGTGATTCGTGACCACAAACGGTACGAAAAAGCGCACCCTTATGGGTGCCTTTTTCGTTCGTGCTCTCACAGCAAAGCCTCTCGAGGCTTTGCGTCAGGAATCGAAGCCCAATTGAGATATTTTGGGAGCAAAGCGAACCAAAATATCCAATTGGGGTACTGACCGTGTAACGGTCGATTCCTGGTGAGAGCATACCTTTCCCAAGCAAAAGAAAACCGGCCTCCACGAGGCCAGTTTTCTTTTGCTATATAAGCTTATTTCAACCTACACTTACATTGCCAACTTTAGTTTGAGCAGCTGTTGCAAGAGACTAATGATCTGCATCATCAACTTGATGTTCAGTTCGTTATTTTCGACTTTTTCAATAACTTCCTCAACTTCGTCAGTCTCATCTTCTTCCTCAACTTCTTCATCTTCTACAGCGTTATCTGGAGCAGTGACGTAATTAACCCCAGCATTAATAACTATATCGGGATTTTTCTTACGCGCTTCATAATTGAGGTGTACCTGGGTTGGTTGATAGTTGAACTCAAGCCACATGTTTGGAATGGTGCCAGTATATTTGGCAATCGAATCAGATGTTACATAGCCCCAGTGACCATCAGCCACGCGGAGCTTGTACCACACCTCTCCATTAATTGTCTGTGGTTCGTAGAAGTACAGCACTTCGGTCAACGTGCCCTTGGCGACTACAAACTTTCGTGTCCCGTTTGGTGATTCGTAATACGAGGCATCTTTACTCGTAATAACAATTTCGCCACCTTTGAATTGCTTCGTAGGAGTGGGTGTTGGTGTTGGTGTGGGAGTTGGTGTTGGTGTAGGGGTAGGATTTCCGCCACCATTTGCCGGTACTCCCTCTGGTGGGGTGACGTAGTTTACTCCTTGGTTAATGTAGATATCGTAATTACGCTTTCGAGCCTCGTAGTTCAGGTGCACCTGGGTTGGTTGGTAGTCGATTTCTTTCCAAATATCTGGAATTGTACCGGTGTATTTGGAAATCAAACTCTCTCGTACATAGCCGTAGAATCCATCGGCAACACGCAGTTTGCGCCAGATTTGCCCATTGCGCACTTCAGGATCTGCAAAGTAGAGTACTTCTGCTAGGGTGCCGGGCGCGACCACAAATCGGACTGCATCGCTATTAGGTTCAACGTGGAATGGTGTATTTTGGTTAAGTATCACAATCTCAGCCCCAGCAAAAGCACTGGTTTGGGCGTGTGTAATAGCTGGAGTAAAACAAACTATATATGCCGTTGCGGCCAGTGCCACTCCGACAAAAAGTTTGCGAAACAAATTTTGGTAACTAATTCTTTGCATAAACATGCTTCTAAAAAACTTTTATAATGATTTATAATTTTGAACAAAAATATGGTCACATCACAATCTGACCACACCTCTCCCTATTTAGAGCACCCAAAACCTTGAATTTCCTGCCCTGGGCATAGCAATTGCTATAAAAGAGTGGTAATTGTAGTCAAAAACTATTATTTTTTGCCAACCCTGTTATTTTCCCCTACAATACGACACATATGCGACTCATGGGAATTGATTATGGTACCAAAAAGGTTGGCATTGCCCTCACTGACGAAGGGGGGACTATGGCGTTCCCACACGCGGTCGTGCCAAACACCCCAAAGCTCCTCGATGTCATCACTCTACTCATTAACGAAAAGCGGGTTGGTGCGGTCGTGATTGGGCACTCGCTTGATAAAGAGGGGAAGCCAAACGCCGTGCATGCTGCAGTTGAGGCCCTCATGCTTGACCTCACGCTCGCGACCGGCCTCCCCATTCACCTCGAACCCGAACAGTACTCCACTCAAGCCGCCATTCAGCTTCAGGGTCGAAATGCCAATACCGATGCTTCCGCCGCTGCCCTTATCCTTGATGGATACCTTACTCGCAAAAAATAAACAAATATTTATGGATCAAATTACGTATGAAGATTTTGCAAAGCTCCACATTGGTATCGGCACCATTCTCTCCGTCGAGATAGTAGAAGGAGCTGATAAGCTCCTTAAGCTCGCGGTTGAGGTAGGGGAGGAAACACCGCGGCAGATTCTCTCTGGTATCCGTGAATACTTCGAAGACCCACAGACACTCGTTGGAAAACAGTTTCCATTTGTACTCAATCTAGCTCCGCGAGTGATTCGTGGTTTTGAAAGTCAGGGGATGATTTTGGCAGCCAGCCACGAAGAGAGCCTTGCGCTCCTGGCACCAACCATCGTCGTGCCACCAGGAACAAAAGTTAAGTAGAAATAGTTGGGGGTTCAGGTTGAGATTTTTTACACACCTACCCGTATAATAGAGGGAATGACGATTGGTTCGTTACTCGCGCGCTATTTGCCGCCGCCCCAGTTCCTTTCTATGCCAAGTCTTGGGGTGGATATTTCTGATACCTCACTTAAGTACGTACAGTTTGGTGATGAAAAGCGGGGAATGCGCCCACTCAAAATGTGGGGGGAGATAGATATTCCTACCGGGGTACTCGATCGGGGGTATGTCCACGATCAAAAGAAGTTAGCTGAAGTACTCAAAGAGTGTAAGCAAAAGACCAATGCCACCTTTGTGCGGGTGTCTCTCCCAGAAGAACGTGCGTACCTCTTTGAGACCGAGATTAAACGCTCGACGCCCACCAAAGAGATTCGCAGCCTCCTTGAATTTCGCCTAGAAGAAAACGTGCCAATTCCCGCTCGTGAGGCATTTTTTGATTTTGATATTCTTAAGGGCGAAACCACTGACAAGACTGTGCGAGTGGTGGTGGCAGCGTATGCCCGTGAGACTATCCTCAACTATTTTGATGCCTGTAATGAGGCCGGCCTCATCCCGCTTTCGTTTGAAGTAGAGGCGCAGGCGATGGTTCGGTCAGTATTGCCGACCGGCGCGCGTGGTGCCCATATGCTCGTTGACTTCGGCAAGACTCGTACAGGCGTTGGTATCGTTCTTGATGGGACACTCATGTATACCTCAACGATCGACTTTGGTGGTAGCCAACTATCGGAGGTACTCCGCAAAGTACATGGACAGATTACCGAAGGGGAGCTTACCACCATTAAAAACACCCAAGGGCTTATCAAAGGCGTGCATGATACACGGAGCTATGACGCGCTCATTTCGACCATCTCCGTGATTAAAGATGAGCTCGCTTCCCGTATCCAGTACTGGCATGGGGGTGATTACAAAACTGATTCTCGTCGCATCCAGTCGGTGACACTCTGTGGCGGTAGTTCAAACCTCAAAGGTCTCCCTGAGTACTTTACCGAGACACTCGGTATCCCAACCTCCCGCGCCAGTGTCTGGCAAAACGCCTTTTCAGTGAATGACTATATTCCACCAGTGAGTGTCCGGTATTCTTACGGCTATGCCACCGCCATTGGTCTCGCCCTGCCGGCGCAAAATCCTCTATGATAAACCTTATTCCACCCAGTGCCGAAAAACTGATTGTCAAAGAATATTGGCTGCGGGTTCTGGCGGTATGGTTGTTTCTCATAGGCACCGGCTGTCTGATTGTAGCGAGTCTTCATCTTCCGACATATGCACTATTACGTAACGAACTGACGAGTCTTCGTGAGCAAGTAGCGAACAACGCTGCTGAGACGGCTTCGTTTGATACTGGTTCAGCGGCCCTTGCTACCGCTATGGCCGAGGCATCCCTCTTGCGGTCGGTTGGCACGAGTAGTGCCGGACACGTCCTTGATATCGAGACGCTCACCAACATTGCGGGGAGTGAGGTAGTCTTATCTTCGTTTGTCTTTAGTAAAACTGATAGCACCACGATGGTGACCTTGATTGGTACCGCTCGTACCCGGGCTGCGCTCGCGAACTTCCGTGATGCCATAGAAGCCGATGAACGTTTTGCTGATGCGATTTTGCCAATCTCCAGTCTCATCAAGGACCGCAATATTGATTTTACAATGACGGTAACAAGTACCCATCTATGACCAAACAAACTGTCACAACACTTGGTGTCGCTTCTCTCTACTTCGTGATTGTAGCGTCGGTTATGGTGTATGCGTTTGTATCGGTACGGTCACAAAAAGCTGATGCGCTGGCGCTCGCAACCACGCTCGCGGAACAAACGAGTAAACAATCAGTTGCTCGTACGGTGGCCACCACTATTGAATCAACCGCTGATCTCCGAGAGGAAGTCGCGACCTATTTTTTGGAAGAGAAGGAAACCATTTCTTTTATTACGGAGATAGAGGGTCTCGCGGGAGTACTTGGCGTGACGATTGAAACAACCTCCCTTGATATGACCAAAGGGGAAGAAGGCCGTCAGGAACTAAAAACCGGCTTCGCCGTCAAGGGTACTCGGGCTGCGGTGTTACGGTTTATGGAAGCCATTGAAACACTTCCATACCACAGTCGGATTGCTTCCATGCAGGTGACCGGCGAGGGCAATGAATGGCGTGGACAGGTAGATATCTTTGTTACAATAAAGCCATGATAGACCAAGCGCGTATACAACAAATAGTGAAGCGTCTCCTTAAATCGCCTTCGGTCGAAGAACGGCAGGCCATTAACCCACCTCGCGAGTGGGCGCTTGGTATTCTTTTGACTCTCATTGGGGTGGGGGTGGGGGGTGCGATAAGTTATTTATCGTACCTTAATACTGTTTCAGTTGAGGTGGTGGCTCCAGTGGTTGTCGAACCAGCGGCGTACAGCGGGGTGGTGGTCGAAGAGGCCGCGATTCGATTCCGAGAGCGGGCCGCACGGTTTGCTCAGTTACGCGGGGACGTCAGTGTTCCAGTTCCGACGCCAATTGAAACTGTCGCGACAACAACAGTGACTGAGGAAGTGCCACCAAATGAGACGATTATTGAACCAGTGGTACCAGAGACACCGGTTGAAGAGGCCCCGGCTTTGGAATTAGACAACCAAACACCACAGTTGAGTTTTTAGGCTACAGTTAAAAATCGTGAATCATTTGGTCACAAGTTACTAAGCTTTTTATTGAACTCAGTTCATAA
>CAYSNO010000031.1:0-6323 GCA_964432455.1 uncultured Candidatus Saccharibacteria bacterium
TTTTTATGCGCCAAACAAAGCTCTTCACCAAGACAAAAAAAGAAGTACCAGCTGACGAGACATCAAAGAACGCCCAGCTCTTGCTGCAAGCCGGATTTATCTACAAAAACATGGCGGGAGTGTATACCTTTTTGCCACTCGGCCTTCGTGTTATCGAAAAAATCAACACGATTATTCGTCGTGAAATGGCAGCTATTGGTACCCAAGAAATGTACATGCCAAGCCTCCAAAACCCCGAACTCTGGAAGAAGAGTGATCGCTGGAGTGATGAGCTGGTTGACGTGTGGTTCAAGTCTGAGCTACGCGCTGGTGGCGATGTTGGCTTCGCCTGGACTCATGAAGAGGTGATCACCGATGTGATGCGCCAATATGTATCATCATACAAAGACCTCCCATTTGCCGCGTACCATATTCAAACCAAATTCCGTAATGAGATGCGCGCGAAGAGTGGCATCATGCGCACACGTGAGTTTTGGATGAAAGATGCCTACTCGTTCTCAGCGGATGAAGCCCAGCACAATGCCTACTATGAAGCTTGTGCCTTGGCCTACATGCGCATCTTTACGGAGATTGGTATAGGCGACAAGACGTACAAGACCTTTGCCTCAGGAGGCGCCTTCACAAAGTTCTCTCACGAATTCCAGACACTCGCCGAAGCTGGTGAGGATATTGTGTATGTCTGTGAAGAAAAGGGGATTGCAGTAAATGCCGAAGTGTTGGCAGACGCTGACCTGAGTGAACTTGGCGTCACTCGCGAGGAGCTCGTGGAGCGTAAGAGTATTGAGGTGGGAAACATCTTCTCTCTTGGTACGAAGTTCTCAGAAGCGATTGGTCTCATGTTCAAAGATGAAGCCGGCACCGAGCGCCCAGTTATCATGGGTTCATATGGTATTGGTCCAGCCCGCGCGATGGGAACCGTCGTTGATTTGCTTAGTGATGACAAGGGTATTGTCTGGCCAAAGAGTATCGCGCCATACCTCGTGCACCTCGTCGCCCTTAATATTGAAGAAGGTGAAATCCGTGATTGGGCTGATGGTCTCTATACGAACCTGCAAGCAGCCGGAGTTGAAGTCCTCTACGATGACCGCGATGCACGCGCGGGGGAGAAATTTGCTGACAGTGACCTCATCGGTCTCCCATATCGGGTGGTTGTGAGTAAGAAAGGAAAGGCCGAAGGCCTCTACGAAGTCGTCGAACGCGCCACTGGCGAGGTGAAGAAGGTAAGTGAAACCGAACTTTTTGCACTCCTTGGAGTAGCCACTGTCTAGTATGGCCAAAATGTCGCGCTTTATTCAAAAGATCCTCGGATCTTTCTCGACCGATATCGGTATCGATCTTGGTACCGCCAACACCCTCTTGTATGTCAAAGGCAAGGGTATCGTCCTTAATGAACCGACGATTGTAGCAGTGAACAAAAAGACCGGTCAATTGGTTGCGGTGGGGAATGAGGCGCGCGTTATGCAGGGTCGTACTCCGAGCCATATCGAAGTGGTGCGTCCACTCGTCGATGGTGTTATCTCAGACTTTGAGGTGACCGAAGAAATGCTCGCCTACCTCATCAACAAAGTCCGCAGTGAAATGCGTACCTTTATTGCACCGCGAGTGCTCGTGGGGGTGCCCTCTGGCATCACGAACGTCGAGATGCGCGCCGCTCGCGACGCGGCCCGCAATGCGGGTGCCCGAGAAGTCTTCCTTATCGAAGAGCCGATGGCGGCCGCCATTGGGGCGAAGCTTCCGATTGGCAAAGCCGCGGGTAACATGATTATTGATATTGGCGGTGGAACGACCGACATCGCTGTCATCTCCATCAATGGTATCGTCGTCGCCAAAAATCTCCGTGTCGCCGGTGACCACCTCACCGCCGCTATCATGTCGTACATCCGTGATCAGTTTAAGGTCTACGTTGGAGAAAAGACGGCCGAAGATGTCAAAATCCTCCTCGCCGCTATTGAAGCACCAGAAGGCGGGAAGGAGCACGTGGTGCGTGGTCGCGATGTGATTACTGGTCTCCCGCGCGAAGTGGTGATCACCGATAGTGATGTGCGCGATGCGATTGCCTCACAGGTAGATACGATTGTGGAGTCGGTGCGCGCCGTCCTCGAGCAAACACCACCTGAGGTTATGGCAGACATTATGCAGCGTGGTATACATATATCAGGTGGCGGGGCACTTATCCCAGGCCTCAAGCAACTCCTCGAAGAAGTGCTTGAAGTCCCCGTCATCATCGTTCCAGACCCACTCCGGGCCGTCATCCGCGGCGCCGGTATCGTCATCGAAAACCTAGAACTCTATGAAGAATTACTTATCGACAAAGAAGGGGAACTCTCGCCAACCCTCCTTACCTAAAGGAGTACGCATTACCGTACTCCTCTTGGTCGCAGGACTGGTGCTCTTGTACATCGTGCCAAAGCTCGTCTTTGGTATGGTCTCGGTTGTACTCTATCCATTTGAGTCGATGCGGTCATGGATTCTCGAATCCCAGGATTCGCTCCCGTATTACCTCCGTGATCGTCACGAACTCGTGAACCATATCGAAGAACTCGAACAGCAAGTTGCCGTTAGTGGCGGTACCGAAAATACCCTCACAAAACTCAAGACCGAAAACGAACAGTTTCGTCTCCTCTGTGAAGCGGTGCCCGATGAGCGGGTGATTGCTCGCGTCGTTGGTCGTCCACCAAAACTTCCGTACGACGTCGTCATGCTAGACCGTGGTCGCGACCACGGGGTAGTCGAAGAGGCACCGGTATTTGTAGGTAGCGATCAGATCATCGGGTATGTTTCGCGAGTGTACGAACGCACCTCACTCGTCACGCTCGTATCAACCGCACAGTTTGAATCGATGGCGTACATCATTGGTCCAAATATTTATACCTACGCCCGTGGGGTTGGCGGTGGGATGGTGCGCGTGGTGGTACCACAGGGTATTCCCCTTGCCGTTGGGGATACGGTGATTTTGCCGGCAATTGATTCGGGCGTCTACGGCACGATTGCCTACATCGAGACCTCACCAACCCAGCCTGAGCAATACGGCTACGTGCCAATGACCAACAATCTCCAGAGTGTGCAGTATGTCTCGGTAGGTCGAGAGCCAATTGTCCCACACTCCTATGAAGAAGCCGAGGCTTTGGTCGATAAGCTTCGTTCCTCACTCTTTACGGTTGATCTGCCACCCGGGGTACTCGTGTCTCCCGAGCTAGCGAGTAGCACCGCTGCGACTACTAGTACCACCACCGCTACGACCACCCCATAATAATTATGTCTGCTTGGCCCCTCCGTATTTTCTTTTTTGTTGCGACCACCCTCTGCTTTTTGTACGGGGCGTATATTGTGGGACTTATTCTTGTAGGGTTCTTGTCGCTCCAATATCGGGCGTATGAATTTATAGCGCTCGCTTTTTGTATCGACTGCTACTTTTCGCCCGAGCCAATTATGTTTTGGTATACCACCGTTATCACGGCAGTGGTATTTTTTGGGATTGTGCTTCAGCCGTTCATCCGCCGTAATCACCACTACGAATCATGAGTTTCTGGCGCCGCAAAACCGAGCAACCCGTTGAGTTCGACGAAATCCTCATGGACGTGTCGAACCTACCAGCCTTTAACACTGGTCGTCTCGAAGGACGGCGGGAACTGCCAATTACGAAGCGGAGTATTTTTCTCGTCGCGCTTATTTTTGGTCTCATTGCGCTCGCGTTTTTGTCAAAAATTTATAGTCTCCAAATTGTTGAAGGTGCCAAGTACCGCGAGATTAGTGAAAACAATAGCCTCAACCGTACGGTAATTATTGCCGAGCGGGGAGTGGTGTATGACCGTCGTGGCGAGCTCATTATTTGGAACGAACCAGACTTCACCGGACAGTACTCGTTCCCGGTCCGCGCCTATACTGACCGTCTCGGCATGGGACAGCTCATTGGATACGTGAGCTATCCGCAAAAAGACAAAAAGGGTGTCTACTTCCGGACCGAGTACGTTGGCCGCACTGGTGTCGAGAGCGCCTTTGAATCCTACCTCCACGGCCAAAACGGTGAACAGATAATCGAAGAGGACGTGCATGGTGCTGTAGTAGGAGAACATGCACTCAAAGCGCCAATCCCGGGTGGTGAGCTGCATCTGTCGGTTGATGCTGGTCTTTCTGAAGCGATGTACCAGATTATTTCGACCTCAAGTGCCAAGGCAGGCTTCCGCAGTGGGGCGGCCGCTATCATGGATGTACATACTGGTGAGATTATCGCTATGACGAGCTTCCCATCCTATGATCCAGAGGTGATGGCAGATGGCGATAACACCGATTTGATTTCCTCTTACAACACGGACGACCGTTTGCCCTTCCTCAACAAGGTCGTCAGTGGCGTCTACACACCTGGTTCGATCGTAAAGCCCTTTGTGGCCTATGGTGCGCTGGCAGAAGATATCATCAGTCCAAACAAAGAGATTATCTCAACTGGTCAGATTGTCGTACCAAACCCCTACAATCCAGACCAGCCGTCCATTTTCCGCGACTGGCGGGCGCACGGGGTGATGACTATGCGGGAAGCGATTGCGTTTTCTTCCAACGTCTATTTCTATATCGTTGGTGGAGGCTTCGGTGACCAAAAGGGGCTTGGTATCACGAAGCTTGCCGAGTACTACCGCAAGTTTGGAATGGGCAGTATCACAGGCATCAATCTCGCCACTGAGCAAGAGGGAGTGGTGCCCGATCCCGAGTGGAAGCGCAAGACCTTTGACGATGATTGGCGCCTTGGTGACACGTACTTCACCTCCATTGGGCAGTATGGCTTCCAGGTGACGCCACTGCAGATGCTCCGTGCGTATGCCGCGCTCGCCAATGGTGGCAAGCTACTCACACCCCACGTGGTCAAAGGTCAGGTGAGTTCGTCTACCGACCTTGGACTCAATCCCGATTATCTTCAGATTATTTATGAAGGGATGCGCAAGACCGTCACCTACCCGGGGGGAACAGCGCGTGGTCTTGAACGGAGTGATGTCGCTATCGCTGCGAAATCCGGTACGGCCGAAATTGGTGCCGGCAATGCGTATGTGAATTCTTGGGCGGCTGGCTTTTGGCCATACGAAAAACCACGTTACGCATTTATCCTCATGATGGACAAAGCGCCACGCAGTAATGCACTTGGTGCGACCCGTATCATGGGTGGGGTGATGGAGTGGATAGCACAGAATCGACCGGAGTATCTCAACCCCACGACGACACCGATGGTCGGTGGATAAGTGGCTCGGTTGACCATCACCCGGAAGTCCGTATAATAGTGTCACATTACTTCCATAACGTTCTATATGACTGACCAGCAATCGTTCCTTACTGCCGAAAAGTTCGCAGAATTGAAACAAGAACTCGACCACCTCAAGACTGTCCGCCGCAAAGAAGTGGCAGAGTCACTCGAATACGCTCGTAGTCTCGGCGACCTCTCAGAAAATGCCGAATACCAAGAAGCACGCGATATGCAGGCAGCGATTGAGGAACGTATTACCCACCTCGAAAAGGTTATCAAAGAAGCGAAGATTGTCTCACACGACAAGAAGGGTGATATCGTGGTTATGGGTTCTACCGTAACGATTGTGAAGGACAAAGAAAAAGACGGACGCACCTACACTATGGTCGGTTCCGAAGAAGCGAACATCCACGAACACAAGCTTTCATACCTCTCACCACTTGGTGAAGCACTCATGGGGAAGGCGAAGGGTGATGAGTTTGTGTTTGAGACTCCTGCAGGAAAACAGAAGTACAAAGTTTTGAAGGTCGAGTAAACGCTTTCTAAAAACGGCCAGATACTTTGTTGCGTTGCGCTCGCAAACGTTCAATGTACACCCACGTACACCTCACATTTGCTCGCTGACGCGCCTCGTCTCTGACACGTTTTAAGAAAGCTCTGGTCGTTGTAATTTGATAGAAGAAAACAAAGAGCGACACCCTTCGGGTGTCGCTCTTTGTGTATCTCTTTATAAAAAGCAAAAATTAAGCTACTATAGCAGTATTATGTCGAGCGAAATTATCGAAGAGCGCCGCAAGAAGCGCGAACTATTACGAGCTGCTGGTCAGGACCCCTATACCGCCAAGGCCAACAAGACCCATACTGGGAGCGAGGTTTTGGCGCAGTTTGATGCCCTTGTAGCGGGCAATACTGCCGTCACTATCGCGGGACGCGTGATGGCGGTTCGTCTCCATGGCGGGTCGGCTTTTGTGGATGTCTTTGATGGGACGCAGAAGCTTCAGCTCTTCTTAGCCAAAGACCAGCTCGGCGACGACCTCTTTAATCTCTTTGCGGACGCCATTGATGCTGGCGACTTTATTGAGGCGACCGGCGTGCC
>CAYSNO010000032.1:0-5544 GCA_964432455.1 uncultured Candidatus Saccharibacteria bacterium
CAGCGTTTTCGTAACTGCTGGCTACCTCCCCACTAAACGACTCGTGGTCAGGGTGACCACAAAGAACTAAGATCTTTTTTGACATAGATACCTAGAGTATACGGCAACACACTGCATCTTTAGATGCAGTGTGTTGATAATCTTTCCTTTGATTACATATTTAGGACTTGGCTAATGACCTCAGATTCGAGGTGAGAAAGCGTGGGACGCTTTCGCAAGACCTTGCCAGCTACTTTATAAGAGAAGCGAAATGAAGTAGCGACAAGGTGTACTGCTCCTGTATGGAGACGAGGAGAAACCAAGTGATACGGCGCGGATAAAGCCATTAGGAATAGGCTTTACTCGCGAAAATTCGCCATTGTCGCACTGCGTGCTCTGTGGCTCATTTTACATTGAATTTTTCTTCGACGCAGTCAACAAAGAAGATGAGGTTAGTAGGCAAGTTCTAGCGTCGAATGGAGCCGTTGGGGTTGAACTTTGCAGCTCCTCCCCCCATCTGCATCTTCGCGAGCTTCTCTTTCATCTCTGGACTCATCACTGCAAGAATCTCCTGCTGGTACTTCGGCAAGACTTTCATGGCAGCGGCCATTTGGTTGTTACCGTTGGTTTTGAGCTCCGCTTGCATCTCTTTGGCGATTTTTTCAAAAAGCTCGGGCTTTTTTTCGAGCATTTCAATAATCATTTGCTGTTGCTCGACGGGTACGTTTTTCATTTGCGATTGTACGAGCTTCTTAATCGCCATGTTCTTTAATTTTCCAAACATATGTGTTGCCTATGGTAGCACATGGACGCCTTTCCTGCCTATAAAAGAGTGGTCCTTAAGGTATAGACAAATATGAAAAATAATGTTATTATTCGGATTATTTGAGAAATTAAGCGTTTATTTATGCAGTCTATGTTACGAGTGATTTTATCTGTGTTTAAGGATTTATTGGCCTTTATCAAGCAGCCATTTGGCATGAAGTGGACCCGCAAGCGAGTTATTGCTGCCATCTTGGCAGTTTTAGTAGTGGGTTGGTTTATTTCCCGCGGCCAAAGTGACGAGGTAGTAGCTCCGGTTGAGACTACTCCGGAAGTAAAGGTGTCGCAGGTAGCGAACCTCGCCGGAGGTGCAGGCTTTGCCATTACCGGATCGGTTGAAGCACTCGCTGAAGCGCAGCTTAAGGCCGAAGCCGGAGGACGGGTTACTGCCGTTACTACCGAAATTGGTAAGTTCGTCTCGGCTGGTCAGGTGATTGCGACCCTAGATAATGCATCTGAACGCGCGAGCCTCATCAGTGCCCAAGGTGCGTATGAAGCAGCGCTCGCTGCCAATCGCCAGGGTGCCCTTGGTATCACCGAAGCGACAACTGCCGTTGAAACAGCCAAGCGTAATGCCGTAACAAGCAATGCCAGCGGTTACAACACCGTCAGTGGTGTGGTCCGTACTACAGTAGACGCCTTTTTCTCAAACCCTACTTCTGCCCTCCCCGGTCTTCGCATCGATGGTAAGGGTAGTACGCCTGCTATCAACGCAGCTCGTGTCTCGATTGAAGGTTCACTTGCTAAGTGGAAGACTGAAAGTGCTGCCTTGACCCCTGCTGGTAACATCACTGGTGCCCTTGAAAACAGTCGTCGTTATACTCGTGAGGTAGTTACTCTCATTGATAGCCTCATCTCTGCCCTTGAACGTGATACTGATGGTGGTACAGCTGGTGATACAGAGCGAGCAGTGAATATCGCTGCCCTCACTGGTGCCCGCAGTACGCTCCTTGGGATTGAAAGTTCACTCCAGGGTTCACTTACTGCTATTACTGCGGCCGAAGACGCAAAGAGTCGTGCCGAAATCACGGCAGGTAATGGTGGTCCAACCGCTAATAGTGCTGGACTCACCCAGGCTCTTGGTGCCGTACGTGCTGCCCAAGCCCAGTACGAAAAAACCCTCGTACGTACGCCAATCAGTGGTGTCGTAAACGCCCTCTACATCAAGCGCGGTGACTTTGTTGCACCGCAAGCTGATGCGGCCGTTATTGCGAACAACAACGGCAAACAAGTTGTCGGTGCCATCACCGAAGCTGATAGTCAGACTATCAAGATAGGTGACACGGTACGCTTTGATGACACAGCCACTGGTACGGTCACCGCTATCGCAGGCGCGGTTGATCCAAAGACTGGCAAGGTCGCTATCAAGATGAGTGTCTCAAATCCAGAACTCCTCACCACCGGCACGACAGTCTCTGTTTCATTTGCTGACACCGGTACCAATACCTCACCGGTTGAAACACCAATTATTATTCCTCTCACCGCCGTGAAGCTTATGGCAGATAGTGCAGTCGTCTTCACCATCAATAGTGAATCAAAGCTCGAAGCACGTACCATTAAGCTTGGTCGCGTGCTCGGTGACACTATTATCGTGACTGAAGGTCTCGAGAAGTCAGATACCATCGTGGTTGACGTTCGTGGCCGCAAAGCGGGAGAAACCGTAACTGTTTCCTACTAATATGCATAGTATTTGGTTTTTCTTCTTGCGTAAGCAAGAATTTAGTTGGCTCGTTATTCTCACCTTGGTGGCGATGGGCGTGTATACCCTCATTGCGATTCCCAAAGAAGCGTCACCAGAAGTAATTGTGCCAGTCGGTATTGTTACTACTGTATACCCTGGTGCATCCGCCCGCGATATCGAAGAGTTGATTACCAATCGCCTCGAAGACGCCATTGAAAACGTTGACGATATCAAAGAAATTACCTCGACCTCTCGTGATGGTGTTTCGTCGATCACGGCAGAGTTTAATGCTTCAGCTAACATCGACGATTCAATTCAGGCACTGAAAGATGCCATCGATACCGCCAAGGCCGAATTGCCGCGTGATGCCGAAGACCCAATTGTGTCTGAGGTAAACTTCGCCGATCAGCCGATCTTTGTGATCTCGATCTCGTCTGATGCGACTCCGTCAGATTTCACGACGCTTAGTGAGACCATTAGTGACGAGTTCAAGGATGTGCTCGGTGTTAGTCGAGTTGATGTTCAAGGTGTACGCCCACGTCAGGTACAGGTGGTGATCCCACCAGAACGTCTCACTGCCTTTGGCGTGACGCTTAATGATGTAACCGGTGCCTTAGCTCAGAGTAACAACGGCTTCCCTGTTGGGGCAATTACTGCCGGTGGTGTCGAATACAGTGTCCGCCTTGAAGGTAAGCTTTTGACCGCCAAAGATGTCGAAAATGTGATTGTCACTACCAAAGAAGGTACACCGGTGTACCTCAGTGACGTGGCAACGGTCGTTGAGACAGTAGACGAAGCATCCTCACTCGCTCGCGTATCAGTTGGTGGACAGCCGTCAGAATTAGCGATGACTATCTCTATCTACAAGAAGTCTGGGGTGAACGTCACCACGATGTCTGATGCGGTAAATGAGAAGCTTGCCGCCATGCGCGCACCAGGTGGACTCCTGGCGAACTCACAGGTGCTCGTCATCTTTGACCAGGGTGAGGACACCAAGGATCAGCTCAACGAACTCGTGCAAGCTGGTGCTGAGACGGTAGTCCTCGTGATGATCTCACTTCTCCTGACTATCGGCTGGCGTGAATCAGTTGTCGCTGGTCTCTCGATTCCACTCTCGTTTGTAATCGCCTTTATTGGTCTCTATACGTCGGGTAACACGATTAACTTCCTCTCTCTCTTTGCCCTTATCCTCGCGGTGGGTATCCTCGTCGACTCGGGTATTGTGGTGACTGAAGCCATTCATACCCGTCTCAAGCGCACGGGTAATCCGCTGACAGCTGCTCGCGAGACTATTCGTGAATACGCGTGGCCACTGATTGCCGGTACGATGACGACGGTAGCCGTGTTTGCTCCCCTCTTCTTCCTCTCAGGAGTAGTTGGGCAGTTTATTGCCTCAATTCCGTTTACGATTATCTTCGTGCTTATCGCCTCGATTATTGTGGCACTCGGAATGGTACCGCTCATTGCAATCCTTTTCACGAGCAGCAAGGCCCCTAACCGCTTTGAAGTGATGCAAGAGCACTACACCGAAAAGGCCCAGGCCTGGTACCGAGCCCACCTGGTTAGCTTCCTACAGAATTTCCGCGCCCAGCGTTGGTTCTTGTGGATTCTTTTCCTCGGTTTCTTGCTTGCATTAGCGTTGCCTGCTCGTGGATACTTGACGGTTATCTTCTTCCCACCAGAAGACGTCGACTTTATCTACATCGATATTGAAGCCAAAGAAGGTACACCACTATCGGTCACCAACGTTGGTGTCCGTCAGGTCGAAGAAATGCTCTACGAAGTACCCGAGATTGAATCATTCTCATCTGCGGCTGGTGGTGGTTCAGCCTTTACCGGTGCAGGTGGTGCCGGAGCACGCTATGGTAACGTCACCGTCGCCCTTAATAAGGAACGTGAACGCACAAGTGCCGAGATTTCAACTGATCTTCGTGCCAAGCTCGCCACGATCAAAGATGTGACGGTCACGATTACTGAACAGCAGAATGGACCACCAACTGGTGCTCCGATCTCTTTCACCTTTACCGGTGACGATATGAACGCGCTTGCCAAGGCGGCTGAAGAAACGAGTCTCCTCCTCGAACAAGAGCAGGGTGTCCGTGACGTCACCAGTAGTGCCGACTCAAGTTCAGCTGAGTTCGTGCTCCGTATTGATAATGCCAAAGCTAGTCTATTAGGTGTTAGTCCAGCGAGTGTCGGTCCGGTACTCCGCGCCGCGGTGTACGGACTTACCGCCACAACCCTCCGTCGTGATGGAGACGATATCGACGTGGTCGTTCGTCTTGGTAACCCAGACGAGATCCTCAGTTGGTCAACTACTCCCGAGATCACGCTTGATACCCTCCGTAATATCCAGGTACAGACCATGACTGGTGAGACAGTACTCTTGGGGTCACTCCTCACTGATGACTACACCCCGGCGAACTCAGCTATCAACCACAAGGCAAAAGAGCGTATTGTGACCGTGGATGCCTTTACCGAACCAGATGTAACTTCGACTGAAATTGTCGCTGCCATCACCCCTAAGGTACAGGAGATTGCCGACAAGGCGGGTGTTACCCTCTCACTTGGTGGAGAAGCTGAGGACATCAATCAGTCATTTACGGAAATGTTCCTCGCCTTGATTGCGGGACTCCTCCTCATGCTGGCTATCCTCGTGCTGTCATTCAACTCGATTCGCTACTCGTTCTACCTCCTCCTCGCCGTACCATACTCACTCATCGGGGTGTTTGTGGGACTTACTTTGACGGGTCTAGCACTCTCGTTTACCTCACTCCTTGGGGTGATTGCGCTCGCCGGTGTGATTATCAACCATGCGATTATTCTCATGGACTCACTCATCACCGCAAAAGCGTCTCACGGTGAGACCGGGTCACTCCTTGATCAGGTAGCTGATGCATCGGTATCACGGTTCCGTCCGATCTTCCTCACGACTATTACGACCGTAGTGGGTATGATTCCGCTTTCACGTATCTCAGACTTCTGGAGTCCACTGGCGTTTGCGATTATGTTTGGTCTCTCGTTTGCGATGATCTTGACCCTGATCCTCATCCCTACCCTCT
>CAYSNO010000033.1:0-5351 GCA_964432455.1 uncultured Candidatus Saccharibacteria bacterium
CCCATGGTATTGCTGCCAGTACCAAAAGTGCCTGTAGCAGCAAAGGCGGGGGAGCCAGTGTGGTTGTGCTCGCGATGACAGAGGACGAAGTTCGTGCGTCCTCAACCCTCCGCTTCACACTTGGTCCTGATACGAATACTGCTGATATTGACCAATTGCTCCTAGTACTGACAAAACGTCTCGCCCAATAACTACAGGTAAAGAGCAAACCTTTACTCTTTTACATTTTGTGATAAACCATACCAAGAGAAAAAGTGGAAAGGACAGATGATGTTTGATGTGTTGGGCGAATACATTGCCGGGAGATTGAGTAGCCCGTTTGGGCTTTATCACCGGGAAGGACTACCGCTCGGCTTTGATCAGCCGGCTTTGGAATATCCCGCATACCGGCTGCTGCAACTCAATGTCTGGGCATCTGCTCTTGAGTTGCGAGCGGAGCTTGGTGATGAAAGATGGCGCCTTGATACCATCTATGCGGTGGTTGGGCACCAGATTGCGCTTCAAAGGGCAGCCCACTGTCAGTTCTTGCTGCCGCAGCAGACGGTGCAGTACTACCATTGCACCAAGGAAGGTCCATCGATTTGGGCGTACAAGTTCTATGAAGGAACTCCGGCTTACTTTCCGCCGCGAACCATTCTGGCTTCACCGACGTAGGCGCACTGTCGAATATTTGGTGTTGCCGGTGACCATTACGGCCGCTTTCCGCAAGGAAAGCGGCCGATGTTTATTTATTGGACAAAAGGCTATTTTTATAGCATTATAAGAGTACTTCCACTCCCGATTGATTGCCCTCTGTAACACCCTCACGGTGCGCCCGTCTCCCCATAGGAAGTACTGTATAATTCTATTGTCATGCCTAGTTTTCACAATTTTACATCCAAAGCGAAGGAAGCTATTCGAAAGGCTCACGAACTCGCGATTGAACGCGGGCAAAACCACGTGAGTCCAGTCCACCTCATGACCGCTCTCGCTCTCCAAGAAGAGAGCATGGTTATTTCGGTTCTCGACCGGATGGATATTGATATTATCGCGCTTACCGACCTTCTCCTTGAAGCGCTGGAAGGACCGGAGTCCGCAACAACAGTCTCTCAATCGTACCAGCTCTACCTCACGGCTGACCTCGCGAAGGCGCTTGAGTACTCGGGACAGCTCGCTGAACAACTCGGTGATTCGTATGTGGGGGTTGAGCACCTCTTTATGGCCGTACTCGAAAACCCCGGACCAGCGATAGAAATCATGCAACGTGCTGGTATCGATAAGACTCGTGTCATGAACACCATCAAAGAGATTCGCGAGAATCGTGTCTCTGATGCTGAGACTCCAAAGAAGTTTCGTTCACTCGCTAAGTACACCCGCAATCTCACCAAGCTCGCACAAGAAAACAAACTTGACCCGGTAATTGGTCGTGATGTTGAGGTGCAGCGCGTCATTCAAATTCTCTCTCGTCGTACGAAGAACAACCCCGTCCTCATTGGTGAAGCGGGTGTCGGAAAGACCGCGATTGCCGAAGGTCTCGCCCAGCAGATTGCGCAGAATCAGGTGCCAGAGTCTATTAAGGGTAAGGAGATTCTCTCCCTTGACCTTGGGCTCCTTGTTGCGGGGACAAAGTTCCGCGGTGAATTTGAAGAGCGCCTCAAGGCCGTGATGAAAGAAGTTGAATCAGCGCAGGGCCAAATTATTCTCTTTATTGATGAGCTCCACACGATTGTGGGGGCTGGTCAGGCGGAAGGTTCGATGGATGCATCTAATATGCTCAAGCCCGCCCTCGCTCGCGGTGAGATGCGTGTCATTGGTGCGACGACCCTCAAGGAATACCAAAAGCATATCGAACGCGATCCGGCCTTGACTCGTCGTTTCCAGCCAGTGTATGTCAACGAACCATCACACGAAGATGCAATTGCGATTCTGCGTGGTATCGCCGAGAAGTACGAACTCTTCCATGGCGTGCGCATTACCGACGATGCTATCGTCAGTGCCGTAAATCTCTCGTCACGCTACATCACTGACCGCTTCTTGCCTGATAAGGCGGTCGACCTCATCGACGAAGCCGCGTCGGCTCTTCGTATCTCACTTGAGAACAAGCCAGACGAACTTGTCGTGTCAGACCGTCAGATCCGTCGTCTGGAAATTGAAAAGGAAGCCCTCAAAAAAGAATCAGGGGTGTCCGACCTTTCGACCGAACAGAAGAAGCGTATCAAAGATCGCCTCAAGGAAATTGATGGCGAGATTGGTGAATTGCGCGAAACTACCTCCGCTCTTGAAACCAAGTGGAATAATGAAAAGGAGGCCCTTGATGCGATGAGTAAGCTCAAGAAGGAACTCGAAGAACTCCGCCTTGAAGCTGAAAGTGCCGAAGCGATGGCTGACCTCGCCCGGGCCGCTGAAATCCGCTACGACAGTATTCCGAGCATCGAACGCGAACTCGAAGTTCATCAGAAGCGTCTCAAGAAACTCCAGCGCAGTCGTCGTCTCCTTAAAGAAGAGGTGACCGAAGAAGATATTGCGTCAGTGGTATCACGGTGGACAGGTATTCCAGTCTCACGCATGCTTGAAGCCGAAGCGGAGAAGCTCGCACGTATCGAAGAAGATCTCAAGAAGAAGGTGGTTGGACAGGATCATGCGATTAAGCTCGTCGCCGATGCTATCAAACGGTCACGCGCTGGTATCGCGGACCCGAACCGCCCAATCGGTTCATTCCTCTTCCTTGGTCCAACCGGTGTTGGTAAGACAGAGCTCTCGCGAGCGCTCGCCGAATTTATGTTTAATGATCCAGATGCTATGGTGCGTATCGATATGTCTGAGTTCATGGAAAAGCATTCGGTCTCAAAGATTATTGGTTCGCCGCCAGGGTATGTTGGTCACGAAGAAGGTGGAAATATTGCTGAGCGCGTTCGTCATCGACCATACTCAGTGATTCTTCTCGACGAGGTCGAGAAGGCCCATCCAGAAGTGTTTAACGTGCTCCTCCAGGTACTTGATTCTGGTCACCTCACTGACGCTAAGGGTCGTAAGATCAACTTCCGCAACACGGTCATTATCATGACCTCAAACATCGGGGCGGAACATATTGACCGCATGTCTAACTGGGGCTTCACCCACGATCATGGTGAGCAGGCACAGTACACTCAGGCTAAGGACAAGGTGATGGAAAGTCTCAAGCACTTCTTCCGTCCAGAGTTCCTCAATCGTCTTGATGAGATTATTGTCTTTGATATTCTCTCACCGGAAACCGTGCGCAGTATTGTGTCTCTTCAGGTTGAAGATGTCACCAAGCGTCTCCGGGGCAAGGAGATAGCGCTTTCGGTCAGTGACGCTGTCCTCGATTATCTCGCGAAGGAAGGCTACGATCCAAAGTTTGGCGCTCGTCCACTCAAGCGTGTCATCCAGAGTAAGATCCTTACGCCGGTCGCTAATATGATGATTCAAGAGGGTATGCTTCGGGGTGGTACCGTCCGCGTTGAGATGAAGAAAGACGAACTCGTCTTTGATGTGAAGAAAAAGGCACTCTCACGCAGTGCTCAAGGCAAAAAGGAGCCAACGCCTGCCCCGGTAGTCCTCGCGACGAAATAACAATAATAAACAAAACCCTCTCGAACACTTCGAGAGGGTTTTGTCTTGGTAGTTAATATCTCCAATATTAAAATAGTGAGCATAGTCAAAAAGTCATCAGACGAGGCGTGCAAATGAGGAAATGCGAGGCGTATATAGACATACGATGAGTGTTTTCGAATGCAGCGCAACAAAGTCTGAGGGATTTTTGGGTGTGCGTTAATTATGTAATCTGAACTGTTTGGCGAGAAGAGGCTCCATCCCCGGACGATTATCAGTGAACACCACTTCGTCTTCAAGTGTGTCGGCTGGGATGCTGGTGAGATGGTCTCGTACGGGATAGTCATAGCTATAGAGACGATTTTGTATTCGGGTGTCAGGACTAAACAAAATTGGTGCATTGTCGTGTCGTACTACAATCATAATGTTTTGTAATTTTTTTTCGGTTGTACTCGTCATCGGGACAAGGGCGTAGTTTGGAAACACAGAGCTCAAAGTTTTTATAAGCGAGCCGGTCATGCTCGTTCCGTAAGTATCGAGACTGCCGATGTAGTTGAGGTAGGCGACTCCACCTGGCGCGAGACTCCGTTTAAGACTTTGAAAAAACTCTTTGGTGAGGAGATGGGGTGGAATAAAGAGACCACTATTCATCACATCAGAAAAAATCACATCATAGGTAGTCGTTGCTTGTTCTAAGAAAACTCGCGCATCTATCGTGTGGTTGCGGAGGAGTGAGGAAGTTGGTAACTCAAAATATTTTTCTGCTAAAGGAAGGAGATAAGGTTCGAGTTCCACGGTATCAATGGTGATGGTTGGATTATCGAGGTGTATATGACGAGGGATGGTAAAGGCACCACCACCGAGCACCAGGTACGATGAGGCGCTCGGGACCATGTCGCGGTAAGAGAGTGCGAGTTCAGCATAAGGGAAGGCCATTTCACTGCTTCCAGGAATAATCGCCGAGGAGTAGTTGCTATCGTTTTTTAAAAAGCGGTACGTCGTACCGCGAAATTCTTCTTCAAACACTGTCAGTTGGGAATAGAGACCATCTTGCTGATAGATGAGCTTGCCGCGACTGTGTGGTGGGGTTTTGATACTCACGACTGTAATGAGGATGGCGATACAGACCATGGTACCAGCAAGTACCATGGTCTGGAGGGGGAGGTCTTTATTTATAAAACGAGTCACAGAAAGGACACTCATGCTCCAAAGGACGAGGACGAGTCCAGTGAGTGCCAAGGTGGTCGATAGCCCAAGGGCGGGAATGAGGTAAAAACCAGCCGCGAGACTCCCGACAATACTCCCGATGGTACTGAGGAAGAAGACTGTCCCAACCACCGCCCCTTCACTATCGGTGCCGCTCGCAAGGAGTTTTGAGACAAAGGGAGAATCAGCCCCAAGGAGGCAGGCCGGTAGAAAGAAAATTATTGCCGAAATAATCAGTGGTCCAGTGCTTTGTCCGAGTGCAGGAGCGACGGATGGAAGTAAAGATAGTGCAGTGAACAACAGTCCGAGCATAAGAAGTCCCGCACTGCCAATGATAAGCATCAAAAATGAGAGGTGTGGAGCGCGGTCTGCCAGTCGCCCGCCAAAGTAGTAGCCGAGACTCAGTGCAAGGAGAATAATCGAGAGGACACTCGAGACTACGGTGAGAGATGATCCGTAGTACGGAGCCAGGAGGCGCATAGCGCCAACTTCAAAGATGAGGACAGCAGCACCAGTAATAAAGACGGTCGCGAGGAGGAGGCGGCGGGATAGGGTGGTCATGTATGTATTAGTATACCGTATGTATAATGTATGAA
>CAYSNO010000034.1:0-2048 GCA_964432455.1 uncultured Candidatus Saccharibacteria bacterium
CTATGAAGTTGGCTATTGGCAGCGCAATATGGTCAGTGAAGACTCCCGTATTTACTGGAACCTGCTTCTTGCGAACAACGGAAAATATGACGTCATTCCGTTGTCATACCCAGTCTCAATGGACGCCAACGCTGCTCCGACATTCTGGCGCACCATGATTCAGATCTACAAACAGCATCGACGCTGGACCTATGGAGTAGAAAATTTCTGCTACATTTTGTATCACTTTGGGAAACATCCGACTATCCCGCGTGGACAGCGAATCAAAATCGCTCTGCAGCAGGCCGAAGGCTATTGGTCCTTGGTGACTAATCCAATTATGCTCTTTATTCTCGGTTGGGCACCAATCTTCCTTGGTAGTCGCGAGTTCCACCAAACGGTACTGTCGTACAATCTCCCAATTGTGGTGCGCGACCTCCTTATCCTCGCGATGTTCGGCCTCGTGATTTCTTCAGTTATCTCACTGTCACTCATTCCGAAGCGTCCGGACGATGCAAGTCGTTTGCGGTACATTGTGATGGCGCTTCAGTGGCTCCTTGTGCCCGCGACGATGATTGTCTTTAGTGCGATTCCGGGGCTTGATGCACAGACTCGTCTCATGTTCGGACGATACATGGGCTTCTGGGTGACACCAAAAACTCGTAATGAGGCAGCCGCATAATACATATATGACGTACCAACATCATCCACGTTTTAATCCACCTTCAGCCAAAGCGGTTGTACAACCACTGCCACGCCAGCGCCGTCGTTTCCTCTTTCTCTCACTTCTCTTGCTGTTTGTCTGTGCAGTACCAGTCTTCGTGTTTTACGCTACTGGATATCGCTACGATATTTTTGCTGGCGATGGTTCGATTACTGCCACTGGCGGCCTGTATGTATCGGTGGGGGTTGATGAAGGTGAAGTGTACTTAAATGAAGCCCGAGTTGAAGACTCCCGTATTTTCCGGAGTGCCATTTATATTCAAAATATTATGCCGGGCCTTCAGCGTCTCCATGTACAAGCTGCTGGGTACCACACATGGGTCAAAGAACTACCGGTCTATCCACATATTGTGACTGAGGCCAGTGCCTTTATGATGCCACTCGTCCCACAGGTGCGACCAATCACCGAATTCGTCACGAGTACCGGTTCACCTGTGTATCTTGGTGTGAGTAGCACTACTGTGCTGTTTGCAGACGCATCAAGTACGGTAGCGTACCTAGCAACCAGTTCCAAAGCGACCACCACGCTCACTCGTAACACCGAATACGCCTACGTACGTGGTCTCTTTGGTACTACTTCGGCCACCACCACGGCACCATTCATTAACCGTGTCGTTGATGAGGCGCGAGGCATTTTTGAAACCAATACCACCGCGACGACCAGTTCGACTTCTGACGCTGATACCGCGACCACCACTATCATCGAACGCGATGTCACTTTGTTCCGGCGGGGTGATGATATTGTTGTGCGCTTTACCGGTAGTGAACGCAATATTCCGTACTATTTCTGTATTCCTGATGATATCGCCACGACCACGAGTGAACGTTACGAAGCACAGGTGATTGCCGCGAGAAAAGCGTTGGCCGAAGAACTCGAGCTCAAAGATGGTATTGAAACCACTACCACCGCCGAACGTGAGTGTCGACGTGAAATCACCATCGACCGCCAAGGACAGGACATCATTTCCTTTAGCTTTATGCCGGGTACCACTGACCTCGTGCTTTTGCATCGCAAAGATGGAGTGGTGGTAACCGAGGTAGATGATCGCGCGTGGCAGAATACTCAGCCACTCTACAAGCAGTCGGTTGATTCGGTAATCGTTGATGGAGGACGGATATTTGTAAAAGACGGAAGCAATTATTTTGAATTACTGACCGAGTTGCCGACTGTGTAGTTGGTGGTAGTATACGCATATATGGAACAAATTGGACACACCCATCCGATGTCAGCGATGATTGCCGAAATCAATAGCATCTTTGCTGAGATTGGTTTTACCTTTGCTGAGGGTCCAGAACGCGAACTCATCAAACATAACTTTGATGACCTCAACGTTCCGGCTGACCAC
>CAYSNO010000034.1:2058-4378 GCA_964432455.1 uncultured Candidatus Saccharibacteria bacterium
TCTCGTGATATGCAAGATACCTTTTATCTCACGGATGATGACGTACTGGTGATGCGTACCCATACCTCACCCGTGCAGGTCCGCCACATGCTCACCCATACACCACCCATCCGGATGATTTGTCCGGGTAAGGTGTTTCGTAATGAAGCGACTGACGCAACGCACGAAGCTCAGTTCTTCCAGCTCGAAGGCCTGATGGTCGACCGCGACGTCTCACTCGCTCATATGAAAGGGGTACTCGAATACTTCTTCACGCGCTTTTTTGGTGGGGAGGTACAGGTACGCTTCCGACCAAGTTTCTTTCCGTTTGTGGAGCCAGGGGTAGAAGTGGATATGATGATCGCACCGCAAGAAGGGAACAAGCTCTCTGGTCGCTGGATAGAAGTAATGGGTGCCGGCATGGTACATCCAAACGTCCTGCGAGCTGCGAACATTGATCCGGAGGTCTATCAAGGTTTTGCCTTTGGTATGGGCATTGATCGTCTGGGGGTACTTCGCTATGGGATTGATGATATCCGCCTCATGTACAACGGTGACCTGCGGTTTGTAAACCAGTTTTAATATTCCTTATGAAATTTTCTTACAATTGGGTACAGACATTTTTTGACGCTCCGCTTCCAGCTCCGGCGGTAATTGAAGAGAAGCTTACCTTCCATTCTTCTGAAGTTGAAGAAGTGCTATCTGCTGGTGCCGACACCGTCTTTGATGTGAAGGTCTTGCCAGACAAGTCAGCCTGGCTTATGTCACACCGTGGTCTTGCGCGTGAACTCTCCGTTATTCTTGATCTCCCGCTGAAGCATGATCCACTGTTGGGTGAGGTGAATCTCGGCACACCCCTGGCTGACGTGCGGGTAGTGCTTGATACACCAGTCTGTGATTTTTATGGAGCCGCTATAATTGACGGGGTTAAGGTTGGTTCGTCACCTGATTGGTTGCGGGCTCGTCTTGAGGCCATTGGTCAGCGTTCGATTAATAATATTGTTGATGCCACCAACTACGTCATGTTTGAATTAGGGCAGCCACTGCATGCCTTTGATGCGAATACGTTTACCCCAGACGCTACAGGCCACCGCGAAGTCCGGGTCAGGGCAGCTCGCGCTGAAGAAAAGCTCACGACTCTGAGTCAAGAAGAATTGGTACTCACTACCAAAGATGTGGTCATTACTGACGGGGTCAGTGGCACACCACTAGCGCTTGCGGGAGTGAAAGGAGGACTCAATTCTGGTGTGACTGATGCCACGACCACCATCCTCCTTGAAGCAGCACACTTCGATCGGGTGGCCACTCGTCTCGCGTCTCGTCGCCATAAGCTGCCAACTGATGCCGCCAAGCGCTACGAAAACGGCTTGTCCCGCAGCGTCACTCCGTATGGACTTATGGCTGGGGCAAAATTAATTGCCGAGATTGCCGGTGGTCAGGTTGTCGGTTACACCACCGCCGGAGACAGTGGTGTCGTGCGGCAACCAGTCAAAGTTGCGGTCACTGATATCAATCGGGTACTCGGGGTCACTATTACGCCGGATGAAGTAACCCAAATTTTTGGGCGTTTTGGTTACAAGATGGAAACAAACGGTATTGTCTATACCGTGACGCCATCACACGAGCGGGATGATTTGCTCGTAAAACAAGATTTGATTGAAGAAGTTGGTCGCATGTATGGTCTTACCAACATTAAATCTATTCCACCAGTAAAAGCTGACGTGCTGGAGCTCAACCCTCGTCTCTACTACGCTGAGGTAATTCGTCGGGCGCTTACGGGTCTTGGTTTCTCTGAGGTGTACACGAGTTCCTTTCGAGAAAACGATATCGCCCATATCAAAAATGCCTTAGCGTCAGACAAGAGCTATTTGCGCAGTCGACTCCAGGATAACTTACTTGAAGTACGAGCGAAGAATATTCCGTTCCGTGATCTTCTCGGACTTAAAGCGGTGCAGGTATTTGAAATCGGCACTGTCTTTGGCGTGCACGAAGAAGCTTTCCATATCGGTCTCGCGGTGCAGACCGGCACCGAATACAAAGCGAAGGCGGATGACCCACTCTTGGCCGCGGCAGTTACTGCCCTCGAAGCCGCTCTTGGTACGGCGATTACGCCAGTGCATACCGCCCCTGGTTATATTGAGTTTTCACTAGATGCACTTTTGCCGCAACTCCCAGTACCAACTGCCTACGAAGCGGCGCAAAAATCAGCGGCCATCCTCTACAAACCATTCTCGACGTACCCAAGCGTGTCTCGCGATATTGCGATGTGGGTGGGTGAGGGGACAGAACTTGAGACGGTAGAGAGCACACTTCAGACAGCTGCCGGGCCACTTCTTGTGCG
>CAYSNO010000035.1:0-4165 GCA_964432455.1 uncultured Candidatus Saccharibacteria bacterium
AGTCAACGCTCATGTACCAGCTCTCCTGTCTCGACGAACCAACGAGCGGTTCAATCACCATCGATGGCATCGCAACCGAGACGCTCACCGAAGCAGAACGTACCGCATTCCGACTCCATACGCTCGGCTACGTGTTCCAAGACTACGCACTCGTCCCCGACCTCTCGGCACGTGAGAACGTGATGATGCCACTTCTCATGCGCGGCATGATCTGGGCTGAGGCCACCACTCAAGCAGATAAGGCACTTGATGATGTCGGACTCAAAGATAAGTACCAAAACCTCCCGAGTGAGCTCTCCGGCGGCGAGCAGCAACGGGTCGCCATCGCACGCGCCATTGCGGGACAACCAAAGATTATTTTCGCTGATGAGCCAACCGCCAACCTCGACTCGGTCTCCGGACGCCAGATCATCGACCTCCTGACCTGCCTCCACCGTGAGTCAAACCAAACCATCGTCATGGTCACCCACGAGGATGAATACGCTGAAAACTGTGACCGTATTTTCTGGATGGAGGATGGGCTCATTACTGACATCCGAACAAAGAAGTAAGTGACATGAAAACCGCCGCGGGGCCCTTCGGGCCCTGCGGCGGTTTTCATTTACACTCTGATCTTATCTTACAACCGATTCAGCATGCTATTGAGCAAGGTGCGCATTGCGTCGATCTGTGTCTGTAAGTTAGCTTTACTATCAGTGGAAGCGCCGAGTACTGAGCCAGAACTGTACCCAAAGCTATCGTTTGAAGAACAGGTATACTCCCACAGTCCAGCGATACCAGCCTTTGCCACGCTGGTAGTAACTTGCAAATTCGCTGCTACCTCACTCAATTTACTTGCGTTATTTGATAACGCACTATTGCTGTAATACTTGGTTGCACTTCCATAACTGGATGCACAAGCTGAAACAGGAATATTACAGCCCGTACTACCATTATAGCTACCGCACATGTTTACATCACCACCAAAATCATTGCCATAGTCCCACATGCCGTAACAAGCAACTTGGCCATTGGCAAATGTCTGCGCAGGAGAAAGCGATCGGTTACAAGCGAAGTAATTTTTCTGTGGTGCTACCGACGAAACTGTTGTTGGGGGAGTAATAGTCGAACTGTTATCGAAGATAGTGGTGCCATTCCAGGTACAGCGGACCGCTGCTGTTTGATAGTTGGCCGCCAGTTGTTTACAGTGGTTTAATGCGTCACTTTGCAATAAAAATTGTTGGTACCCATCATAGAATAAACTGTTATCCTTGTAGACTTTATAGTCTCCCGGGGCTGGCATGGGAACGAGCGTATTAACTGTCTTCGTCGTGACAGCACCCTTCGTACCACCTGAGTAGCTTGTGAGTTTTATAGTCCAAGTACCATCTCCGGGATAAGTGTGTACAAGTGACACAGGTGTGTAGATTTGGGTGCAGATAGGGCCGTTACTACTACTAATCTGTTGTTGCGTTTTTCCATCACCCCAATCAATCACATAACCGGCACAACCATTACTAAGCCCGAAATCAACCCGTGCGGTAACACCAGTTACTGATGCGGTGAAAGCTATACCCGGGGCTGGTAAACCGCCTTCAATCTTCCACACACCAGAACGACAGACATAATAGGCATCAGCTATGCTTGAACTCGTGCCATCGGGATTGATGATTGAGGTGCGTTTTGTTCCTTCTGGGTAGGTCTGTGTGCCACTTACGCAACCGACAGCAGCTCCAGCTGTCAAATATACATACGGTGTTTTAAAGTCAGGAATATTTACCATGTCAGCACTCTTGATTGAACCGCTTGAATAGCCTTGCCTATACATTACTGTGTCGAGTCCCATACGGTATTGTCCAGATACTGGAACTGTTTTTACGTTTGCTTTTACGACAAACGTCTCAGATTCTCCTTCCTGCACTACGTAATAACCATTCTCTTCGTCTGCATTAGAATCTATTGTGTAATAAGCCTCTGTTGGATCGCCTGGACCATCGAAATACACTCTGACACCATCTTTGGCTGGAACTGTATCACCCACATACACGTCATCATCAATAGCTATCACATCAAATTCAATCTCGAATCCAGTTGTATTATTTCCACCAGGCGTAATGTATGTTGTTGTATTGCTATCAACAAACTCTACCTGGGCGTTTGAATTTCCTGTGGTAGGTGAAGTCGTTGTTGGCAAATCAACTTTCACAGTCAAATCACACTGTGAAGTCCGACCATCGGCCGCAGTTACTTTAAGGGTAAAGTTTGGCAGACCAAGAACACTAGCCGACACATACGCAGAGCCATTAGCAGACTGTTTTTCAGGTGAAATGTAGATACTATCTTTACCACTGGTGTCGTTAACAAAGTTTGCGTATGCAGCACCAATCCCCTTCCAAGTGAGTTTGATTTGTTCACCATAGCGATACAGAGCTTTATCAGTGGTCAGTTCACAGCCTAATCCAGGAGTAGGATTCGCTGGAGTTAGGGTAACTGGTGTGTATACCGGGCGCAACCAATTCTGCGCACTCCAGCCATCAACGCCAACGTTGTAATCAATGTACCACCAGGTATACCCATCAGCGCTACGTGGCCCGGACGTAACTTTTCCTTGTGCGCTAGTGTTCTGGTAGCCTAACTGCTGAGCGGTAACTGAAGGATTCTGACGGACTTTGAGAAGGTCAGTGGTCTGAACGGTGGCACCAAGTGCAATGCCTTGAGGCTGAAAACCACCTCCCCCACCAGCTGCCTGCTTGGCCGCCAGGAGCTGCTGGAGTTGAGCCACTTGTGCCATCAACACCTGAATCAGGGCCAACATTTCGCTATTGCTCATTGTGGTTGGGTTTGGCTGCCGTGCTGGAGTAAGTGCTTGAGCTGGTGTAGCTGTAAAGCTAAGCAGCATACCAACACATAAAACACCTGCCATAAACCGCAGCAGGCGGGTTTTCGAAAGAGACAGTGACTGACTCATATAGGTAATTTGAGAGATTTAACTAGTTAAAGCAAGTACGCGAACTTACTCTCAGCATAGCAGAAGCTCCCCCCCCGTTAAGGCACCGGCCGGGGAAAAGAAAACCGCCGCAGGGCCCTTCGGGCCCTGCGGCGGTTTTCTTGTTTTTTAAATTCTAGCTGTGGTGTTCAGGTGCTTTCA
Organism: uncultured Candidatus Saccharibacteria bacterium; assembly: GCA_964432455.1. Taxonomy (GTDB): domain Bacteria; phylum Patescibacteriota; class Minisyncoccia; order Phycocordibacterales; family UBA918; genus OLB19. Next base: position 3,128 of record CAYSNO010000035.1, read on the forward strand.
CCTCTTCTGTGATCGCGGTCTCCAGTGCCTTACTTGGGTCGCCGATCCTCTCTTCCTGCTCCCGCTCAGCCTTGTAGGCATCTTGTATCTCAACACCCTGTACTTTTAAGAGTGCCTCGTACTCTTCGCGCTCCAAGGTCTCCACTTCGTAGAGCTTCTTTGAGATTACGTCGAGTGCAGCGCGGTGCTTGGTGAGAATGACGCGAGCCTTTTCTTTTCCTTCCTCAATGATCTTCGCGACCTCGTCGTCAATCTGCTTGGCAACCTGCGGTGAGTAGCCGCGATCTTCAGATAGTCCGCCACCAATCAGTCGGCCGCCAGTGCCCTCAAGTGCAATCGGACCAAGTGCGCTCATACCGTACTTCGTGACCATATCGCGCGCCAGATTGGCGACAACCTGGAGGTCATTGCTTGGACCAGTCGTCAAATCACCAAAGATCATTTCTTCAGTCACGTAACCACCGAGCGTCATCGCAATATCATCCATGAACTCTTTACGGGTCTGCATCTTCCGGTCAGTATCAGGCAGCTTGAGTGTGTAGCCAGCAGCGCGACCGCGGGAAATAATTGAGATTTTCTGGACTGGATCTGCGTACGGCAAGACTGACGCGACCAAGGCATGACCAACCTCATGGTAGGCCGTCACCAGGCGCTCTTTCTTTGAGAGCACATGGCTCTTGCGCTCGGGGCCCAGCATCACTTTCTCGATTGAGCGGATAAGATCAAACTGCCCCACTTTCTTTCGGTTCTCCCGTGCTGCCAAAATTGCTGCTTCGTTCATGAGTGAGTAGAGGTCAGCACCAGAAAAACCTGGAGTACGTTGCGCAATGATTGCTAGATTGACGTCATCCTGGAGCGGCTTCTTGCGAGCGTGCACATTAAGGATAGCCTGGCGGTCGTCACGGTCAGGCAGGTCAATTGTTACCCGGCGATCAAAGCGACCGGGGCGCAAGAGCGCTGGATCCAAGACGTCAGGGCGATTCGTTGCCGCCATCACAATCACTTTGGCGTTGGGCTCAAAGCCATCCATCTCTACGA
>CAYSNO010000036.1:0-4165 GCA_964432455.1 uncultured Candidatus Saccharibacteria bacterium
ACGCCGAATTAAAAACGAAGAGTAAAATGTTCTGTGGGTGTACCAACAACCCCCATCATGATGAACCGAACACCAATGTGTGTCCGGTTTGCATGGGTCACCCTGGTACACTTCCGGTACCAAATGAAGCAGCAATAAAATCTGTCCTCATGTTTGGGACGGCAGTCGACGGCGAGCTCGCGACGTACTCAGAATTTGATCGTAAAAATTATTTTTATCCGGATATCCCAAAAGCCTATCAGCTCAGTCAGTACGCGTTTCCTTTTGTAAAGGGAGGAGTACTGGCGGGAGTCGAACTTACTCGCGTTCATCTCGAAGAAGACACTGCCCGCAGTCAGCATGACAAGGGGGAAGGGAGTCTCGTTGATTACAATCGTGCCGGAGTCCCACTGATGGAACTCGTGACCGAACCCGTGATTCATGATGCCCTGTCTGCTGGGAAGTTTGCCAGGGAACTCCAACTCTTATTGCGAACGATTGGCATTAGTGATGCCAATATGGAGAAAGGGGAGATGCGCGTTGAAGCTAATATCTCAGTCAGTAAAGATGACACATTAGGGGTGAAGATTGAAGTGAAAAACCTCAACTCCTTCCGCTCAGTTGAAGACGCTATCACCTTTGAAATCAAGCGACAGATAGCTGTCCTTGAAGCAGGGGGTACCCTTGCCCAAGAAACGAGAGGGTGGGATGAGAATAAAAGTGAGACCTTTGTACAGCGGAGCAAAGAAACCGCTAAGGACTACCGCTACTTCCCAGATCCTGACATTCCGAAGTACGATTTGTCACTAAAAAATGATTTTGGAAAGTCTGCTTTAGCCGAGATAATGCCGGATTTACCAGAAAAAAAGCGCTATAAATATAATCTTCTCGGATTGACGAACTCACAGATTGAAATCATTATTGCTGATCAAACCATTGATTCTTATTTCACTTCACTGCTTCAGGTTATGGGTGTTGAAGGGTCTTCGGCACTGAGTCTTGCGGTCAATTATCTGCTCACTGATATGGTGCCGCTGTGGAGTAACGTTGCTGCCAGTGACGCTATCATCACACCCGAACACTTTGCTGCCCTGATGGGTCTCCTTGATACCCGCCAGATAACCTCACGAGTAGCCAAAGACCTTTTGATTGAATATGCCTTACAAGATACTGATTTGGTGGCAGTGGTAGAGGAACGCGGACTCCTGGCTGCCAACAACTCAGCAGACCTTGAGCGTATAGTGGGTGAGGTACTGGCTGGCAACGAAGCTGTGGTAGCCGAATACAAGGGAGGGAAGACCGCCGTGATCCAGTTCCTGGTTGGTCAGGTGATGAAGCAGACCAAAGGTGCCTCAGATCCAATTACAGTCCGTGAAGTATTGGAACGCTTCCTCCAAAATTAAGCGAGAAATCTAGAGTTATGAACATATCTCGGCCACCAGTAGGTGGCCATTTATGTACTCGGTTTGCTATACTAACGGTAGCAAGGTATGGACTCGGTCACTGTCAACGGTAAGCTCTACAAAAAAGCCACGGTGTTGGCTAAGCAATTTCGCTATACTACTGATTATATTGGTCAGCTCTGTCGCAACAAGAAGGTTGACTGCCAGTTTGTAGGACGCTCATGGTATGTTACTGAAGCGTCATTACTGGCGCACAAAGATACTCGTTACAAAGAAGTTCGAGTAGACGAGAAAACTATAAAAAATAATCATATCTCGGTACGTGATACATCAGAAATCTCGGTTCGACCCCGGCTTTTGAAGACGGCACAAAAAGCAACCCCAGCGTCACATTTTGCTTCTCGTCTCATTCCTCGTGAGTCAAAATACTTTACGGATGAGACTGAGCTTTTACCGGTGGCGATAAAGCCTCCAGCTGCTATTAAACCAATAATTCCAGTCGCGATTCCGGTAGTACTAGAAGAAGCTACTACGATCAAGGTAAAAGCTGAAAAAGCTATACAAAAGCTTGATTTTACTGAGCTTCCTACTGTTGCTTTGACGGGTAATTTGGTTGTAAAGGAGATTGTGCCTGATGAGACACCGTCAGTCCCCGTGGTACTACCAAATCAAACAATTTTGAAGCGTGAACCAGTTACTGTAGCAATTTCGCCAATGAGTCATGAGATATCTCAGGTAAAGCACCTAGACGTCCCCAAAATTAGCTTCACTCCCACCTTGGTTAATACCGACAAGAAGCCAGCCTCACGGTACTTTTTGATCACGACCTCACTCCTCATGAGCTGTCTCTTTTTTGCCTTCATCACTACTGCAACAGTGGTGTTCACCGTTGGCAAAAACATCACCGTGAAGCAGGTGCATTTTGACACTATTGCTCTCCAAAATTTGCTTACAGAATCACGTTAGTTATTAACACCCAAGGGGTCGGTTATTCATGCTGAAATAGCTATAATATTACTAGCTATTTCGTAGAGCATGTCAGAAAATTTTTTCATCGGGAATCGTCGTCTCATTCCACTCAAGGAGGTCGCTAAAATTGTCCCGTACTCACGTGAGTATGTTGCTCGTTTGGCTCGTGATGGACGGGTGGCTGCAGCGCAAATTAATCGCCAGTGGTACATCGATCCAGAGTCACTCAAAAACTTTTTTGATCAGGCACAGCTAGAGATGCAGGCCCGAGGTGAGTACGTGCGTGAACTCCGCAAGCAAGAACTCGATCTCCACGAGTGGTGGTCAGCGTTTGTCGACACACAAAAAAATCGTCAGGTGGGTCGAGTTGGTCGAGCGACCAAGAAATCTTTTTTGATAATCATCCTCGGTCTTTTTGTTGGATTGTTGGTCACTCGTTTCGCGCCCCTGGGTGATCCTGCTGTACTTGCATCGTTGATTGATAGTCGTCAGCTCGCAGCCCTCATGACGGCTGATGACAATGGTGCAGCCGTCGAGTCGTGGTACGAGACAGGCGAAGTGGTAACCGAAGATGAGTCACTGCTTAATCCAGTGGGAATTCTCTTGTTGCCTGATGGAGTTTCTGAGGACCCGGCGGCATTTTTCTCTGATGAAGTAACTGTAGAAGAAACTGGTCCAACCAGCGGCATCATCTACAGCACGGTGTCATCAAGTTCAATTCCGTTTGTGCGGGTAGCTCCGGTTGAAGCAGCTGCAGACGTGGAAGCGCCACAATTGGCACCATAGTTTTTTATGAATCGGTCGAATTATCTACAACTTTTTGTCTCCTTGGTGGCTTTAGCCACGGTGACATTGTTGTGGGTGATTCCAGCACAGGCGCAGTTCAATGAGCAAATCAACTACCAGGGACGACTTTTGGATTCGACTGGTTCGGCGGTTGCTGATGGTACCTATGCCATGTCTTTCCGACTCTATACGGTCGCAACCAGCGGCAGTGCAATCTGGACGGAGACACTCTCAGGTGTAAATGAGGTGACCGTGATTGATGGTCTCTTCTCGGTGATGCTCGGTTCAACGACTCCACTTTCAAGTGTTGATTTTAATCAGACACTCTATCTCGGCGTGACGATTGAGGCGGATGCTGAAATGGCACCACGCAAGATTCTGGGTGCGGTGCCAGCGGCCTTTGTTGCCAAAGAAGCCGGTAACGCTGGTACTGTTGGTGGGGTGGCCTCAACCTCACTGTTGCGAAATGATCAAGCCGGAACAATCACAGCGTCATCTTCTTCGTCAATTCTCTCGGTCATTCAAAATGGTCTGGGCAAGGTAGCGAGCTTCTTTAGTGGAGTGACGGAAGTCTTTACGATTTTGAATAATGGGAACGTTGGTATTGGTACCACTACACCAACGAGTCGCCTCGCGGTAGCTGGAAACGCAGTCATTGGTGGTAACCTCACTGCGACCGGAACTCTGTCTGTTGGAACACTTAATGGACTCCTGCTTGGCACCAATGGTGCGGTGTCAGCGATCTCCACTTCAACCCTTAACATTGACCTTGCTAACACCGTGGGCACCCTTGGTGGTACCCGTGGTGGCACTGGCCTCACCACCATCACCCAAAACCAGCTCCTCATTGGTGGTGCCGGCAACACCTGGACTCAAGTAGCAACTACCACCCTTGGCCTAGCCACACCATTCTCTACCTCAGCCCAACTCGCGGCTCTGCTCTCAGACGAAACCGGTTCAGCGGGTGGTGGACTCGCAGTCTTCTCACTTTCGCCAGCGTTTAGTGGCACTGCTACTTTTGGCAGCAC
>CAYSNO010000037.1:0-4114 GCA_964432455.1 uncultured Candidatus Saccharibacteria bacterium
AGACTATACTGTATACTGTAGGGGATGTTCAACAAGACCTTTTACAGTTTCTTGTTTAGTTTTGTAGCGGTGGTGGCAGGTACCCTCATCTTTATTTTGATAGTGGGGATGGGGGCGTAGGTCTTTATGATTCGCATTACAGATCAGTATTTTTGGAATGTTGTCTTCGGGATTTTTTTCGTGCTCCTCGTTGTTATGGGGGCGATTATCCTCGAGACCGAAGCCCGTATCCCATACACCGAACTGACCTTTACCGACTTTGCCCTCATTACGCTCGCTACTTGGCGACTCATTAGACTCTTTGTCTACGATGCCATCACGAAGTTCCTCCGTGAGCAGTTTTATGATCTCAAAAAAGTCGGGAAGGGGATGGTGCTCGAAAAGCCGAAGTTTGGCCCCCGTCGTACGCTCGCAGACCTCCTCTCATGCCCCTGGTGTTTTGGGATGTGGGCGGCCGCAACGGTGACCTTCTTCTACCTCCTGACGCCATACGCGTACTACATCACTATCTTCCTCGCTATCTCAGCGGTAGCGTCTTTCCTCCAGATACTTACCAATATGGTCGGGTGGCAGGCAGAAAAGCTCAAGATGGAAGTGGAAGGCTAATTATGTCCAACAGTATCGCTATCGTCGCTGGTTTCTTCTTGATGATAGGGAGTCTCGCTCTCTTATTCGGGGCAATTATTTTTATTGCCGGTGGGGTGCATCCACTTCTTGTACCCGGGGTAACTATCGCTGGGATAGTGGTGGCCGTCACAGCAACCATTGGTATCTTTGACCGACGGGTCTTTCGTCACGCCGTCTCGTGGCTTGGGGTGTGGTAACAAAACCGGTAAGACTCAAGTCTTACCGGTTTTGTTTTCTCCTTAAATTAGTCGGGATGCCGGGAATCGAACCCGGGCCGTACCCACCCCATGGGCACACACTACCACTATGCTACACCCCGAATGGAGGAGATTATACCGCAACCTTTATTTTGTGCTAGACTAATTTTATATGGCAGTACGCAAAGTTACACAGGCGGGAAATCCGATTATCCGTCAAAAAGCCGCGCCGGTTGGTGTGATCAAGTCGGCCGCTACCAAGGCAATTGTTCGCGATCTCGTCGACACGATGCGTGATTTGGGTCTTGTGGGTATCGCAGCTCCGCAGATTGGTAAGTCAGTGCGTATCTTTGTGTCCGAAATCCGCAAGACCAAAAACCGGAAGTATGTCGAACCAGATGAGTTGCGGGTTTTTATTAATCCAAAAATAACCGCCGTATCAAAACAGACTGACTTCGGTTGGGAAGGGTGCGGCAGTGTCGCCAACTCGGATCTGTTCGCCAAGGTGCGACGACCAAGTAGTGTCACGGTTGAAGCGTACAATGAACACGGCGAACCGTTTAGCCTAGAGGCCAGAGGGCTTCTCGCTCGGGTTATCCAACACGAATATGACCACCTCGACGGCATACTGTTTATCGATAAGGCCGATATGCAGACCTGTGCCAGTACAGAAGAATATCGAAAAATTCGACGTCTCGAAATGAAGCAAAAGTAGCTCGTTTACTTTTTCTATAATTCTGCTATAGTATTCCTCGTCAGGCTAAAGACAGTTGGTGGGGACGAGTCACGTTCCTGTAATGCCGGGTAGCCACCCGTGCGCCAGCCGAGGTCCACTTTCTCTACGAAACTGGGGTCGAAATCGCCTCACTGCACCTGGTGCAGTTGTGGCCTGATACTTACAAACATCGTAATCCATACTATTGTGGCAATTACAAAATCAAAGAAGGTAGAAATCCTTTCACGTCTCTCAGACGTCAAAGAGAGTTCAGAAGCAATTGTGTTCATTCACTTCAAGGGTCTTAACCTCGCTGATACTACAGCGATGCGTAAGGCACTTCGTGAAGCGGGCGTTGGCTTCTTTGTAGCCAAGAAGACCCTCATGGAGCGTGTCTTTACTGGTTACGAAGGAACTCAGCCAAAGCTTGATGGGGAAATTGCGGTCGCCTACAGTGCAGACCCAATGGCTCCTGCTCAGAACATGAAAGAGTTTGCAGCGAAGTTCAAGGATAAGGTAGCGATTGTTGGTGGTGTCTTCCAAGGCGCTTTCAAGGATCAGGCAGAAATGACTGCGATTGCTTCTATCCCAGGACTCGATGTACTCCGTGGTATGTTTGCGCAGCTTATCAACTCTCCACGTCAGCGTTTTGCGGTGGTCTTGAGTGAAGTAGCGAAGACTAAATAGTTATTAAAACGTTATATTTTATTTATGACACACGAACAAATCATCGAAGCGGTTGAAAAAATGACCGTTCTCGAACTCAACGACCTCGTAAAGACAATTGAAGAGAAGTGGGGTGTATCAGCTGCTGCGGTAGCTGTTGCTGCCGGTCCTGCTGCTGCAGGTGCTGAAGAGCAGTCTGAATTTACTGTCGAACTTACTGACGCTGGTGCGCAGAAGATTGCAGTTATCAAGGTGGTGAAGGAAGTGCTCAGTCTTGGTCTCAAGGAGGCTAAGGACATGGTAGACGCCGCTCCATCTGTGGTTAAGGAAAACATGAAGAAGGAAGATGCTGAGGCATTGAAGGCGAAGCTCGAAGAAGCGGGAGCTAAAGTTACTCTTAAGTAAGACCTAACTGCTTATCCATATGAAAAGCGAAGCCTGGCTTCGCTTTTCATATGCCTCAGAGTCGGAGACACGCCTATTAAAATAGTCTGGGAGACTATTTTAATAGGAATACGTGTCGAGACCAGCCCAGAGCACTTAGTATAATTCGACTGATAAGGAAGAATTATACTTAGTGACTGTGGGGAAACCCTTAAAGCTAAATTGGAAGAGGCTGGTGCGAAAGTTACACTTAAGTAAATTTTCCAGCAATAAAAACCGCTCGCTATGCGAGCGGTTTTTATTGTAAAAATTTCAAGTGTAACTTTCGCACCAGAGCCGCAGCGATACGAGTCGCTTTACCAAGCGACGAAACAGCGAGGCGGGCTCGACAGCACTTGTCTAAAATAGGAACGTAGTGAACTATTTTAGCTAGTGACTGGTGAGGGGGCAAAAGTTACTCTCAAGTAATCTTGGAATCCTGACGAAAAAGCGCCGACATTGTCGGTGCTTTTTCATATCATCAATTAGCTTTAAGGGCTTCAGGGCCGGAAGAAAATAGTCTGGAGACATTTGCTAGAGTCTGCCAGATGTTAATTTCTAGAGTTGTGTGATAGGCTTTGTCTCAGTAAAAACAGAGAGGAAAGTCATGCCTAGATTGTCTCCTAAGGCTCATGCACTGTACGAGGCGGCAAATGATGCTGCCAGGAATTATCAGGCGGTTCGCAAAAGAAATGAACCGAGCGCCATCTATGAATGGCTGTTGGCTGAAATTCGTTTTGCCGATGAGGTGGGTATTGGGTTTGTGGCAGAACCCAAGAAACGACCTCAACAAGAGTGGCAGTGCCAAGCCTACGCTGAGATTGCAAAAGCTTTGAGGCACCTTCGTCAAAACGAGTTCGAGGTTACCGTCAGGGCAACTGCTTAAGACCGCCCTGCCCAAGCCCGGCCATGATGTCCGCATCTCGCGACATCGGCCGGGCTTTCCCATTTTTATATACCCGATCACATCTCCTCACATCAGATGCCTATGGATTGACATTACCTCAAATCCAAAGTATGCTCCCAGTCCAATCGAAGGAGGATTACATGACTGAAATTATTGGTTCGGCTGAAATGGCGTATAAGCGTCATCAGCTGGACAAGGGAACACCGAGTCTCATTCACTGGTTCCGGGCCGAATTGGCTCTACAAGACGAAGGCACGCGCCAACGGCTGGAACTGCATTCGGACGAATACCTGGCGCAACACCAAAACGAGGTAGAGTACCTTGCGGTTGCTTGGCGGCAGAAGCGTCTGGCTCAGGTCTTGGTCGCTGCAGCCTAAGACCCTGGTAGACAACTCAAAGGATTGGAAGGGCCCCCCTCGGGGCCTTTTCTTATGGGTGGGCATCACGCCCGTCCAACCGTCAAGACTGTGGGTAAAGGAATCGGTGCTAAAATAGCCGTACTACTGCTATGGCTGACCCACTGTCAATCTTGTTTGGAAGTACGGCGCGCGTAAAATTGCTTCGCTTTTTCCTATTTAA
>CAYSNO010000038.1:0-3956 GCA_964432455.1 uncultured Candidatus Saccharibacteria bacterium
CGGTAATAGGTAGTCGCTTCATTGGCTATTCCAAAAAGCATTTTAAGACGTCGCTTATTGTACTGACGGAACCCGTGCCAAAAGTACAAGAACAGTGTGGGGAACATTGGCACAACATGGATTTGCACACCGTCTGGTTTGACGATGGTATGTGCCACGGCCACGGCCGCTTTATCGTCAACGACGTGCTCAAGTACGGTCATACTAATGACAAGATCGTAGTTTTTGTCAGTTTTGAGTGTGGTGACGTCACCAACAATTAGTGTTGAACTGAAAGCTCTATGCGCATCGTTATATGCTCCCTCACGCACCATATCAATACCAGTATATGAACCGCTGTAACCATATGAGGCCAGCACATCTCGGACATAGCCAGTGCCACAGCCAATATCAAATACATCAATGGTCTTCTTGGGGACCGCTTCCTGTAACACGCGCGAGAATACCCGATCAAGGAGCTGCCTCGTCGGTGATTCTGTGCTTATTTCCGAAAATGAGAACCGGGGTGCTACATGCGTACTTTTGAGTAAGGTGAGATAGCCCCAAAAACCACGAGGAATATTGAGCGCTAGGTACTGTAATTTTTGAGTAAAGGTGAGACGAACATCACCGCAAATTTCTCTCATATCATTTTCTCGTTATGAGTGCCGAGAACAAGTCTTCGTACTCCCCGACAATCCGCTTGATATCAAATCGGGCAGCTGTTGCTTTGGCCTGATTTGCCACCGCTTCGTATTGCAGTGCTTCTAATGCAAAAAACCAGTCAATTGTAGCACAAACCGAGGCTGGCGTGCGTTCCAAAAACTTTCCCTGCTGCCCATCGACGAGTAATTCATCAATCCCTGATACCAACGTCGATGCTACCGGCACACCAAAGGCCATCGCTTCAATCGCCACATTCGGAAATCCCTCGATGTCCGAGGTCAAAAAGAAGGCGTGCGCCACAGCAAAGAAGGTATACACGTCATTACGATAGCCAGTGAGAATAATGCGTTTCGCAAGCCCTAGCTCGGCAATATACGCTCGAAGGTTCGCCTCTTCACTCCCGGCACTGACGATACACAAGACCACGTCAGCAGTCGGGTGCGCCTTGAGGTAGAGCGCAAAACCATCAATGAGCAGGCGGTGATTTTTGTGTTTTTTAAGCCGGGCCACATTGAGAAGCATCTTTGTCCCCTCCCCCCAGCCAAACTCCGCTCGTAATGCTGGGACTTTGGTTGGTGCTTCGGTAGCCAAAAATTCGGCCACGCGATTGGTATCAATCCCATTATAGATAACCGTGAACCAGCGGCGTGGAATCCACGATTGGCGGGAGGAGAAATCAGCCACCGTTTTTGAGACCGCCACAATGCGACTCGAGAAGTACGCACCGATGTGATCCCGGATTTTGTGTCGCAAGGTCTTGTCTTCGTAGGTATTATGCTCGCGCGCAATCGCCCGGTACCCGACAAATGGTCGCAAATAGCGCACGAGGGTATTTGCTGTCACCATGCTTGATACCACCACCTGCGGTCGTATACGGCGCAGAAGACGAAAGAGTGTCCAAATTGTCCGTACATCAAATCCGCCTCGCCACGACAATTCGTGTGCGGTCACATGCGCAGGTAGCTGCTCATAGAGTGATTCACGACCAGCGTAGGTACAAAGGGTTACTACATGGATGATGAACTTGGTCGTATCAATCACTTTCATCTGGGCCAAAAACTGCCGTTCAATCCCACCTGAGGCCACTAGGCTCGGGAGTACATAGACGATGGTACTACGAGTATCGGTAGCCATAGAGTTAGACAGTCTGCTTCAAATAGACAAGCACGTCCTGGAACTGCGGCGTGTGATTGTACGGAAGAGACTTCGTATTCATTTGATACAGGTACCCTGCCGCTTCAAAGTCCTTGAGGAATTCTCCGAACTTAGATTCATGTGTTCCCATGAGGTGATGGTATTCGATTACGTACTGCTGAACTTTGGTGAGCCAGCCGCTTTCGGTGAGGTCACGGAGGACCTGCCACTCTGCTCCTTCAATATCAATCTTCGCTAGGTCAACCTGTGTCCACCCGGCTTTCAGAAGCAATGTCGACAAGCGCTCCGCCGGTACCTGCACCTCCACGGTCATCCCCTTACGAGCATAGGTACTCATCTTCAGTGACCCCTGTTTGGTCGGGTGAATAAAGAGCGAAAGGTGCCCCGCACTATCACTAACCGCACCATGGAAAATGGTGACGTCCTTGAGTTTGTTCCGCTCAATATTCTTGCGCAAGAGTGCAACCGTCGCGGGATCTGGTTCAATCGCCAGTACGTGAGCATCTGGATAGAGCCATTTAATGAAGAGGGTCGCAATACCAATATTAGCTCCCGCATCAATACAGTACGGAGCTTTCGGAAGCTGTACATTGTATTCCTGCCGCAAAAAAGTCTCTTCGTAGAGGAAGCGTAACGTCGAGAGATCAAAGCCTTCAATGACAAACCCGGCACAGTAGATGCGGCGCTGGCGTGTTAGTGGCGAGAATGGCAACGCTACCAAGATACAGAGGTACCACCATAACACCAAAAGCTTTCGCTGCGCAGAAAGCGGTGCTTTAAAGAGACTCGAAATAGAAATAAAGGCATTAAAGAGAATGCTCATAGAGTGGCAAAAAGGTCAGTGTAGAATCGGTCAGCTCGCAGCTTCGTCTCAAAGACCGTACGAGCTTTTTGCTGCATGGCCTGGTACTGCTCGGGTGTACAAGCATCCCACCAATCACCAACAATTTTTTCTATCTCGTGGAGTCGCTCATGCGGCACGCGAATCATAAATGAGTCATAATCAATGTCAGTCACGCGTGGAAGCGGTGTCTCGGTATCCACAAACACTGGAATCCGCCCGAGGGAGAGCACTTCAAAAAACCGCAGTGAGAAGTTACCGTCTCCTCGCACGACGAGTGAGAGATCAGCCTCGGTGATTGAGTCCACGAACTGCTTCCGGACCACACTCGGATCAGCTTCAATCGTCTTCGCGCTCCCTGAGTACGAGCCGCGCATGATAAAGCGACCGGTTACCCGCTTGGCGCGATTGATGTAATCAATGGCTTTGCGGCGGTCGTAGAGACCTTGAAGCGACGGCTTTGGCGCACCCGCAAACCAGATAGCCATTTTTGAGCGCCAGATTTTGATTTGGTACTTGTACTCTTGTTTAAAATTTCCGAATCGTACCCAACCCGTAAAACCAATCGTTGGTACCGGTACGATCTTCTCACGATAGTGTACTCCGAATTGCTCACCGATATCCTCCACAAAGGCCGGCATGATGATTTCGTTTGGCCGGAGGCGTGACGTATAGGCTGAGGAGCGAATAATAATCGCATTATCAATCACAATCGGTTCAGCACTATCGCCATAGGCAAAGACGAAGAGTTTCGCACCAATTTGCTTCGCATAGGCGGCTGCTTCCTCTAGGTACGCAGTATCATTTTCGATAGCAAAATAATTGTGTGGAATCATCACATACTTCGCTGACTCCCCTTCTCCCACAAACGTAGCGAGCGTGCGAAATGGTGCCGTTTTGATTTGCTGAAAGAGTCCACCTTCGTACTCATTTTGACTCTGCATCAGGGTCAATAAAATCGAATCTTTGATGCCCTCTTTACGTCTAAAGATATAGATGGGGACCATAGATTATTTTTTTACGGCTACCACCATGTACCCGAGTGGAAACTGGCGCGGGTAGAGCGGACGGTATTTAATTAAGAGACCATCAAGGAGATACGCTGGTACAAAGAAGAAAGGCCGGATGATTTTTGGCATCGACAAGATACACATATTAAGCGACGCGATACAGACGCCCCGACTTACCTCCTTTACTTCGGCGGTAAGACCCACCTCCGCACACATGCGCTCAAGTGCATCACGGGTATAGCGGTGACAATCAAGGAGCCCATCACTATGTCCTGGGTGGTACATGTACAAAAACGGCACAAACA
>CAYSNO010000039.1:0-3850 GCA_964432455.1 uncultured Candidatus Saccharibacteria bacterium
ATTGTTCTCTTCAATGCTCAGGTAAACACCAACGAGTCAAAAAGGATTGCAAGATTTGTGGCGATTCATACTTTGGAAATAAAGCTACTTGTTCACGAAGTTGTGCCAATAAAGCCCGTACAGGGATTAGTTACACCAAAGAAAATAAGTTCAATAATGCGTATCGCGGCTCCCTACTAAAAGAAAAAGTAGCCGAACAACGCGGTGGCATTTGTGAACGGTGCCAGGAAAACAACTACGCTATATTGCAAATTCATCATAAAATTGAACGTTATAAAGGTGGCACAGATGATGTTACCAATTTAGAATTACTCTGTCCTAACTGCCATGCCTCTCACCATCTTGGGAAGAGTTTGTATAAGATGAAAAAGATGATATAGTACAGACCACCGAAATATATGGAGAGATGGCCGAGTCCGGTTGATGGCAACAGTCTTGAAAACTGTCAGGGGGGAAACCTCCTCGAGGGTTCGAATCCCTCTCTCTCCGCTTGTAGAAAATACCACCCTTAAAGGTGGTTATTTTCTTGAGCGGAGAGAAGTGAATGATTTAATATCACTCACGTGAGGGATTCGAACGGCGGAGCCGGGGTCCCCTTTAGGGCCGGCGAGCCGTGTCCCGCGGCACATGCTAGATTGTGAGTGTATACGAAACAATATAGCTTGGTGACCGTCAGGACAAATCCCATCTCTTTCGTAGGGATTCGATTCTTCTTCTACTCTGTAATATCCCCCTCCCTATCGTGTACTACCTATGAAAGGCCAGTGACAAAGAACTACACGATTGTATCACCGGACTTTCACCACAACGTTGTGATTCACTTACTTACTCTAAAACTCTACATCTTATGTTGAAACAAATCTTTATTCCCTTAGCCGCACTCGCTATCACGGCGAGCACCGCCAGTGCATTTGTCGGGACTGATATGCTTGATAAGCTCAATATCTCGCTCACCGATACCGAACAAGCTGCTCTTGAACAAGCACATGATATCGAGGAGGCGGCACATCAAGAAGCCAAGCAGGTACTAGAGGACGCTGGCATCACTGACGCGCGTATGTCAGAGATTCATGATGCTATGCGTGAAGCCCACAAAGCCGAACATGAAGCTGTCAAAGCGGCCATTGAAGCTAATGACTTTACCGCTTTCAAGACTGCAGTAGCTGATTCAGCAATGGCAGACGAAATCAATACAGAAGAAGAATTTGCAAAGCTAGTTGAGGCGCACAACCTCCGTAAAGCGGGTGACGAGGATAGTGCTCGGGCCATTATGGACGAACTTGGTCTTAAGGGACCTGGCCTCGGTGGTAAAGGTATGGACGGTCATCGTGGTGGCGACCGACCAACCGAAGACAACTAACCATAACTGGTTTATACAAACGCATAAGGTGGGCACTGTTGGTGTCCGCCTTTTGTAATATCCTTGCATCTATGGTGTACTAGAAGTATGGAAAGTGACGAAGAAATCGTTGCCCGGGTACAACAGGGTGACGGCGACGCTTTTGGTGAACTAATCACCCGCTATGAACAAAAACTGCGCCGTTACGGAAGCCGTTTTTTAGGTCGCACCGATGATATTACTGATATAGTGCAAGATGTCTTTATTAAAGCCTATACAAATCTGCAAAACTTCGATACGCGTGGTCGCTTTTCGCCTTGGATATACCGTATTGCCCATAATGCTTTCGTTAATGAAATCAGACGGCAAAGTCGTTTCCGGGGATTCTTTGACCTCGATACTGAAACGTTTTTACCAACCTTAATTGCACCTGAATCCAGTCTTGATACGATACTCAAAAAAGAAGATGCCACACTTATCGAGTTCAATCTATCACGGTTAAAACCTAAAGATCGCGAGATAATCAGCTTGGCTTATTTTGAAGAATTATCATACGAAGCCATGAGTGACATACTCCACATTCCTATCTCGGCGGTTGGAGTCAGACTCCATCGCGCCAAAGCAAAATTAAAAGCACTCCTCCCCATTAATCACCTCTCATCATGACACACCTTAAAGACAACCTCCTCGTGAGTATCAAAACTGGCAAAATTGGTATGAAGCCAAAGTGGCACTTCATGTTGAAAGGTCTTTTCTATCTAAGTGGGTTACTCCTATCAATACTGGTGGGTATGTACTTTCTTAGCTTTATCCTTTTTATCCTTCGTGAAAGTGGACTCTGGTGGACACCGGGTTTTGGTTTTGCTGGATTAGTCTTTTTTGTGACTATGTCACCTTGGCTACTTATAGTAATTACTCTCGTATTCCTCGCTACTGTGTACCTACTCGCGCGACATTTTGGACATAATTACCGTCATCACGCTACCTATACACTTATTGCTGTTGTCTTGCTGGTGACACTCGGCGCTTCGATAATTGATTATTTGGCAGTACATGATCGTGTTCGAGATCTGACCGATCGTCGACAGATTCCAGGTCTTAGCCCTCTCTATCGTGAGTCAAAAAAACATCATCAACCCGACATCACCGCAGGCCAGATTACTGCTATCGGAGACAACGAACTTCGTATCTCTAACCACGAAGGTGAATATTCGGTACTACTACAAGAAGCAAAACATCCTGCAGCCTATATCCCAAGTGTCGGTGAACATATTATGATCTTCGGACCATTGATTGGGACTTCAACAATCAAAGCAAAAGGGATTCGTCCATTACCACCTCCCATGGAACGACAACTCGAAAGACCAGAGCACCGGTAAGAAACTTATTCTCCAAGCCTGAATCGCACCGTATCCCCAGAAGCATTTTTGAGTTCAAGCATAGTCTCCGTCAGAGCGACAATCGTTAAAGGACTTTCAATCAATTCTACAAACAATCCCTCTTCTGAGTTTTCGCAGAACATCAGTGTCATCCGGAGCGCCCCGAACGTAATCTCATCGTCGCTGTTTTTGTAGTCACCTCCAAACCCGTTACAATCAGTCGTCCCCCGCACGGTACCGTCAGCCGCAAAGGTAAGTGAAAAGGCATCGGCTTTCTTTGGCTGAATAGTTTCTCCACCTTGAACTGCCGATTCCCAAACCCAGGTTTTTTCGGTAATAGCACTGTCTTCCGGAGTCGTTGTCGCTGTGGTTGTTGCGGCTGCCGGAATCTCTTCCGCAACGGCTGGCGGAGTCAGCGGAGGAGTCTCCGGAGGCACTGCCGTACCGGTATAAACTACCTGTTGTGGAGTCTCGATGCGAACCTCATTGTTTTTAGTCCACAGGGTGACACCTTTTTCACTTTCATACTTCGCCCCCGAGGCAGCTACCACTTGCCTAAAAAACATTCCATCATAAGCGCCACCTGTCACCCGAGCGAGGTTACTTATATACTCGACAGTGATTTCGCCGGCCTCACCTTGGTAAAAAACTTTGGTGGCATCCGCGAAGCGAGCTGCTTCATCCTCAGATATTGGCGAGCGGGATGTTTCGAGGTAATGACTCATAATCCACCCCAGACCACCCATCAAAATTAATAACATCAACACCACAATCACGTAGGTTGCTTTCATATACTACTAGTATACAAAAACCACCCGCATTCTGCGAGTGGTTTTTGTTCCTTTGACTTAGTCCTTCTTGGTGGAATTTTTGACTGCAGCAGCCAAACGAGACTTCTTGCGAGCAGCAGTATTGGCCTTGATAACACCGCGCTTGGCAGCCTTATCAATGGCTTTGTACGCTTTTGCGAGATCCGCCTTGGCGTCAGTGACAGAGCCTGCAGCTGCCGACTTGCGGACAGACTTTACCACTTCGCGCATAGCGGTAGTACGACGAAGGTTGTATACGCGCTTTCGTTCACTACTGCGGACTGCCTTTTTTGCATTTTTAGTAATTGCCATATTGATTTGTT
>CAYSNO010000040.1:0-3792 GCA_964432455.1 uncultured Candidatus Saccharibacteria bacterium
CTTGTTGCAGATATACAAAAACGGCTTCATAGTGAGGAGATGGAGGTGCTTCACCGCTTTTAGCTCATCTTCATTCATCTCAAGTTGGTTAGCGAGGTGTCCGTCTGCGAGATGCTGTTTGAGGCGGACGAGGAGATCGCGTTCGACCACGGCGTCTTTGTCACCGCGTTTCGCATCTCGTTCGACAGAACCGAGTCGCTTCTCGACGGTTTCAGCGTCGGCGAGTACGAGCTCGAGGTTGATTACTTCGATATCGCCCCGTGGGTCGATACGACCAGCGACGTGGTGGATGTCCTCGTCTTCAAAGATACGCACCACTTGTCCAATCATGTCGGTCTCACGGATGTTCGCGAGGAACTTGTTGCCGAGGCCCTCCCCACTGGCGGCACCCTCCACGAGTCCAGCAATATCCACGAATTCAATCACTGCTGGTATGATATCCTTTGAGCCACTGATGGTCGAAAGTGTCGCTAGGCGACTGTCTGGTACAGCAACAATCCCGACGGCCGGGTCGATGGTCGCAAACGGATAGTTTGCAATGAGGACTTCATTGCGCGTAAGGGCGGTAAATAATGTAGATTTGCCGACGTTTGGGAGGCCGACAATGCCGACTGATAGTTTTGACATATGACGGTGAGTGTAGCAGATATTAGCTATCTGTCCAAAATAGTTTAGATGAGCGGTGCGGTGTATTCGCAGAACCTGATTTCGCTTTTGTCTTTACCGAGCTTTACGGCAAAAGCTTCTTTGACCGCCTCACGGCCACCGAGGATATCTACGAGCTTCTTCTCTTGCGCCTTGGCACCGGTGAGGGTCGAGCCATCAGCAAGGACGGCGACATCGTCACGATTGATATTGCGGTACTTGCTCACGAGATCAACAAAGTAGTTGTGTACCTCTTGGAGCTGGCCCTCAAGCAGTGTGCGCTCTTCAGCACTGAGTGGCTTGTTTGGACTACCAGTGTCTTTGAATTTACCAGAATTGAGCGGTACATAGGTGATACCGTCTTCTTTGTTCTTTTCAGACTCTTCGGTGTATGACATAGTTACACCAATACTCCCGACGTCTGACATGGGCGACGCCACAATTGTATCGGCGGCCGACGCAATCATGTACCCGCCCGAGGCTGCGATATCACCAACGAGCGCAATGTTCGGTATTTCAAGAGCGGCAATCTGACTAGCAATATCTTCTGAGGCCACTGGGGTGCCACCTGGTGAGTTGATTTCAAACATCACCCCTTCAATCATGGTTTCGTATTCCAAGGTCGAGAGGAAATCTCGTACATCGGTTGGCGTGGTCACGAAGTCCTGATATGAGACACCATTGCCAAATGGCATAATGACACCATTGATCGGCATCACGGCGATATTACACTCCCCATCACTGACACTCGTGAGACTAAAGGTAAAAAAGCCAATCATCCCAATGATGATAGCGAGGGTAAGGATAACGGCAAAGACTTTGAGTAAAACACTCGCGAGCTCGCGCCCGAATGACATGTGAGACATATAGCCCTCAGTATAGCAGAAAGACCGCTGGTCGCTTACCAATTAAGGTAAGTAATAGTGAATTGAAGGACGGTCGCAAAAGAAACCCAACAGAGATATGGGATGTTTACATACGCGACCCACGGGAAGTATGGGTGGATGAAGTAAAGGGCGGCAACGAGAGTTGCAAGCACTACAGTGATATCAATCGCGGCGAGGAGATTACTCTCTAGGCCGAACTGTAGAGGGGTGAAGAGTGCATTGGCGACCAAGTTGAGGAGAAAAATGCCAGCAATCCAGTAAGGTACCTCACCCGTGTAAGCTTTATAAAATACGTACGTGAAGCTCACTGCAATAATCGCGTAGAGTACGCTCCAGACCGGACCAAATAGCCAAGCCGGTGGTGCCCACGTCGGTTTAATAAGCGTCGCGTACCACGTATATGATTCCATAAGTGTATTGTACCACGGCAGACATACGAAAAGGCGGAAGGCCTGGAGTGTTGACCCCGCCTTTCCGCCTTGTTTTACTCGACATCGAGCCGGTAGCCGCTGCTTCGAACCGTCGTGATTGTCGCGCCCTGCCAATGATGTTCTTGAAGGAGTTTGCGAACTCTTCCTAGCAGAACATCCACCAATCTGGTGTCGATGTTGCGATGCGTGCGGGGCCGCACTTGTTCGAGTATCTCTTCGCGAGACTGTACTCTGCCCTGCCGCATCAAAAGCAGATACAAAATGTCGAACCCGGACGGTCCTAGATTCACAGTCGTACTGCCGACAGTGACGCGTCTTGCTAGTGCGTCCAAGGTAAGATTCCCTGCCCGATAGAGGTGGTAATCGTCCCACCTTGAGACATAGTTCCTAGACGATGCCAACATCACTGCCTGGATCAGCCTTGGACTCGCCGTACAGTCAAGACAGTTGTCGGCTCCAGCTCGGTGGAGCAAAACCATGTCTTCCTCGGTCAGACGCTCTTTTATGAGCACAACAACACGTCCGGCAAAACCACGAGCGCGAAGTGCCTCAACCTCGGCCAGAGCCTCGACCGATTTCTCAGTTGTCACAAGGAGCACCTCTGGACACTTTTCGCGATCAGCAATGTCGCGAGCACTCACTTGCCTGCTTGGAAGGTAGTGGGTAGTAAGCAAATTGGCGATCCGAAGAGCGTCCTGTCCAAATGTACCTACGTCTCTCATTCTGTCCCTTTCTCGATTTTTGACCTGTCCTGTTCGTACTATACGGCTCTACATAAATTTTGCAAACGAAAAGGCGGAAGGCCTGGAGTGTTGACCCCGCCTTTCCGCCTTGGCTTAGTTGTTGAACTTCAGTCGCCGCTTCCGATCCTTGATCACCCTAGGTTCAAGCCAGTAGCGCTCGTTCCAGGGTGGACCGATTTCGAGAACCGTGTACGTCTTGCCGTGAAGCTTCATATACGAGCGGACTCGTGGTGCGAGTATCATATACCAGCCACATCCTCGCAGTTCCTCATCCACTTGTGCGGATTCGATTGCGAGGCTTACGCTTGTGCACATGAGTCGGTCAGAACCGGGTCCAAGCTGTCGCTCCACATACGACGGCGACACTTTGATTTCTGCCAGTGCCGGCCCTGCGACCAAAAACAGCAGAAACAGAACAAACTTATACATCTGTGCCTCCTCGGGCGATGATCGATTTCAATTATTACTATATCACATAAATCAAAGAAAATCAATGCCTAGACATTGATTTTCTTGATTCTGAGTTTACTTTCTTTACTAGATTCCCTTCTTCCCCATCGCGGCAATCTCACGGAGCCACTTTTCGCGGCATGGTCCGCCTACCTTTTCGCATGGACCATAGGCGGTCACTGCAGTGCGGATACCTGCAAATTCGAGGATACCGTACTGGATTTCGTTCGTGAAGTCACCGAAGCGCCACCAGGTCTGGAATGGTGAGTGGGTACCAGAGAGGACAATTACCCGGGCAGTACGACCCTTGAGGTGCTTGTCGATACGCTTGGTTTCCTTATTGAAGTTAAAGGCAAAGCCAGGGAGCCAAAAGCGGTCAAAGAGGCCTTTAAGGAGGGCTGGCATGGCACACCACCAGTTTGGATAGACAAGGACGATGTGCTCCGCTTCGCGGAAACGGTTTTGGAGGTCAAGAAGATCTGGTTCAAGCTGTTGAATTTCTTTATACCCTTTGTGGAGGATAGGATCAAAGTGTAATTGACCAAGATTGACGCGAACCACTTCGTGCCCGGCTTCGCGAGCAGCGTTTTCGTAACTGCTGGCTACCTCCCCACTAAACGACTCGTGGTCAGGGTG
>CAYSNO010000041.1:0-3577 GCA_964432455.1 uncultured Candidatus Saccharibacteria bacterium
ATCCCTACCCTCTACTACCGTAACGAACTTCGTATGCGCGAGGGACGACGTGGTCTCTTTGCTCGCTTCTTCTTCTGGAGCGGTCGTGTAATTGTCCGATTCTACAAGTGGCTCTAAGACACAATAGTTAAGAGTTAGCGAAAACGAAACCGCGATACCTACAGGTATCGCGGTTTCGTTTGTGTAATCAAATTAGCCCTAAGCCGGCGGTACCGGTGTAGCTGGCGGAGGAGTAGGCTTTTTGTGAGACTTAAGGATGGCCATGATGCCGTTGACGAGTCCGGTAGCGAGCATGAGCATCGCGATGTACCCGAGCACGAACTGTACATAGGTGAAGTTCGTGAGACCAAGTGGCAAGAGTGCGGCGAGGGTACCAAGCGTGTACCAACTCCCCGCTTGGAGGGACGGCCCAAAAGTACTTGGCATAATGCGGAGAGTCATGAGTATGGCATTGAGGTACAAGACCGCGAGGATAGTCCACTGCGCGAATAACAGTGGTGTAAAGGCCGCTGCCCCAAGGTGGTACGTATTGTATGCGGTGAGGATAGCAAGCGTGAAGAAGAGTGTCACCATGGCGACCCGGAGTACCACGTACACCACTGACATCATCTTGCGCTCGGTTCCATCAATAGATCCATCGGCGATCGCTACAAAGAAGTTCGTTATGGCTAAGGTTGAGCTTCCGACCCCAAGAGAGGTGGCAAAGCTAAAGATCACAGCAACAAATAAGATAATAAGTTCCATATGTGTCTATAGTACCACCCGAAAACCGCGTTACCGCTCTCCCCTGTTAATTGTTATACTAAGACCTATGGAACACCTACAAACTATTTATCGAAATTTTGATATTCGCGGCAAATTTGGTGAAGAACTAACGACCGAAGAAGTTGAAAAAATCGGCTACGCTATTGTTGGATTATTCAAAGCGTCGAAGATTGCGGTCGGTCGGGATATTCGTCCATCGGCGGACGAACTCTTTGCAGCGCTCGCCCGTGGGATTAATGCCGCTGGTGCCAAGGTACTCGACCTCGGGATTGTGACCACCCCGATGACGTACTTTGTCGGCGGCAAACACGATGATATCGAAGTAACCGTGATGATTACCGCCTCACACATGACCTCGGAGTATAATGGCCTCAAAATCACCGTTGAAGACGCGAAGCCTGTCTCCGCAGATACGCTTCAGGTACTGCGAAAGATTGTTGGCGAACACACCTACTCGGCCGAATCTGTTGTTTCTAATATTGAAGAACACCCCGTACACGAAGCGTGGGCAGCTCATTTTGAAAACCAGTTTTCTTTTATTAATGCACCAATGACTATCGTCGTTGACCCGGCCAATATGGTGGGTGTGCTTGAGATTGCGACCCTCAAGCAAATCAAGGGCCTCACCGTCCATGCTATCTACGATGAGTACGATCACACTGCCCCCAATCACGAAGCGAACCCGGTAAAGCTCGAGACGATGCGCGACCTCGGCCATGCAGTAGTAGAGCAAGGTGCCGTGCTTGGTGTTGCTTTTGATGGTGATGCCGATCGGGTTGGTTTTGTCGATGAAACTGGGAAGCCCGTACCATCGGATATCATTGGTACCTTACTCGCCAAGCACCTCCTCTTGAAACATCCCGGTGGACACGTCGTCTATGACGTGCGCTCAACCAAGCGACTGCCTGAGATGGTAGCGCAGCTTGGTGGTGCATCGGTCAAAGAAAAGGTTGGTCATACTCACATTCGTAAGACGATGCGGGAACACGAGAGTATCCTTGGTGTTGAGCTCTCTGGCCACTTCTTCTTCAAAGAAGCCCATTATTCTGAAGGCGGACCTCTCCCCCTCCTCTATATATTGGAATTGCTTCAGCAGGAGCAAAAACCTCTCAGTACACTGGCCAAAGAAGTCGCCACCTACGCTCAGTCTGGCGAAATCAACAGTCATATTACTCGCAGTGCTGACGCCATTTTTACTGATATCAAAGCTCGCTACTCCGAAGCAACGGTCGAAACCATAGATGGTCTCACACTCATTATGCCTACATGGTGGTGCAACATCCGCCTCTCGGCGAACGACCCGGTCATGCGACTCAATGTCGAAGCCGATACACAAAATCTCTGTGACGAGGTCACAGAGACATTGCTGGCTATCATCCGTCGGGCGTAAGCGTGAAGCTTCGAAACTAGAACGGATTCTCTGACCACTCCATCTTCGTGACTTCGACCCCTGTCTCAGTCATAGTGCCGTCTACCTTGGCGTAGGCCGCTTCCTTCAGTGCATTTACATCACAGACAGCGTCCGTATTGTTAGTGTGGCAGGTACTTGAGGCAGTAAACAGTAGGGGTGCTACGTGTCCTGGAGTACCGTCTTCACTGAAGACGAGGTGCCACTGTGTGTTATCAAATGGGGCCGGGACGTTCTTCAAGAGCTGTCCTTTGTTTGAGAATGAGAATTCTCGGTCTTCGAGCACATCGCCCTTTGAACAAGAGATATTAGAAATCACCCAGGTTCTGTCTACCACTTTCATGTTCACCAAGGCAAAGCCAGTTGGAGTACCAGTCGCGTATTCGGAAATAACCATCACTTCCACCTCCGTTGGCATTTCGCTCACAAACTTCATTTTGATATTGTCTGGTGCAGTGATTTGGCAGAGCGCTGGATCGACCCCGTCGTTACCTTTATTGAGCTTTTCAAGGAGTGAGTCACGGATACCCTTTTCAAGTGCCGTACTACTAAAGAGAATAGAATCGGTCTTCATCTTGCCGCCATTGGCTTTGGCTTCATCAAGCCAAGCGTTATAAAAGTCAAAAGCAATATCAAGCGCGTCTGGCAGCTTACGAGTATCTTCATTCTTGATAGTCATCGTGGTGCTGTACCACAAAGCGGCACAGACAGCGAGGAGTGCTACCAAAAACACTCCATAAATAATAAACTGCCGCTTTGAAACTGTTTGCATAAGATCTAGATTATACCAGTGAAGACGGCAGCCTAGGTCTTTACTTACGAGGGATGTATGGTGGTGGGTTGGAACTATATGTTCTAAATGGAATCGTCCTGACGGTCACCAAGCTAGATTGTTTCGTATACACTCACAATCTAGCAGGTGCCGCGGGACACGGCTCGCCGGCCCTAAAGGGGACCCCGGCTCCGCCGTTCGATTCCCCTAAGGTCTCACAACGGCAAACGACCACAAAACTTTCGTTGGGGAATCGGTCACAGATAAATTTCTACCGAAATTTTCCGCGACCCCGCCTCGCTGGTTCGCAAGCTCACATCGCTCCGGCTTTCGATTCCCCTAAGGTCTCACAACGGCAAACGCCCGAAACATAAAATGTTTCGGGCGGCCGATTGTGGACCTTAGGGGAATCGAACCCCTCACCTCTTCCATGCCATGGAAGCGCTCTACCAAATGAGCTAAAGGCCCGGTGCGTACGATTCTATCATGAATTAATTGGCGAGCAACTGCTATGAGAAGCTAAGATACCATGACTTAATCTTTCTCATACATAGACAAAACCACCGACACAGAGTGTCGGTGGTTTTGTCTTATCTTTTTCCCTACTTCTTCTTTGCAACCTTCTTTGCTAC
>CAYSNO010000042.1:0-3528 GCA_964432455.1 uncultured Candidatus Saccharibacteria bacterium
GTGCACAGGCGCTCTATACGCGCGACAAGGAATACGTTGTGCGAGATGGGGAAGTAGTCATCGTTGACGAGTTCACTGGTCGTATGCAGCCGGGTCGACGTTGGTCAGATGGTCTTCACCAAGCGATTGAAGCCAAAGAAGGGGTAGCCATTCAGCGTGAGTCACGAACCTACGCGTCGATTACCTACCAGAACTATTTCCGTATGTACGAAAAGCTTTCGGGCATGACGGGTACTGCCCTTACCTCTGAAGAAGAATTCTACACCGTGTACAAGCTTGAGGTGGTACCGGTTCCTACCCATCGCAAGGTATCTCGCGTTGATCACACTGACCTCATCTTTCAAAATGAGGCGGGTAAATTTAAGGCAATTATTTCTCGTGTCAAAGAAATCAATCAGACCGGTCAGCCGATCCTCATTGGTACCGCGTCCATTGAAGTCAACGAACGTATGTCAGAGGCCCTGACGAAAGCCGGAGTAGCACATCAGGTGCTTAATGCTAAGAATCACGAACGAGAAGGTGAGATTATTGCGGCCGCTGGTATCAAGGGAGCAGTGACGCTCGCTACGAACATGGCCGGGCGTGGGGTAGACATCAAGCTCGGTGGTCCACAGGCCACGCCTGAACAAGCTGAAGAAGTGCGGAATCTCGGTGGTCTCTTTGTACTTGGTACTGAGCGACATGAGGCTCGTCGTATTGACAACCAGCTCCGAGGTCGCGCTGGCCGCCAGGGTGATAGTGGAGCGACACAATTCTATGTCTCGATGGAAGACTCGCTTATGCGTGTGTTTGGTGGCGAGAGAGTCAAAAACCTCATGGGTACCTTTGGTATCCCCGAAGACCAGCCGATCGAGATGAAGCTTATCTCTCGTCAGCTCGAAGCCGCCCAGACCCGCATTGAAGGATTTCACTTTGATTCACGTAAGCAGGTCTTGGCGTACGATGACGTCCTTAACCTGCAGCGTATCTCAATTTATAATCGTCGTCATAAATTGCTCCATCAAGATGTAGCCGAACTTTCAGCAATTAAAGATGAGGTGATTGCCGTAGTTCCAGCGGTCGCGGAGGTATTTGCTACCAAAGAGACAGAATTCGGTACTGAGCACATGAATCAGATGTTCTCACAACTTTGTCTACAAATCATCGACTCCCTCTGGGTCGACCATCTTGAAATGATGGGACATATTCGTTCGAGTGTGAATCTCCGCGCCTACGGTCAGCGCGATCCCCTCATTGAGTACCGACGAGAGGGGACAGAGGCATTTTTGGACCTACAGCATACTATTCTCCATCGTATTGCCGAGGTGCTCCCCGTTATGCAACCAGCCGTGATTGCCAAAGAGGAGGTCACTCACCAAAAAGAAGCCGAGGCAGCACTTAAGGCGAGTGAAGGGGTCGAGTCTAAGACAACCCCACGGGTCGCCGAGACTATGCCGGGCCGCAATGATATCGTAACCATCACCAATGGTACAACGACCGAAACCATGAAATTCAAAAAAGCCGAACCACTTTTGGCTGAAGGTTGGCAGCTGGTATCAAAGTAAGATATTACTATAAGAGTCAAAGAACATCCCACCTGGGGTGTTTTTTGGTATTGCATACATTCTTTTGATTAACCACTCCACACACTGCCAAAGTTTTTGACTGGAATACGTCGCTTTGCCCTTACCCATACCATATTCTAATAAGGTTTGAATTTCATAAAAGTTTTTGCTTAAACTTTAGTCGCCGTTATGTTCAAGTGTTAATTGAAAATGGTATGATGTCGTATATGACACGAATCATTGTTTATATAACCACGAGCGCTATAGCCCTTTTAATTGCAAACGAGATAGTTCCTGGACTATCAATTGATACCTGGCAGACTGCTGTGTTTGCTGCCGTTGTATTGGGTATACTGAACAGTTTTATAAAACCGGTACTGGTACTTCTGACTCTACCTATCACCCTTATTACTCTTGGGCTGTTTATTTTAGTAATCAATGTCCTTTTATTTATGACAGCAGCTTGGCTTCTCCCGGGGTTTGCGGTAGCTGGGTTTGTACCAGCTGTACTCGGGACACTCCTCGTTAGTGTTGTTCATTTATTTGTCGGGAAGATGCAGCAAGCAGATTAATCAAATAAAAAATACTCGTACATAATGCGCCTACTTAGGGCGTTTTATGTACGAAATTACTTTCACTCACAGCCCGGCAAAAGTCGTCTTATTTTTATAGTCATTACCACCCCTTAAAAATCATAAAATTTGCCATAGTTGGTCTACGCTATCAAGAAGAGTGACACAGAGAGTGTTCGTGGTTGTGGAGAGACGTGGATTGGGGCATTAGAAATAGCTCCAACTCACGGACACCACAAGGGTATTTCCATTTTTACACTCCTTTCAGTCGTTAAAAATTAGGTCATTTCGCCATAGTCGCCCTGTGTCATCAAATTGGTGGAATCAAGAGTGTTTGCGGTAGTTGAGAGACGTGGACGTGGCCATTAGGTGAGAAAACGTGGGACGTTTTCGCAAGACTCATTGAGTGATTTTATGAGTGTTGACGAAATAAAATAACCAATGAGTGGACAGTTCCTGTAAGGAATAGGCCACACTCACGGAAATTCGCCATAGTCGGCACAAGCGCCTCGTTGGCTCATTTCATTTTGACTCAGGAAAGTTTTTATGGTATGACATGCAGATGTTTACAGATCAAATTACTATCTATGCCGAGGCTGGAGCCGGCGGAGACGGCGTCACACGCTGGCGTCACGAGAAGTTTGTCCCTAATGCCGGACCATCAGGGGGAGATGGCGGAGATGGCGGAGACGTTTACATAGAGGCCGTACGTGACCTTGGGCTGCTTTCGAAGTACCTGGGGAACCCCCGCTTTAGCGCGGCGGCAGGGGTGCCTGGGCAGACTGGGAGTAAGGCTGGCCGCCATGGGGAAGACCTCGTTATCAAGGTCCCCGTTGGCTCAATTGTCACCGATGTGAGTCGCGAGCGAATCTACGAGTTCTTCACCGAAGGACACAAAGAACGGGTCTTTAAGGGCGGCCGAGGAGGCTTGGGTAATGAACACTTCAAGTCTTCTACCAACCGTTCTCCAGAAGAAAACACCAAAGGCAAGCCAGGTGAATCGGGAGACCTCAAGATTGAGCTTACGCTGGTAGTAGATGTAGGACTTATCGGTCTCCCAAACGCAGGTAAGTCGACGCTTCTCAATACCTTCACCAATGCACGCAGTGCAGTGGGTGCCTACCCATTTACGACACTGGTTCCACACCTCGGCGATCTCTTTGGTTACGTACTCGCAGACATCCCAGGCCTCATTGAAGGAGCTCATACAGGGAAGGGTCTTGGACATACGTTCTTACGTCACGTGACCAAGACCAAGATGCTCCTTCACCTTGTCTCTTTTGAGCATGAAGACCCTATAGAACAGTATTATATCATTCGAAATGAGCTATCTTCATACAGCAAAGACCTTGAAGATAAAGAAGAATGGATTATTTTTACTAAAAAAGACCTTGCAAATAAAGAACAATTAG
>CAYSNO010000043.1:0-3381 GCA_964432455.1 uncultured Candidatus Saccharibacteria bacterium
TGTTGGAGCTGGACTCCTTGTCCTTCTCGCTATCGCCTTTGGGGTAAAGAACATCGAGACCCCAGCAGTGGTACGTGAGATGAAGCTTGATGAGACGCAGGTGAATGACCTCCGCAACATCCAGTGGCAAATTGATAGCTACATGGCCATGAGTAGCTCAAGCTTACCAAACACGCTTTCTGAAGCGTATACGAGCTCAGGCATGGATGTACCAACCGCACCAGAAGGACGCGAAGCGTATAGCTACGAAAAGACCGACAAGGGCTTTAAGCTCTGCGCCACCTTCTCCCGTGATAGTGTGCCAAACGAATTTATGGATACCTCATATGTTGATCCAGCCGCCAAGATCAAGAATCCTGAGAACTGGAACTACAAGGAAGGACGATACTGTTTCGAGAGAGTCGTTAAGTAAAATGAGCTACAGAGCGCAAAGCGCGACAATTGCGAAATGACCTAATTTTTAACGACTGCAAGGAGTATAAAAATGGAAATACCCTTGTGGTGTTCGCGAGTAAAGCCTATTCCTAATGGCTTTATCCGCGCCATATCAATTTGTTTTGAATGCTAATAACAAAAAACCACTTCCTCAAAAGGAAGTGGTTTTTTGTTTGTCTAAGCTACTGGAAGCCGGACAACAAACGTCGTACCTTGATTCTCAACTGATTGCACTGCAATAGTGCCACCGAGCTGCTCTACCGACTCCTTCACGATATAGAGACCAAGTCCAGTACCTTCGGCGCGGTGCTGCATGGCGTTTGAAGCCCGGAAGAACTTACTAAAGAGGCGAGGGAGCTGCTCGGCTGGAATACCGATGCCACTATCTGCTACGGTAAAGACGAGCTCATTGCCTTCAACTACATAGCCAAAAGCAATGCGATCACTTGGACGGACATACTTCACCGCGTTGGAGAGCAGGTTACTCGTAATAATATGGAAGAGGCGACTGTCAGCGGTAAAGGTAAAGGGTGCAGGAGTGTAGTTCACCGTCAGCTGTATCTGCTTTTCTTTGATCTGACCTTCGAATTCTTCCACGATAGTCGGGAGGTAGGTTGAAAGTTCAATTGGTTCAGGGGTAGTGGAGAAAGTACCGGTTTCGAGCTTTGAAACACTGAGGAAGTCGTTAATCAAGGCGAGCATACGGGTCACATTGCGACCGACCTTCATGAGGTAGTTCGTCTGCTTCTCACTCGCGGCACCGCGCATCGAGCGCTCGAGTAGCTCCACATTCCAGCGGATAGCAGCGACCGGCGTGCGCAGCTGGTGGGTGGCAAGCGCCACGAATTCACTCTTCGCTTTATCAACTATCTTGTGCTGCGTCACATCAATCATCGAGACCAGTCGCTGATCAAACGTTTGGTTCACAAAGTAGTAGAGCGAGATCCAGCGTAGCTCATCGGTATAGGTTCGGAACTGCAGCTCGCTGTCCATAATCGTTGAGCCAGAAGAAAACTTGCCGAGCACCACCGAGAGGTGAACCTCGTCTTCGTGGGTGAAACGATCGACAATCGTTGTACCAACCATTTGCTCCATCGTGAGCCCAAACAGGCGAGCAGCCGCTTGGTTACAGGTGGTAATCACTCCCGCTTTATCAAGGGTGAGATACGGTACTGGACTCTGGGTATACAGGGTCGAGTAGAGTTCGCGGGTGGAGAGGAGCTGGTCTTCGTGCCATTTGGCCAGTGCTTCGTCTGGCGAACCTACGGTCACCACACCAAAAGCAAGCAGGAGCACGAAGCTCACGAGCATCACTGGCGCGAGAAGCGTTGGCAACAGGAGAGACACCACAAAATAGATTCCGCCATAAACTGCCGAGAGTGCGAGAACAATGAGGAACATGCGCACGGCTCGCCAGGTTTGGAAGCCGACCTTGATTTGCATATATAAGTATCATACCAATGCAGCGGGAGACAGACCATGGGCGGATATGGTACAATCGTGGACATGGAAAAGCATATTCTTGTCATTGAAGACGAAGTCGACCTCCGCGAGGCGATGATGGAAGCCCTCCACGAAGAAGGGTACAAGGTATCAGGTGCCGAAAACGGCCAGGTAGGTCTTGAAACGGCGCTCCGTGATCATCCCGATCTGATTCTCCTTGACCTCATGATGCCTATTATGGACGGACAGGAAATGTTCCGTCGTTTGCGAGAAGACGAGTGGGGACGGGGAGCAAACGTCGTCATCCTCACCGCTATGGACGATGTAAACAACATCGGACTTGCGCACGAAGCGAAGCCGCTTGATTACTTCATTAAAGCGCACCATAGCCTCGATGATCTCGTCAAGCAGATCAGACTCCTTTTATATACGGCAGAGTAGAAACAAGAAACCCACAAACACCACGTTTGTGGGTTTTCTTACCTGTGGATAGACAAATGTCGCTATTTGTTGTAAAGTCCCAAATGGACTGTATAAAATGACAGAAACTGGC
Organism: uncultured Candidatus Saccharibacteria bacterium; assembly: GCA_964432455.1. Lineage (GTDB taxonomy): Bacteria > Patescibacteriota > Minisyncoccia > Phycocordibacterales > UBA918 > OLB19. The sequence continues at coordinate 2,432 of CAYSNO010000043.1, forward strand.
AACAAGGAGCAGCCAATGACAGAACAAACAGATGGACGGGTGCGCAGCTACGGCCCGCGTACGCCTGAAGACGACAAGACCCTCTTTTGGGCTCCAATCATCATGGCGGCAGCAGTCATCATGGGTGGTGTCGGTGCTGTTGGTCAGACCGTTGGGTGGTGGACGCTTTTCTTGGCAGCCACCGCCACCGTCGTTGTTGCTGGTTTGAGTGTTCTTTCCTTCATCGTGAAGCGCAACGATCAAGACGAAATGTTGCATCAGGATGGGGAAAACACCTCGCTCCTAGCACGCTTCGGCTATGACGATGCGGATGAAATCACCATGGCCGAAGAGCTCTTGGGGATTACGGTCGATAGGGCTGAATTTCGGCGGCTTTACGGATCACCGGTGCAACCAACATCCGTCCAGGTCACCGAAGAAGAAATCGACGACGTCGAGGCTATCATGACGTTCGCCGAAGATGAAACCCGGGGTGAAGCAGTTGAACCGCCACCGCCGAACAAGTGGAGGTGGCTCAGTGCCGCGCTCGTCTCCGTGCTCATGCTCTGGCCGGTCTACTTCTGGCCGCGCTACTTCTGGCAGTATCTGTGTCAGTATCCTTCCGTGGATGCAACAGACCGGGCCGAAGACTGGATGTGGTGGATCTTCTTCGTCGCTATCCCGGGCATCCCGCTCGTGGGCTGGAACAGCGAAGGTTCATCTATCCCGTTCTGGCTTGTGCTCGTCTTCTATGCTGGCAGTGGACTGTTCCTGTGGGCCATGCTGACATTCCGGCGGACTACCGCCACCTAACCGCTTCCGAGCGGGCGCAACTCTGCGCCCGCTCGTTTTCTTTTTACATTCTGCCAATTCATGGCATACTAACAAATACGTTATTCATAAATGAGGTGGTATTTTCTATGCATAAAAAATTCGACAACGCGATTGAGAAGAAGTGGCAACAAGTCTGG
>CAYSNO010000044.1:0-3196 GCA_964432455.1 uncultured Candidatus Saccharibacteria bacterium
CATACGGTGACCATGCATGAGGAAGGGCGAAACCATCGCTTGTTCGCGAACATGCCAACTACCTTTGATGCTCAGTACGGACACAAGGATGTACTTGCGCATATTCCGACAGGTGCCACTTTGCTCGCTCATGGCGGTGAATCGTGTCGGGTGTCGGCCCTTGCATATAGCGACAATATTATCTCGACGCAGTTCCATCCCGAATTGACCTTAACCGATATGCATGACCGCGTGGCCCATATTCCACACTACTTACCAGAGGGGACGACGGTGGATGAGGTGTTTTTTGATACGCCGCATGCGCGGACGATTTTGCATAATTTTGCAAAGGTGGTGGCGGCGGGGTAGGGTCTGGTCAAGAGACGACGGGACTCGGTCACAAGTTACTAAGCTTTTTATTTCACTCCGTTCATAAAAATCTAAGTACTTGCGACCCCGCCTCGCGGCTTTTCTTTTTCTCAAAGAAAAGCATCGTTGCGGCTTTCGAGTCCCTCACGGAAGCAAAACTATTTGCTTCCTATCGCCCACAAACAAAAAGAACCACAGGAGTGGTTCTTTTTGTTTGTGGGCGATGAGGGACTCGAACCCCCGACCTTTTCAGTGTAAATGAATTGCTCTACCAACTGAGCTAATCGCCCGTGACTTAGTTACCTAAGGTAGCCACTATACTACCTGCTTTTGAAAATATTTCAATAGCCGCTCATTCTTAGGTATACTGATGACTATGATAGAACTCCACGCCACCGTAACGGGAAAGGTCCAAGGTGTCCGGTACCGGGACTACGTCCAACAAGCTGCCACCAACATGGGGTTGGTTGGTTCGGTCGAGAATCTTAAGGACGGCTCGGTCTTTGTGATTGCCCAGGGGATGCCGGATGTACTCAAGGAATTTGTTGAACATCTCCATGAGGGTTCACTCCTCTCTAAGGTAGATGGGGTAGCGGTTGAGTGGCGCAGCCAAGCCAAGGTTTATCAAGAGTTCTCGATACTCTTTACCTAGTATGAGTAGCACCGTGACACATCCCAACTGTATTGGTTTTATCATGGACGGTAACCGTCGGTGGGCACTCGAACAAAAGGAGGAAACTATTTTTGGACACGAAGCCGGTGAAGAAAAATTTTATGAAGTCGCACAGTGGATAAAAGATGCACATATCCCTCATGCGGTCTTCTACGCCTTTTCGAGTGAGAACTGGAATCGTAATTCGTTGGAGGTAGCCTATCTCCAAGAACTATTTTTACGCTTCACAAAACGGATGTTGACCGAAGTGCATCAGTGGCAAGTGAGAGTCAACGTCTTTGGAGACCTCTCTTTATTTAGTGATGAGCTACGACAAGCGATTGATGAACTCATGCAGGAAAGTGCTCGCTATGAGACCACTACTATCTGGGTAGCGCTCTCCTACGGGGGACGGGCAGAAATTATCGCTGCGGTGAATGAGGCGATTGCCAGGGGGCAACTAGTTAATGAGACAACCTTCGCCGGGCATCTCGCGACAGCGGGAATGCCGGACCCGGACCTCGTTATTCGAACTGGGGGAGACATGCGACTGTCTAATTTTTTGCCGTGGCAGGCGGTCTATAGTGAGCTTATGTTTACACCTACCTATTGGCCGGCATTTACTAAAGATGAATTTATGAGTATGCTGACGCAGTATGGAGATAGAAAACGTCGTTTCGGACGCTAAAGATATAACCGAGCCAGTAGTCCTCTTTGAAGATGAGGCAGTTTTGGTGGTGAATAAACCCTACGGAATGCTTGTGCACGAAGACTGGCAAAAAGCCGATACGACGCTCGTCGATTGGTTTTTGGCCCGCTGCCCAGAGGCAAAAGGAGTAGGGGAAGCGACCGCGACTCCCGACGGGAAGCCGCTTGAACGATCCGGCGTAGTCCATCGGTTAGACCGCGAGACCTCAGGAGTAATGATCCTCGCTAAGACCGCAGAGGCCCATGCGCACCTCAAGGCCCAGTTCCATGATCGGCACGCCAAAAAGGAGTACCGGGCTTTTGTCTACGGTCGCCTTAATGAGCGGTGGGGGACAATCGATCGGCCAATTGGTCGCAATACCCAGAACTTCCGTCTGCGGTCGGCCCAGCGTGGGGCTAAGGGCACCTTGCGCAGCGCAGTGACTGATTGGGAACGGATTGCGGCCGGCGAGTACGAGGGAGAACCCTTTTCGTACGTGAAGCTCATTCCAAAGACTGGCCGTACTCACCAGCTCCGCGTGCACCTGAAGGCAATTGACCGGCCAATCGTGCAGGATGTCCTATATAGTGGCAAAAAGCGGGAAACCTCTAACAATCTTGAGCTCGATCGTCTAGCGCTCCACGCCCATATTCTTGAGTTGACCCTTCCAAATGGCAGCCTTGAACGGTTTATTGCCCCAGTGCCCCACAGCTTTGAACTGGCGGCCGAACGTATTGCAGAATAAGGGCGCTTGTGGTAGATTAGGGCACGTTTTACACGGACCAGAGGCATTTATTGTTATTACTATTGTATGAACACAGCATTACAAGGCGTGGTTACCTCGCCAGTACAGATGGCAGACCGCAAGGCACTTGGTATCAAGCCAGGTGACACGGTTAAGGTGCACCAAAAAATCGTTGATAAAGGAAAGACCCGTCTTCAGGTATTTGAAGGAGTGGTTCTTGCGCGTAAGCATGGTGATGAGCCAGGGGCTACCTTCACCGTACGTAAGGTTTCAAGTGGTGTTGGAGTAGAAAAGATTTTCCCACTCTACACTCCTTTGATTGAGCAAATCGAAATTGTGAAGCGCGCCAAGGTCCGTCGTGCCAAGCTCTACTACATCCGTGAGAAGGTGGCACGTGAGATCAAGCGTCAGATGCGCCGTATGTCTCTCGTTTCTATGTCTACTGAAAGTGAGACTGAAGCGAATGCTCGTATCGATGCTGAGGCCAAGGCCGTAGCTGAAGCTGCCGCCGCTGCCGAAGCAGCCGCCCTCGCAGCTGCAACACCAGTTGTCGAAGAGACTCCAGCGGTTGAGGAAACTCCAGCTGAAGCCGTACAAGAAGTAGCAGAAGAAACTCCTGTTGCCGAAACACCAGCCGAAGCAGAGAAGAAAGACTAAACAAACTGTTCTCTCAAAAAGCGAGCGCCTCACGCGCTCGCTTGTTGTTATAGTTGCAAAATACGTGCTTTCCGTGCATAATGTCGCCACTTGAGAAATCAAGTTT
>CAYSNO010000045.1:0-3181 GCA_964432455.1 uncultured Candidatus Saccharibacteria bacterium
AAAAGGCCGGGAGTGAATAACCCCGGCCTTTCCGCTATTTATAACCGAATGTACTGAGTTACTATAGTGTTTTAATGATTTTTTCGATAGCAGCCTGGTATTCTTTTTGGTTGATATTGTGTTTTCCACCTTCAACAACAACCAGCTTACTGTTTTTGATCTCCTTTTTAGCTTGTTTTGCACGATTCATACATTCGTTACCCTCTTTATCTCCAACAACAATATACGTTCGGGTTTTAATTTTTGATGCGTAGGTATGAAAGCTGTATGTATTTTTTGTGAAGGTATCCTGAAACCACTTTACCCAAGCTGGTTTTAAGCTAGGAAGATCCTCGATAAAATATGGAGAAAGAGAACAAAGTATTAAGCCATTTGGTTTCGTTTTTGAAGCTGTGAGAAAGGCAATTATTGCCCCAAAAGAGAACCCAAGAACATATACTTTAGTATTCTTTGGTTTTTTATACTGCGATTGGAACTCCTGTAGGTACGCATCAAAATTTTCTGGAGTGCTTTTATGCCAATCAATCGATACATAGATTGGTTCTATGCCTTGTGCAATGTATTTTTGAGCAATCTTTTTGTAACTTCTTTGTTTGAGGTGGGTTTCACCATAACCAGGGATGATGTAGACGACCTTTTTCATACTAATCAATTAACCAACCTTATGTTCGCGGGCGATTTCCTTAAGGGCGGCGGCCTCTTCCTCGGCCAGTTTGTCTTTACCGGCGTCGCCAAGAGCCTTAAGGGCTGTTTCATCAAGCAAAATCAACTCTTTGACGCGGTTATCCAGATATTCTTCACGGTTTTTACCGGGGTCTACCAACACCTCTTCCAATAGCGCATGCAGTATATATCCAAGCTTTTTCCCCGGCTTTTCCCCAGTGATATCCATAATGCGAGTCCCATCCATCTTGAGCATTTTGACCGATATAGGATCGCGTAGCGCCTCATCCACCATAGCTTTGTATTTGCGGAAGCGAAACGGCTGTTCTTTCGGGCGTCCGGTACCAATGCGGTCGCAGACCCGGAGATTAAGGAGGTTTTCAATCTGATCTTCACCCACTCGGGTAATCGTGCGGCGGACGGCTGATAGGGTGATTTCTTCAGTATCAGCAAAAAACATATGCCAGCGCACGAGATTTTCGACTGTGTCGATGATATCACGCGGCATCTTGAGGCGTTCGAGGATAGCCTTGGTCATCCGAGCCCCCACTACCTCGTGGCCGAAGAAGGTATAAAGCTTGTTTTTTCCACCGGTTCGTCTCGTCGCTGGCTTCCCGATGTCATGAAGGAGGGCGGCGAGGCGCATGTCGATACCATAACCCTTATCGGCCGCGGCCTGCAGCGTGCGCAAGAGGTGTTCGTACACATCGTACGCATGAATACCACCCTGCTCGCAGCCAATGGCTGGCTCAATTTCCGGTAATACATAGGGTAAAAGGCCCAGTTTTTCTAAGAAACCGATACCCTGCATTGGTGTTGCCGACAAAACGAGCTTTTGAAACTCGGTACTAATACGTTCGATGGCAATCTGCCCCAGCCGCTCCCGATTAGCAAAAATTCCCTGCATCGTCTCACTATCAATGGTGAAATCGAGTTCTGCCGCGAGACGAACGGCCCGCATCATACGGAGCGCATCTTCCGCAAAACGTTCACCTGGTTCACCCACCGCTTTGAGGCGCTTGGCGCGAAGATCTTCAAGTCCGCCATAGATATCAATAATCGCCGTATCATGAGGTCGGAGTGCAATGGCATTCACGGTAAAGTCGCGCCTGGCGAGGTCTTCTTCGAGTGATACCCCAAAAGTAACGGAATCAGGGCGTCTCGCGTCACTATATTCCCCTTCACTGCGGTAGGGGGTGACTTCGACAATAGCGAGCCGGGGGTCTTCGCTGTCGGTCTTTACGCCCACGGTCCCGTAGTCATTATTACAAAAACTATCAGGAAATATGGCGATAATTGCCTCTGGCACGGCATCGGTCGTAAAATCCCAGTCCTTTGGGTTCTTCCCGAGGAGCAGATCACGCACACAACCGCCCACGAGGTAGGCGTCATAGCCGGCACTGCGGAGTCTATCAGCGACCGCCCGGACCTCAAGTGGAATATCAGTCGACTGAATCATAGATAGGGCTATTGTAGCAGAAAGTCTCCCATTTGCCCTCCTGCGCGGTATACTGCAGGGAACCATCCTATGCGCGTGCTTGTTGTTAATAACGGTGTTCGGTATCCAAAAAATATTGCCGCTTTGTTCCCTGACGATACCGTTGAAGTGGTACCAGTGGCTACGGTCGCTGCGCTGTATCCGCAAGTACCACATGACCTGATTGTGCTTTCGGGCAGTAATGATCGTCCCATACCCTACTTTCGCGCTGAATTAGAAGCCGTCCTGACCTGGATACCAGAGCAGACCAAGCCACTTCTTGGTATTTGTTATGGTGCCGAGCTGATTGTGGAGGCCTATGGTGGCAAACTCCATCATCTTGGTCCTGAAAATAAGTTAAAAGGCTTTTTCACGAATGCGGTACCAGAAAACTCTTTTGGTCTGCCGCCACTCCTCTGTCTCTACGAAGGCCACCAGTGGATTATTGAATCAGTAGCGCAACCACTCTACCCTGTCATTCCGTCTGCGCGGGGTATCCTCATGTTTGGCCATGAAACAAAGCCCCAAATCGGTACCATCTTTCACTTAGAGAAATACCACAGCGAAAGCGATGGTCTCATAGTTTTGAACGCCATCTTAAAGCATTTCAAGCTCCGTTAATTGAGTTTTGGGCCAAAGAGTAGTACACTGCCAGTCATTGCACCCGTGGTGAAGTGGATATCATTACTGTCTTCGGAACAGTCGTCGGGGGTTCGAGTCCCTCCGGGTGCACCAGCGAAAACCAAAACCCCCTCCTTTTTCAAAAGGAGGGGGTTTTGGTTTAGTAAGCAACTAATGTTGCTTACGGCGCTGGTGCAAGGCGGAGCGATGTTTTCTTTTTAACCAAAAAGAAAACCGCGAGCCGGGGTTGAGAACACTTAGTAGATTGGGAGCATAGCGAACCAATATACTTAGTGATTCGTGACCACATAAAAATATCCATGAGCGTGACCGAGTCCCCACACTTTTGCTATACTTACATCATCATGGAACTCTCTGAACGCTGCATCGCCCAACTCGAAAAAGAAGGATTCGAAAAAA
>CAYSNO010000046.1:0-3067 GCA_964432455.1 uncultured Candidatus Saccharibacteria bacterium
TTTATATTGCATAAAAAATGAACTATTGAAATAAAGAACACTCCAACGCCGTACGTATTTAGTATGACACCAAAAACAACGCGGGATAATTCCCGCGTTGTTTATATCTCGCACAGTGCCATTACTGGTACTGAATAAAAATCGGTTTTGGATTAAGCTCGAGGACCTCTAGCGGCGTAAGGAGTCCGCTACTTGGTGGCTTGGTATCATTTTTATAAAAGATCTTGAGACCAGTGAATTGTACCGGTTCAGGAATAATCACCTGCGAGTACGTACCACGCTTGAGATCTTTTGGTCCCCAGCCATCCATCACCATAATCACCTGCACTTCAGGAGTGGGAGTAATCGCTTCGGCGTTCGTGACCATATTCTGTGTAAAGCGGTGCACAATGAGGACCTTTGGCGGCAGCTGCTTCTCCCGCACGATATCAGACATATACTTAATCACGTAGTTCACATCAGCCGCACTCACCGTCCCAATCACCGTACCTGGTCGGTGGCCGCCATACATAGCGAATTCTGGGTCAAGCGCGAGGTGTACCTCTGGTCGCTCGAGATACGTCTTGAACTTCGGCAGCTCAGTCTCAATCGAACTAAGACCAATCTGCATATCAAGTATCAAAATCCCATCAATCTGCTTCGCCATACTATAGGCTTTTTCTATTTCCTTGGCTGGCATCATCGCCCGGTACATCCCATCTGCTCCGCCATCAGCCTGCGCTACCATCGCAATGTATTCGATCGCTGGCTGCACCGGCGTCGTTGGGTCAGCTTCTTCCCAGAGCTTTTGCGTCGCGGCGAGTCGACGGATTACCTCGTCTGGTTCGTACTCACCCAAGATACCCATGTTACGGGAGAAAAAGTTGCCGTAGTAGGCCAAGATACGTTTAAACGGCACAATCGCTCCACCTTGCGGATAGACCGCCTCCGGTGGCCAGCGTTTGCCCGGGATTGTCACATTACTACTGCTGCTATATAAGGGCAGGATTGGCTTGGCGACCGGTGTACTACTACCGGTGGTAGTAGACACTGGCGCGAGCTTTGGTGGCGTATAGTGCACGAGGGACAAGACTCGCTTATCGTACTCGGCTGTATCAAGACGAGCCGGCCACAATGGTGCAGCTTTTGCTACTTCATCAGGGGTAGTGCCGCGCGCACTCGTGCTACTACTCTTCGCTACCGTGGCAGACTCACTAACGTAAGTGACCTTGCTCACATTAAGGGCGTGGAAGGCGTAACTACCACCAAACAAAAAAGGCACCACCATGGCGGTTAGTTTGATTTTCTGCTTGGTTTCGTCACTCATCTGATTGATAATATCACAGATAACCGCCGTTTTAGAACGGTACCGAACTAGCTAATCTCCTTATTGACGGCCATCACCTCAATCCAAGCTTCAGGGATACCAAAGTGTGGATGCCCAACAAACAGCTCCGCTGCCGCATCAAGCGATTCCGCTTCGATAAAGGAATACATCATGATGTCATTACGGGCGTCTTCTACACCAGTCGCAGTAATGCGCTTTGGCTTCCCGACTCCAGCGGTCTCCATAATGACACCAGCATGTGCTGCCATCCACGTATTCCAGGCGGTTTGCATCTCTACCTCCTGTGCCTTACGCACATCTTCTGGTAACTGCATCCAACCATCGAGGCCCGTGTGGGGCATCTGATACGTAACTAAAAATTTCATATACATTAATTATATACTATAAAAACGCTCTACTGTGCTGACTCATTTTTTACTATCGTATAGGTAAAGCGATACGAAGAGTCGGTGATAGCATCCTCCCCTTTCTCTGGTGAGACAGCGGTGAGGGTAACGGTGTAATCCTTAAACGGCTGTGGCTTCCCAAGCGAGAGGACGTGCTCACCGTGGGAGACGGGTGTGGTCAGCACGGTTTGTACCTCGACCGTCCCCGCCCAGATACAGGCTACCCCAGCCGGACAACGACTATCAGAAACCACCTTCGTGGGATTCACACTGACCCCGAGCCCCGTCGCAGTCCCGCCGAGGTAGGTGGTCACGGTAGAGGTGGTAGCGGTAGCTGCTGGACAGGGAGCAAATTCGCACCGGGGACCACTACGCCCCACACTTGATCCATCTGGACAGAGCATCGCATCACTATTACATTCAGTTGGTGCAGGAGTCTCCTTACTCGCTACCACCACCGAACCAGTGACGGTAAATATCCCCTTCACCCCATACTGCTGCCAGCGGTCACTACTCAAGCGCTCAATTGGTGTCACCACCCCAGCGGCTTCAAACGTATCGCCGATAGTGAGCTTCTCTTGTTCCTTAGGAAGTGTGGCGAAATCAACCGCGTAGTATTCACCGGCTGCGGTTTTGATTCCGAGTTCACAGATATCTCTCACCGCATCGGCGGTAGAGACGAGACAAACATACTCACCGGCGAGCTTCGCCTCATACGGTTCAAAGCTCTGCTCGACTGGCGCTTGCTTCTCGTTATAGATATAAGAATTTAGTACAAAAAAGCCAGCCAGTAGTATCACCGCACCAAACAGGACCGCCGGGATGACTTTGTTACTCATAGAGATAGTATATACCTATGAGTGGTGATGGGAAGAGACACGCCTAGACAGCGGTCTGCACAATCTCCTCTGGCAGATCAAGTGTCTTTGCCTCTCGAGTGAAAAAGCGGTCAAAAAAGGCGAGTCGTACACCCACAAGCTCAAGTCCAATAGCCAGCGGAACAATCCCCGGCACAATCGGCAAAATGAGTCCCAAAATGCCAAAAACAATCAGGGCGACCCCGACTGTCTTGCGCAACCAATGACGTGAGTAAATGTATGTTTTCACAACCAAATAGTGTTTATATTCCCTTTGACGCAGCGCACTGCCCTTTCTTACAGAAATGGCGGAAAATTAGCAAAAACAGAGTAAAACCATAGACATTTGCTAAATATATAGTATAGTCTTCCGCAGAAAATCCGTCCTCATATTTGGAGCCAGCCATGCCAACCCGCACAGAGTCGCTGAATCCGGAGTCGCGTGCGTTCACCTACTCACATCTGAAAGAGATCTTTCTTGACGGTGAATGCTACGC
>CAYSNO010000047.1:0-3067 GCA_964432455.1 uncultured Candidatus Saccharibacteria bacterium
CTCATATTCGGCTGGTGAACCAAGACCATAGATACAAGATACAGAAGCAACAATGATGACATCGGGTCGGGTGAGGAGAGCCTGGGTTGAGGCGTGGCGAAGACGGTCGATTTCTTCGTTAATCTGTGATTCCTTTTCGATGTAGGTGTCCGAGGTCGGCATGTAGGCCTCCGGCTGGTAGTAGTCGTAGTACGACACGAAGTAGTGCACCGCATTGTTCGGAAAGAAGTCCTTGTACTCTTGTGCCAGCTGGGCGGCGAGGGTCTTGTTGTGCGCAATGACGAGGGTTGGCTTCTGGATCTGAGCAATCACATTTGCCCCCGTGAAGGTCTTACCAGAACCGGTGACACCAAGGAGGGTCTGGTGTCGCAAACCACTACGAACACCCGTTACAAGCCGTTCTATGGCTTTTGGCTGGTCTCCAGCGGGAGTCTTTTCGGTTGAGAGTTCAAATTGCATGTATACGAGTATACCGTGGTGAGGTAAATAACAAAAGTTCACGCTAAGTACGAGGTCTTGCCTCGTACTTGGGAAATGTATTGTATAATATTTCAATGGCGGTACGTTTACATGCGTTTGCTTCCGGTGAAATCTTTCACTGTTATAACCGTGGAGTAGATAAACGTACAATTTTTGAAGATCAACAAGATTACATCTACTTTCTAAAGATGCTAAGGCACTTTAATACCAGTGAGGTGGTTGGTAACTTGCGTTTATTACAATCACGAGCACAGGTTGATCCGCCAGTAACACTACTCTCCTATTGCCTTCTACCAAACCATTACCATTTAGTTTTACGTTGTAATGATGTTGAAGGTGGCCTCTCGAAATACATGCAGCGACTTGGTGGCGGATATACAATGTATTTTAATCAAAAATACGTGCGTTCAGGGTCATTATTTCAAGGTGTCTTTAAAGCAAAGATAGTGGATACAGATAGCTATCTAAGAAATATCCTTGCTTACGTAGGATATAACTATCTTGTACACGAAATTACAGATAAAAACTTATATCGGAGCAGCATTAACTATAAAGATGATTTAGTACGAGGTCTCGCCTCTGACTTTGGTGAAGAAAACATGCTCGATGTAGTCAATATAATAAAGGAATTAAGAAGTACGAGGCGAGACCTCGAACTTTAAGCGATGTGGGGGGTGGCAATGCTAAGCTACAAAAGTACGCGTTCGAGGGTGGTCATAGCCATCAGGAGTGGTATGAGCGCGCCGACGAGGGCAAATAACCGGCCGGGCAGCGTAACCGCAACCAGAAAGCCGGAGAACCACGTCACGAAGACAAAACTATTTACTAGGAGCTGCATGATGCCAAACCAGTACCCTTCCTCTGGCTCAATGTTGGCATAGAGAAAGAGGGTCAGTCCCATCACACCAGAAATGGCCATGAGGACTTTGGCTAAATGTGGTTTCGATAGATGGGTAAATGACTCCATATATAACAAAATTGTATCATAATTTACATTAATGCTTTGCTTTTTAGTATAAAAAAGCGCGATACGGAATTATGAGGCTTTTGTTAATAGTTGCTCTCGCAAATTCTTGGTGAAATTGACGATGAAATGGAGGTTGTGGATGGAAGCGAGGTGTGGGCCAAGAATCTCACCAGCGCGGAAGAGGTGAGCAACATAAGCCTTCGTGTACTTTCCAGCAACATAGCCAGTTGAGAGTGGATCTAAGAGTGAGTGGTCGTCTTTGTACTGTGCGTTGCGCAGGCTAATCTTCTTAGTCTCAGGGTAGGTAAAGGTACCACACGGAGTGGTAATCATGTTGCCGGTCATGACGTAGATGGTGCCAGTGCGGCCGATACGAGTGGGTGCTACACAGTCAAAAGTATCGCAGCCTTGGAGCACGCCCTGCACGATATCTTCTGGCTCGCCGATACCAAGGAGGTGACGTGGCTTATCTACTGGCAAAATCTCGTTTACCACTCGTAGTGAGTCACCGAGGTCGTCTTTAGAGAAGCTGCCGCCGATACCAAAGCCGTCGAAGTCCATGTCCGAGAGAATACGGGCACTTTCTTGACGCAGGTCCATAAAGCGACCACCTTGCACGACACCGTAGAGACCTTGTTTCTTGAGCGCCTCGTAGTTCTGCTTGTGCGCTAAGATGCTCCGCTTCGCCCAACGATGGGTACGGTCTGAGGCTTCTTTCTGATATTCGTAGTCGGCGGTTGGACTGGTGCACTCATCAAAGGCGATGATAATGTCCGCGCCGATAGCGTGCTGAATATCAATACTTCGCTCAGCAGTGAAGCGATGCATCGAGCCGTCGAGGTGTGAGGTAAAGGTCACGCCTTCCTCGTCAATGATACAGAGCTTGCCGTGATCTTCGGCGAATTTCTGACTGTAGACATTAAGACCTTTCTTCACCGGGAGTTCGTTTTCGTTATCGTCCACTTCCCCTTTGGCAAACTTGGTCACCCCTTTACCAAAGGCAGCGCCCAGACTAAAGACTTGAAAGCCGCCTGAGTCAGTCATGGTCGGGGTGGGCCACTTGGCAAACTCGTTTAGCCCACCACCGGCTTTGATTACTTCGTGTCCGGGTTGGAGGAAGAGATGGTAGGTATTCGCGAGGGTCACCTCGTTCCCCACGTACTGCGTGAGGTCTTCGGGCATGAGACTTTTCACACTCGCTTTGGTGCCGACCACTACAAAAGCTGGTGTATGGATATCACCATGTGGGGTATGAATAATACCGGCACGGGCGAGGTTGCCTTTGCCAACTGCCTCGATTTCAAATGAGACCGGTCTCGTGTTGTCAGCCATAATTGGTCTACTATAGCCGGAGAATGTGGCTATGGCAACACAAAAGCAGCCAATCGGCTGCTTTTGTTTCTACTATTCTGTTTTGACTGCTATGTCTAGAAGATCAACTGCAAACACGAGATTCGCGCCACCTGGGATTGGGCCGTAGCCCTTATCACCATAGCCGAGGTCAGACGGGACAACGAGGATACGCTTGCCACCCTTTTTCATACCGACAATTCCCTCTTCCCAACCCTTAATCACTTTGCCTTCTCCTACCGTAAAGGTAAATGGTGTACCGCGCTTGTT
>CAYSNO010000048.1:0-3029 GCA_964432455.1 uncultured Candidatus Saccharibacteria bacterium
GCATCAATCGTATGGTTGCGCAGCAGTGTAGAAGTGGGCAGTTCAAAATATTGTGCTGCAATAGGGAGGAGATAGGGCTCGAGTTCAACCGTATCAATTGTGATACTGGGATTATCGAGGTGGACATGGCGAGGAATGGTGAATGCTCCACCACCGAGGACGAGATACGATGAAGCATCGGTAACCATATCTCTATAGGTGAGCGCAAGTGCTGCGTACGGGAAGGCCATTTCACTGCTACCAGGAATAATCGCTGACGAGTAGTTACTATCGTTTTTTAAAAAGCGGTACGTGGTACCGCGAAATTCTTCTTCAAAAACTGTCAGTTGCGAATAGAGACCGTCTTGCTGATAGATGAGCTTACCGCGACTGTGTGGTGGGGTTTTGATACTCACTACAGCAATGAGAATGGCGATACAAATCATCGTGCCAGCGAGTACCAAGGTCTGAAGCGTAAGGTTGTTATTTTTGTAACCAACGAGGCAAAGGACACCCATGCTCCAGAGCACAAGCACCAGTCCGGTCAGTGCCAGTGTGGTGGAGAGACCAAAGCTAGGGATGAGATAGAAACCAGCGGCAAGGCTCCCGATGATACTCCCGATGGTACTGAGGAAGAAGACTGTGCCAACCACCGCTCCTTCACTGTCAGTGCCGCTCGCAAGGAGTTTTGAAACAAATGGCGAGTCAGCGCCAAGGAGGCAGGCCGGTAGAAAGAAAATCACGGCTGAGATAATAAGTGGCCCAGTGCTTTGTCCAAGTGCTGGAGCCACACTTGGGAGAAGGAATAGTGCAGTGTAAAGGAGGCCAAGCATGAGAACCCCTGCACTCCCGATGATGAGCATAAGCAGTGAGAGATGCGGAGCGCGGTCTGCTAGTCGTCCACCAAAGTAGTAGCCGAGACTCAGGGCGAGGAGGATAATCGAGAGGACGCTTGAGACTACGGTGAGGGATGATCCGTAGTACGGAGCGAGGAGACGCATGGCGCCGACTTCAAAAACAAGAACAGCAGCACCAGTAATGAAAACAGTCAACAGAAGGAGACGGCGGGATAGGGTGGTCATGTATGTATTAGTATACCGTATGTATAATGTATGAAAAAGTGAAAGCCGCCCAAGTGTACGCCCGGGCGGCTTTTCCTCAGTCTTCTATCTTTTCGAGGAGCTTCCTCGCGACAGAGTCGTTGCGAAGCATTTGCCGGAGTTGGCCATCAAGAGTGGCCACGTCTTCGATCCGCACCTGGAAGATCTGGCATGAACCGCTAGTAAGCGCCAGAAAACTTCCGTATCCGGTATACATCGGTGAAGTGATGTGTACTTCGCCAATGATACGGAAATTGCCCTGCTTTGTTTTCTCCACGAACGCGACTACGAGATCACGGTAACGGTATTTCCCGGTCGGATTCTCGAACGAGTCACGGAGTACCCTGGTCGTGGCTTCGATAGCGGTCTCCTTTTCGCTTTGATTCAGGCTTTTGAAGCCCGAACCGAACGCACGGCTAGTAAGCGCTTCAATTGCGAGAAATTGCCCCGGGAAGCGCCGTTCATTGTAGGCGTTAAGGAGCTCGTTCGCGCATACCTGAGCCGCAGAGACACTGAGCGCGTCTGCCTTGGTCGCTACAAAGGCGACAGAGAAATAGATGATAAGAAGGATCAGGCGCACAGTGTTTCTCCCTTGTGCCGAGGTTTCAGTTTGGGGAGATTATACGCCGAATTTTGGAAATTGGTAGAGTGCTGTGAATTATACTTTTTTGAACGGCAGACTCAGATTTTGTTATACTCAAGAGGTGAAATACATTTTATTGCTCATCGGTGCAGGTTTACTCGTGGCGCTGATCTGGGCGGGTCTGCGGTTTGGCAAGGTGCTCGTCTTAATTTCGCAGACGAGCCCCTACACCCAAGAAGGCAATGGTCAGACATTGCATGTACTGGGCGACAGTACCGGTTATGGTACTGGGGTGCGCGATGCCAAAGACTCAATTGCCGGAAGAATTGGGCAAGACTATCCCAATCTTCGGATTACGAACGATAGTGTGAATGGTCGGACAATTGGCGAGCTGGTACCAGTCGTAGAAAAATTAGCTGGTCGGTACGATGTGGTTCTTCTCCAAATTGGTGGTAATGATGTGTTGCAAAGCCGGTCAGCAAGTGATGTGGAGCGCGAACTTGAGACGATTTTTACCAAGCTTAAAAGTCATACCAACCACATCATCATGATGTCGAGTGGGAACGTTGGCGGCGCAGCAGTTTTTAATAAGAAAAAGGCTGCAGAGATGCAACAGCAGACACTCCTCCTGCGTGAGGTGTTTATGAAGACGAGTGCCGAGAACGGCGTCTCGTATATTGATTTGTATGTTGATCCAGAAGAAGATTTGTTTATCCTTGAACCAGACCGCTATTTAGCCATGGACGGACTGCACCCAAGCGCCGATGGGTATGGATTGTGGTATGAGAAGTTGCAGCCGGTGATGAGCAGGGTACTCACAAGTGAGAACTAGTGGCGTAGCTTTGTCATTGACATGCATCATTTTGGCGTTCTGCCCCCATGTTATTATTACCTTGTATGGAACCCCAGCAAGGCGAAAGCGAAGGAATTATAGTGCCACTTAAAAAAGTTACTCCGTTGTCCAAGTATTTGGCATTGGCACTATTCGTAGCACTGCCATTTCTCGGTGCGTACGTGGGGTACACCTATGCTCCGGTACCAGTGATTGAAGTAGAAAAACTTGTGACTATTAATACACCGACACCATCACTAACCTTGCCGCCGATGACCGAATTGCAAGCGCAATTTGCCAGCCAAAATGGAGACAGACAAACCATTGAGCCACTGTATACGCCAGAGAAAGGTGATATGCCATATTTCAAATCTTTCGTTCCAAACTCTAGTAGTTGCTGTGGTGTCTACAAGTACAACCTAAAGACGAATACTTTTTTAGATACCGGTATTTATATTGATATAATGATAGGTGAAAGAAACTCAGCTGATGGGAGATATATAGCCAAAGTCGTAGACCAGATTTTCTTAGAAGT
>CAYSNO010000049.1:0-2965 GCA_964432455.1 uncultured Candidatus Saccharibacteria bacterium
TTGAAGAGATTTGTCCCTAGTACGAGAGGACCGGGATGAACTGACCTCTGGTCTATCGGCTGTTCCGCCAGGAGCACCGCCGAGTAGCTATGTTGGGAATGGATAACCGCTGAAAGCATCTAAGCGGGAAGCCAACTCTAAGATTAGGTTTCATTAAGTCCCCTGAGAGATGATCAGGTTGATAGGCACTAAGTGGAAGTACAGTAATGTATGGAGCTGAGGTGTACTAATAGGACGTATTTCCTGCAAGGAATGTTGCACATCTACTGTACAATTTTACAGTGAGTGTGTTTGTTTGAAAGAAGTGTCGAAGTTTGAAAGTGAAGAGATTGAAAGGAGAAGTGACAGAGTGGTCGATTGTGATGGTCTCGAAAGCCATTGTGACTGCAAGGTCACCGTGGGTTCGAATCCCACCTTCTCCGCCAATCATCCCGAGCTGTTGTTCGGGTCAATCTCTTCACTTTCAAACAAAAAATGAGAATATGCATATTGAATATCGTGAAGTGATTAGCAGGGCTGGTGGCGGTAAGATGTCACTTCTATTTACACACGTAGGTGTGTTATAGAGTCAGCGAGAGCTGATGGCCCTGACCATCTCTTCTTGTATGGAAGAGGTTACTCCACGGTATTCAAAGTAAAGTTGATTGCAGATTGAAAATTTAATGTTGGTGCTTTAGCGGGAGGGGTACACCCGTTCTCATTCCGAACACGGCAGTTAAGGCTCCCATCGCCGAAGGTACTCCGCAAGGGGCAGAATAGGTAGGCGCCAACATTAAGTTTTCAATCAACTCCGATCTCATAAAAACAACCCCTTACTTAAGGGGTTGTTTTTATGAGATTTTTTAGAGTTGATAAACTTAGGTTGGCAGGGAGGGCGCCTGTCGCTCGCATATGGTATTTTCTCCCTTGGAGGTCGAAACTACCATTGCGCCGACAGAAGCAAAGCCATAGTCGTGGCGTTGCCACTCCTTGTTTTGCTTCACATTAAGTTTTACCGGGCCCACTCCTCACCCCATCCCATTTCTCGCCTTACAGTCGCAGTACACCTTGTCACTTATTCTGGATTGCTTCGCTAGCGCTCGCAATGACGACGGCGAGACTTACGATATGTACGTCATTAGCACCCCTTTCAATGATGAGTAGTGTACATCACCCAATCGTCTTTGCGAGGAGGTGGAGCGATATAGCGACACTGACGAAGCAATCCAGGGTCATATCAAGCGTGAGATATCTTCCCAAGTCGGATTGTTATTTTCAATCAGTCCAATTTTTTGCTTTCTAGAACCACCCTTGAGTTGCTTCTCACGCATAATTGCTACTTCCATTGTATCTGCGTATTCTGCATACACGAGCGTGTGTAGATGGTACTTGCTAGTAAAAACACTTCCAACCCCGCGTTTATGCTCATCTATGCGTTTTGGTAAATTGCTGGTGACGCCAACGTATAGGGTGCCATTTTTCTTATTCGTCATAATGTAGACAGCCGGTCTAAACATATAACGATTATATCCTGGATTGCTTCGTCGTTATCACTTCTCGCAATGACGATTGTGTAGGTTGGTTGTGCTCACCTCGCTCCGTCAGGTGCTTTTTCATTTGGTACAATAAGAGTCATGATACAACTCGAAGGGGTGCGCATGTGGGCGTTTTGGCGACGGGTACAGTACGGAACCGGTTACTTTTTGACCGTGACGAGTATTATTCTCGGTGTCTATTTTTTCTTTTTCTACCAGGCACCGACGTGTTTTGATATGAAGATGAACGGAGGGGAATTGGCGGTCGACTGTGGTGGTGCTTGTACCCGCATATGTGCGTTTACCGTTCGACCACCAACCGTCTTGTGGGCGAAGAGTTTTCCGGCTAATGTTGGACAGTTTAATGCCGTAGGGTACGTCGAGAATAGTAATGACCTCGCCGGTACACCAGAGCTTCGGTATACCTTTACCCTTAAAGACGAAGGCGGAGTAATTGCGACCAAGTCTGGCACGACCATTCTGCCGCCAGATAGTAGCTATCCGGTGTTTGAAGGACGGATTGATACCGGCGGCCGCACACCTACTGAGACCACTCTCACGCTTGAACCAGCTGACCTCTGGCTTCCGTACGCGTATGGGCGAGCGCAGTTCCGTACCAGTGACCTAGCGTTTACCGGGGCTGACGCTCGGCCACGCCTCGGTGCCCGCATCGAGAACAACGAGCTTACCGCTGCCGAAAATATCGAAGTAGTGGCGACCATCTTTGATGCCCGTGGGAACCCGCTGACATCTTCCCAGACCTACATTCCACTCCTTGAAGGTCGCAGTAGCAAAGAGGTGACTTTCACCTGGCCGCGACCAATTGCGAAGACCTTGCGTAGTTGTGAGGTGCCAACTGACGTCGTGGTCGCCATCGACCTTTCCGGGAGTATGAATAATGACGGGGCCAATCCGCCCGAGCCAGTGAGTTCAGTACTTAAAGCCGCTGAATCATTTGTCGGACAACTACGCAGTGCTGACCGGGTGAGTGTTGTGACCTTTGCCACTGATGCCCGCATTGATCTGCCGCTCACTATCGATACCACTGTCGCCAAGAGTGAAATCAAGAGTCTTGTCATTGATCCAAAAGAAGAGCGGGGAAGTACGAATACTGGAGATGCCCTCGTGAAGGCACAGTCTGAGCTCAACTCAACCCGACATAATCCAGACGCACGCAGTGTCGTGGTGCTTTTGACCGACGGACTGGCTACTGCACCGGAAGAGGAACCAGAAGCCTTTGCGATTGATGCGGCGGCAAAGCTCCGTACCGACGAGATAACGGTCTACACGATTGGTCTCGGGGCAGCGGTTAATATGGACTTCCTGCGCCAAATTGCGACCACACCCGAGCAGGCGTACCTGGCCGCGAACACTGGGACCTTGGCCAATATCTATAGTACGATTACCGCCGCAATTTGTGAGGATGGGGCGGCACGTATTGATGTTATACC
>CAYSNO010000050.1:0-2849 GCA_964432455.1 uncultured Candidatus Saccharibacteria bacterium
CGAGGCCGAGGTGATCAAACCAGGCCCAGATGGCCTGTCGCCACTCTTCAAACTTTGCTTCCCACTCTTCAGGACGAACAAAATATTCGATTTCCATTTGTTCAAACTCTCGTACCCGGAACAAAAATTCTCGCGGTGCGATTTCGTTACGAAACGCCTTTCCGATCTGGCCAATACCAAACGGCAGTTTTGGTGACATACTGTCCACCACATTTTTGAAGTTTACAAAAATACCCTGGGCAGTTTCTCCACGTAGATACGCTGTAGTTCCTGTCTGCGCCGACGCACCCATTGTTACAGGAAATAAGAGGTTGAACAATTTAGCTTTTGAGAGTGCATTGCCTTTAGGACTTTTGATTTCTTTTTCGGCAATCAGTGCATCAATCGCTTCAAGCGACAGACCATCCGCCTCAATACCGTTGTCCTTGAGCAAATGATCGGCACGGTAACGTTCTCCCGTCTCTGTATCTTCAACCAATGGATCAGAGAAACCAGCTCCTAGATGTCCAGAAGCTTTCCATACTGGTTCTGACATGAGGATCGCTGCATCAAGGCCATACATATCTTCGCGACCTTCAACAAACATCTTCCACCACTCACTCTTGATGCGATTGTTGAGCGCAACACCAAGTGGACCTAAGTCCCACGCCCCCTTAAGCCCACCGTAGATATCAGAGCCCTGAAAGACAAACCCCCGACGCTTACACAGCGCGGTGATTTTATCCATGGTGACAACAGTGGGGTTGGTGTTTTCTAAAGACATAATACGAATAGTTACAGGTACTGTTGTACCACAAAAAAGCCGCCTCGCCAAAAGCTTTCAAGCGAGGCGGCTTTTGCTATCTCCATTATTCTGCAGCAGCACCAACCGTGCGGCGGATTATTCCATTCCCCTTTTCAAAGCCGGCTTCAGTCGAGAGCTCAGTCGAAAGTGGTGCCGAATCAGCTCGTACCACGTCCCCCGTAAAGCGGTCGGTGGCGCGGAAGCGACTAGCAGCAAGGATGGCCGGTGCGCTCCCTATCTGGGTCTGACTCGGGAGGAGGCTCACCTGGAACTTCATTTGTTTTTCTTTGCCGGCATCAATATCACCAATTGACCAAATGATTTCTTTTGAGACCGGATTAAAGGAGACGGTACCATCACCCGATGATTGATTTTGCCACGAGACGTACTGCGGGAGGGCGGTTGCAACTGTCGCCCCGGTCACGTCGTTTCCGCCAGCACCTGCAATCAAGGTCACGGTATAGGTGGTTGCAAGGTCAGCTACCGGTGGGAACGGTCCCGTTTCGGCAAACGCGGCGGTACCCCGACCAAGTTCGCGATTAATACGGACGGCTGAAGTGAACTTGACCTCGGTCTTCGCGGTACCAACGAGCTGCTCAGTAGCGGCTGCTTCAGATACCCGCCGGGCGTAGGCATTGGCATTAAGCGTAAACGATGGAGTATTCGTCTCACTGCCGGGGTTGAGCGTAAACGAAAAGGTCTTAGTCTCCCCAGGGGAAACCTGGGCTAAGTCACTGTTGCCTGAAGGATCAAACCGGATAACGTCTTTGGTCGAATCGTAGTAGCCATTTTGCACATTGACCCGATCACGGACGAGTACATTACCCGCCACTTTGACCTCCAGCGCCAAGTCGTAGAGCGTATCAGTGAGCGTATTGCGGATACTGATGTTGACGTTTGTCATCGCACCAGTCTTCGCGGTCACAATTTCACTTTCAGTACCGTTTACACTCAGGCCGACATTAATAAATGGCTGCTCGATGACGAAGTCGGCGTTGGCAACCGTGAGGATGGAGCCGATTTCAAATTGATTTTCAGGCTTCGGGGTTCCAGCACTAAACTTGATTTGGAACTCCTCGGCCTGCTGACCAACAATGACACCACGGATTTTGATGGTTTTGGTTTCTTCTGGTTTTATCTCATCGATCAACCACGCACTCTCTCGGTACATCGGATTTGGTTCAGCTCGACTGAAATCGAAATTATTTGGGTAGTCGGCCTGGACCAAGATGTCCTTCAAGGGCGCTGACGCGTTTGATTGCACAACGAGTTCGACTTCAATTTCCTGCCCCGCTGAAACTTTCTTTAAGGTATTGATGCGCATCACGACTGGTGAGGAATTGATCTTGAAATTGAACGGTTCTGATTCCTTGTAGAAAGTACCATTAGAACCACGGAGTCGATATTCGATAGTCGACTTCACCTGACGGTCTTGATTCTCTTCGCCAAACACTACGGCATTAAGCGGTACGGTGATTACCTCCCCCGCCCCTACCGCACCAATTGACACGCGTTCTTCGAGCATGTCACGAGGGTTCTCTTCAGCTGATTTGGTACCCGGTGGAAGATTTACAATCAAGACAGCCCCTTCGATAGAGACGGTGTTTTTGTTTTCAATCTTAATTTCAAGGGGTAATGTTTCGCCGCCACCAACCGTTATGGGGCCAGAGATTGAGACATTGATGTTCTCGTTTGAAATCTGGTTGTTACCGAGGAACATGTAGAGACCAGTGACTCCGAGTACCAGTACAAATATCGCTACCGTCGCTAATAAAATAATCGTCCGATAGGTTCTCTTGCGCTTTGGCACAGTAGGCACCACGGCCTCTCGTGGTGGTGGCACTGGAGCTTTGACGGGCACCACTGGCGCCTGCCACTCACGCGCTACCGCGGTTGGTTCTTCGGTGGCGAGATTCACCCGCGTCGCCGCGCGCGGTTGACCACCACGCTCATAGAGACGCTTTCGCATCTCATCAAGCTCGGCTTGATCTTTAATACCTGACATATGATATCAGTATAGCATCGTCTAATGCTCAAGGTGACTGACCGCCTGTGCGCCACGATA
>CAYSNO010000051.1:0-2617 GCA_964432455.1 uncultured Candidatus Saccharibacteria bacterium
GGCGGGAGATTCGCCGAAGATGGGTTGTACCGCCAATAATCAGTCGGAGGATTCAGTCATGAAAGGACCTTGAGCCAAATAGCGGTAAACCGCACGCTGTGAATATAGTACGGTTTTTTCAGCCTGTTCACAGAGGCGGCGGCGCTCATACTCCCTCCATATCAAGGAGTTGGAGCCGAAGTAGTCTTGGAGCCTGCACCAAGGGAACCGATTTGGATGTTCATCTCTTACAAGGCCAGGTACTAGCTCAAGACCTTCCAAGCCTAGATTGACATTACGACTATCTGCAAGGGCCGGGGAGACTACAACATCATATTCTGAAGTAGCCGTATGGACATCTGCAACCTCCTTGTAACCATGAAGCACCACAGGGAAGAATTCTCTGGGTCTTGGCAACGAGACAAGACGAAGGAAAGTTTCAACCCTCGAGTGTTTACGCGGCTGTATCTGCAAGATTGCTTTTGTACCCCTTTCTTCACCAAGCATCAGCCCGGCAAAGTCTTTTGCGGGAAGGAGGCCGTGAGCGGGAAGTTGGCGGTGATTTTTGGGCATCAACATCGTCTGGCTCCGTGTTTGAGTTTTCTGTCCTTAGTATCCATACAACAATCCTAACTGTCAAGTTTAGACTATGTCTCGCTATGGTCAGTATTTATGGTATATTATTGACGCTATTAGCTAATTTGTGCATGTGTATGAGTGGAAATGAAATCAGACAGCGGTATCTCGACTTTATGGCCAAAAATGGTCATGCAGTTATTCCGTCTGCCGCGCTCGTACCAGAAAATGACCCGACCACGCTTTTCACCGGGAGTGGCATGCAGCCACTCATCCCGTATCTCATGGGTGAGAAGCACCCGATGGGTACCCGCCTCGCAGACTCACAGAAGTGTTTCCGCGCCAACGATATCGAAGAAGTAGGAGACAATC
Source organism: uncultured Candidatus Saccharibacteria bacterium (assembly GCA_964432455.1). Classification (GTDB taxonomy): domain Bacteria; phylum Patescibacteriota; class Minisyncoccia; order Phycocordibacterales; family UBA918; genus OLB19. The sequence goes on from CAYSNO010000051.1 coordinate 928, forward strand.
GTCACACAACCTTCTTTGAGATGCTAGGTAATTGGTCACTTGGTGACTACTTCAAGCAGGAACAGCTCCGCTGGTTTTTTACCTTCCTCGTTGATGAAGTTGGACTTGATCCCGCTCGTATCTACGTCACCGTCTTTGCTGGTGACGAGAGTCTCGGTATTCCGCGCGATGATGAATCAGTCGCCATTTGGAAAGAATTATTTGCCGAACGCGGTATTGAGGCCAAAGACGTCTTTATTGGGAGTGAGGAAGACGGTTACGAGGTTGGTATGCAAGGAGGCCGCATCTTCTACTACGACGCTGGCAAAAACTGGTGGAGTCGCAGTGGGAAGCCAAGCAATATGCCAGTGGGAGAAATTGGTGGACCAGACAGTGAAGTCTTTTACGACTTTGGACCAGAGCATGCCACTCACCCGATTTATGGGAAACAAGCAGCCCACCCAAACAGTGATTCAGGGCAATTCCTCGAAATTGGAAACTCAGTGTTTATCGAGTACATCAAGCAAGAGGATGGTAGTTTTGCGAAACTCCCACAACGAAACGTAGACTTTGGTGGCGGACTTGAACGTATTGCTGCCGCTAAAGTAGGGAATCCGGACGTCTTCCATGTCGACCTTCTCCATACGGTAATCAAACAAATTGTCGACCTTTCAGGAAAACTCTACGACGGGAATGAAGTCGCCTTCCGCGTCATTACCGACCACATTCGTGGGGCAGTCTTTATGATCGGTGATGGGGTGTACCCAAGTAACGACCAGCAGGGCTACTTTGTCCGTCGTCTCCTTCGTCGCGCGGTACGGTATGCGGATAAGATTGGTATACCGGCCGGTAAATTTGCTGAACTAGCGGAAAGTGTGATTACTACCTACGAGACTCACTACCCAAATCTTGCACAGAAGCGAGAAGATATTAAGACCGCTATCGCTCGCGAAGAAGAACAGTTCCGTAAGACCCTTGAGGCTGGTCTTAAGCAGTTCAATAAGGTCTCACTCCAGATTCACCTCACGAGTAAGGAGGTAGATGGGCAGAAGGTGATTGATAAAGATGTAGCGCCAGTCACGAAGCAGGCCATTAGTGCCCAAAACGCTTTTGACCTCTACACGACCTACGGCTTCCCAATTGAACTGACTGAAGAAATCGCCGCGGAAAAGGGCCTCATTGTTGAGCGCGCTGGTTTTGAAAAGCTTATGGACGAGCACCGTGACCTCAGTCGCGCCGGTGCTGAACAAAAGTTCAAAGGTGGTCTCGCTGACCAATCAGAGCAGGTCGTGCAGTATCACACCGCCACCCACCTCATGCTTGCAGGCTTGCGCCAGCTCTTGGGGACCCACATCCACCAGGCGGGGAGCAATATTACTGGTGAACGACTCCGTTACGACTTCACCCATCCGGAAAAAATCAGTGATGAAGACCTCCGTAAGGTAGAGACCTATGTGAACGACGCTATCAAGCAAGGCGGACCGGTGACCATCACGATGATGGCGAAGAGTGATGCGCAAAACGACCCGACCATTGAAGCGTCATTCTGGGACCGCTATCCTGATGAGGTTAAGGTCTACACCATGACCACTAATGATGGGGTGGTGGTATCGAAAGAGCTCTGTGGCGGTCCGCACGTCGAGAATCTCGCCGACATCAAAGGTACGTTTAAGATCACGAAAGAAGAATCTTCTTCCGCTGGTGTCCGTCG
>CAYSNO010000052.1:0-2594 GCA_964432455.1 uncultured Candidatus Saccharibacteria bacterium
TGCATGAACTTATGCTTCACAAATTCCATCCACTTTTCGTAGAGGAGCCAAAACAATAGGAAGGGCAACCAGATTGGTGTGAAGGCGATGATCAAAGAGAGCATTGGCTCGATGTTTACCCCCATGACATTAAGTGTCGTGCGGAAAACCAAAAGCGCAATGATAATAAGAATTGGTGCGGCCAAAAATCCAAGCATGGCCTTGAGCATGTCTGACATAGATGTGTCTATTGTACACTAGAAATGTACGTATATTAACTTTTATATTCAGGCCTGTGTGGTGTCCTCTTTGGAAGCAAAAACCGGTCGAGGCCTAGGCCTCGACCGGTTTTTGCAGTCCTTGTATTTTGAGCGATTCAAAAATGTCGTCAGACGAGGCGCAATACTTGTAACAGAGTTCAGCTCAAGATTTTTACAACGTGGATTGGGGCATTATGGATAGCCCCAACTCACGAAAATTCGCCATTGTCGGCCTGCGGCCTCTGTGGCTCATTTTTAGTCAGCTAAAGTGTACTGACCATTACTCAATCGCTTGAACATGTTAGCGTCCTGGAGGTTCACGATAATCGTGTTGTCTTTGACGTAGCGTTCTTTACGGACCTTTTCAATCAATTCTTCGCGGGAGAGTGGACCTTCGGTTTCGAGGATTTCACGGAGGACATCCTTCACCACACCGGCGGTGTAGCCCCATTCGGTGAGCGCGTAGAGTCCGCGACCAACGAGTACGAAACGTTCATCCTTGATGAGTTCGTTGTGGGTAGTCGCCACGTGTGCCTTGTGATCAAAGAGATCCTGGATAGCCTTTGATACCTCCTTGAAGTGCATTGGTGAACCATGGCGCTTTACGGCGAGGTAGGCGTAGTCACGGATACCCTTCACACGAACATTTGGACTATCACTTGGTCCCCAGTCGCCGAGTGGGTTCTTAGCAATCTGCTTTGAGATGAGGAGCCAGCGCTTGAGGGTCTCGTCATCGTGCTTGTCTGCGATTTCAATGAGTTCGTTGCGGAAACGACTAAGGATTTCACTTTCAGATACGAGGTCATCACGGTTGAGGGTACCATGAACGTTTTTGAGGGCCTTTTCCACTGCATCGGCTACTTTCTTTTCAGTGAACCAGCGGTGGTGGTAGAGAGGGTTTTCCTTACCCTTATAGAAGGCATCGCCAACGACGAGGAGGAAGTAGAGGTGGTTGCGGGTTGATTCGTCCTTCGTGAGACTCTCAAGGAGGACGTTTTCAGCGACGACACCGCCACCAAGAAGGCGGATGGCTTCTTGGAGTTCGGCGAGGAGTTCGGCGTGCTCAGTGTACGCAGCCGACTTCTGAATAGTCGAAATACCGTAGTTTTCAATCTGGCGCACACGTTCACGGGTGATGCCATAGGTCTGGCCAATTGCTTCAAGCGTAAAAGTCTCACCATCGTTCCCGAGGCCGTAGCGCTTTTCAAGGACGTCACGAGCTCGTTCGCCAATGGCGCTAAGAAGCTTCTTGGTGACCTGTTTTGGTTTAAACGTAATCATAATTTCCGCACAAAATAATGTTTTTTAATTGAGTTGACCACCCGCTTAGTAGTTGTCGTCCCCTGTTATAGCATGCCATTTGACAAACGTCAAACCACATCGTAAAGCCCCTAGACCACGATAATGTTGAGGATTTTGCCAGGGATGTAGATAACTTTACTAATTGTTCCCCCACTCACGTACCGGGTAATCTGCTGGTCACCGCGCGCCAGCTCCAAAGCGGTATTTTCACTCGCATCAGGAGCGATAGTGATATTGCCACGGAGCTTGCCGTTCACCTGTACCCCGATCACTACCTCAGTGTCCCGTGCGAGGTCGGCGTCACCAACCGGATACGCTTCACGGTGGATACTTCCCTCGTGCCCGAGGCCGTGCCAGATTTCTTCGGTGAGGTGTGGGGCAAAAGGTGCCAAAAGCCGAACGAATGATTCGTATGAGGTCTTGGAGAGTCCGGTCTTTTCAGCGAGGTTTACGAAGATCATCATCGCACTAATAGCGGTGTTGAACTTGAATTCGGCGACGTCCGCTCCGACTTTGATGATGGTTTTGTGAAGCTGGCGCGTCACTTCGGCACTTTCATCGGTCACGATGTGTTCCTCGAGTCCATAGACACGTTCGAGGAAACGTCTGATACCAGCAATCCCTCCCATATCCCACGGATAGTTGTTGCCTTCATACGGTCCCATAAAGGCAAGATACATTTTGACCGTATCAGCACCCACCAGCTTCACCTGTTCATCGGGATCGATTACGTTTCCTTTACTCTTACTCATCTTGTTCCCGTCTGGACCCAAGATCAGTCCCCGGTTGATCCGACGGCGGTACGGTTCACTTTCGGTCACGAGACCAAGGTCAAAGAGAGCCTTCTGCCAGAAGCGTGAATAGAGGAGGTGCATCGTGGTGTGTTCTGCCCCACCGAAGTAGATATCAATTGGCATCCAATCCTTTTGTTTCTCAAGTGATGACAGAGATGTAGTGTTCGCATTGTCGATATAGCGGAGGAAATACCACGAAGAATCGACGAAGGTATCCATGGTCTCAACCTCGGGAGTCCACCCGGCACCAAAGATTTCC
>CAYSNO010000053.1:0-665 GCA_964432455.1 uncultured Candidatus Saccharibacteria bacterium
CTAGTAGGCCAGAACCTCTCGCAAATTCAATGGCTAGAAATAACACAAAAAATATGAGCGAAACAAGTGCGCACCGAGGAGTCATAGCGACCTCTGGCGACAAGGTGCAAGCTTGTTGCAGCCAGATTTTTGGTGTTAGTTCAGCCAAGCGAGTCCTTTTCAATTTGCACACATTAGTTCAGATTGAAAAGGACTGTACTTTGCGATTTAATTTGCGATAGGTTCTCAGTATGTCTACCCCAAAGACCAAAGTGGTGGTAGTTGGTGGTGGTACGGGTACCTATACGCTCTTGCGAGGACTACGACAGTATCATGATGAGCTAGCTATCACGGCTATTGTCACGATGGCAGATTCTGGTGGTTCAACCGGTCGACTCCGCGATGAATTTGGCCAGCTCCCAGTGGGGGATGTTCGCCAGGCGCTCGCGGCCTTGGCGCCTGATGTTCCGGGAACCAAGAATCTCCTCCGAGATTTATTTTTGTATCGTTTCAAAAGTGGGGAAGGGCTGTCGGGCCACAACTTCGGCAATCTCTTTTTGACCGCCTTGACTCAAATGCTCGGGAGTGAGGCAGAAGCCATTGAAGCGGCAAGCGTACTACTACGCATTGAAGGAAAGGTGATTCCGGTCACCACCGATAAGGTTCATCTCGCCGCAACATTTAGT
>CAYSNO010000053.1:675-2339 GCA_964432455.1 uncultured Candidatus Saccharibacteria bacterium
ATATTGATGAACCCAGCGCAGAGCATATCCATGATCGAATCACGGCCCTCTCACTGACTCCAGAAGCCACACTTTCGACTGAAGCGCGGGAAGCGCTCATTACCGCAGACTGTATCATTTTTGGTCCCGGTGATTTTTATACGAGTATTCTCGCGAACGCCGTCGTGGGTGGATTTGCTGAGGCGGTGAAGGATAGTCAGGCGACTATTATCTTCGTCGCTAATTTGATGGCGAGACCAGGACAGACAGTGGGCATGCACCTCACCGACTATGTCACAGAATTTCATCGCTATGTGTCTGTACTGCCAGATCTCATTGTGGTACCCGATGCTCCACTGCCGGCAGCCCTTGTACAACACTACGCTGACACAGAAGGCGTGCATCCAATTTCATATGATGTTGTTCATGAGCAAATTACGCTCTGTCCAGCATCGATTGTAAATCAAGAACGTTTTTCACCACAGTCTGGTGATGTGTTGACCCGGAGTCTCATTCGTCACGATAGTGAGGCGCTCGCAGCGGCGATTGTTGACCTGCTCCACAGATGATGCGCCTCTTGATTTCAAAACACAGTATACTAGTGACAGTATGGAAGATGGTCAATACATCAAACAAGCCCAGCAGTCACTCGATTCGATTCTTCGTAATGGTCGCCAGAAAAACCAAACTCCCGGCACTCCAGAAGTTTCAGTGAGCGAAGCTCGTCAGTCGCCGGTGGTGGAACTCGCTTCGACTCGCACCAAGACTCGGGTGCTCTTTATAACGACTGATACCGGCATGCTCAATCAAGCCACCAAGTCGCTTGATGGTTTTACTGCCATCCGCGACCTTTTTCACGAGGTACATATTATGGTGCTTCGTACCGGTATCAAACCAAAAAATCCCGTACTGCGGATTGATGATAATACCTGGCTCTATACGGTAACAGCCAAACATACCTGGCAGCTACCATTTTTTGGTTGGTCCATGCTCCAGAAAGAGCTTACTTTTGCTGATGGTTTCAGACCAGATATTATCGTGGCCCGTGAAGTTGGTGTGAGTGCATTTTGCGCGTATGGGGCGGGTAGCTATTATGGTCGATCTATTCAATTGCATATTCCTGAACGCTACCGACCAGCGGTCAAGTGGCTACAGCGTAAGTTCGAAGCCTGGCTCATTCGTCTCTTCCCGAGTATTCGCGTGACGACCGAAGAAATTGCTGCCTCGTATCAAACAGTCCTGGGTGATGAATATGACATTGCTATCTTGCCGCGCTACCGCGGGTACATCAACGATTTTACCGGTCAGCAGGGAACATACTTGCGTACTAAGTACCCACAATTTAGTTTTATTGTTTTGTACGTCGGTGATTTGACGCCGACCTCGACCGCCTTTAGTGCGATTGATGCCGTGCGGGGAATTCTCCGCAATCCGCGAGTTGGATTTTTGATGGTGGGAAACGGGACAGGTGTCATGGAGTGTGAGCGCCGGGCTGAACTCCTCGGTATTAAAGATCAGGTGGTGATAGAGCGCCGGGCCGACGACATTGCCTCGTATATGAGTAGTGCTGATGCCCTCCTCGTGACTGATGCGGACGCGACGGCTGACGAGGTAGTGCTCTATGGTGCGGCTGCAGGCACACCGACGATAATGACCAAGACCGCTCTCCGAGAAGATATCTTTGT
>CAYSNO010000054.1:0-2257 GCA_964432455.1 uncultured Candidatus Saccharibacteria bacterium
GCGAGGAGTATCTCGGCGTTCGCGATCGTCTCAGTTGTCGTACCTGATTTACTGATGATGATAAAGAGGACTTCGTTGGCGTGTTCGGCTTTTTTGATGAGTGCCTGGGCGGTCGAGAGAAGCGTACTATCAGTTGTATCAATAAAAATGAGTCGAGGCTGGTGATGTGGAGCGAGGTCACGAGCACTGGCCATCGCATCGTAGACTGCTTTGGTGCCGAGATTAGAGCCGCCGATACCTATCACAAAGACGAAGCGAAGTGACTTCGTATATACCTTGTCGAGAATGGCTTCAACGGCAGTCTGCATGTATTCGTCAGTCGGGACAGAGAGTGAGGCTTCAGGGGCAGTGTAGCCACCCTGCTCAACCGTGCGACGCAGTGATGCCAAGTAAGGTGTGAGCTCGACACTTAAGACCTCAACCGCACTACTTGGTATTGCCTTGCTCGTTTTGTGAGAGAAGTACATATGTCTCTAGTATACGGGACATGAGAACACACCCCTACGCGAGACCTGGGAAAAAGTCGCGATGAATACGACGAGCCGGTACACCAAGTGCTCGGAGTGAGCGATATGCCGCATCAACCATCTTTGGTGGACCAGAGATATACCAAGTCCGCGCGGCATAGTCTGGCACGCGACGGGTGATGATATCGGCTGACAAAAAGCCTGACTCCCCACCCGCTGGCACTTCCCCATTACCAACCACTGGTATGAGTACACCAGCACTCGCGAGCTTCTCGTTATAAGCCATATCAGCAGCGGTCGCCACACAATAGAGCGTTGTAATATCTCGTCGTTCGTTTTTGGCAGCAATTGATGTTACATGACTGACAAACGGAGTTACTCCGATACCACCAGCAATAAAACCGAGTTTCTCATTTTTATCAGTTGGCAAAATGAAGTCTCCCGAACGCTGTGAGCCAATGACGACATCCCCTGCTTTGAGATTAATCATGGCAGTTTTGTAGCTACTGGCTTTTTCGGGAAGCTTAAAGGCAAGACGGAGTTCTGCTTCTTCAGGAGCTGAGACAATGGTGAAGTACCGGCGGGTACCGCGACTATCAGCCTTCTTGTGCGGCACCATCCACTCGAGGTACTGTCCAGCCTTAAATATGAATCCGGCTGGCTTCGGGAATGAGAATTCGTAAATTGACGAGGTGATTTTTCGGAGGCCACCGAGTTTCAGAATGAGCTTTTGTCGCTGTGCGAACGGTGCGAGGGCTAGGTTACCGACCACCAGTGCCAATTCCGGTGAAAAGCTAATTGGACCAACCGTTGGCAAAAAGGCCACGGCAGCCACCACGGCCGCATAGACATAGCGCATATTTTTTGACTTGGCATCGTGAACGGCTCGGTGAGCATAAAGAATCCCAAGAAGACATATGGGTACGAAATGAAGAAAGTGGAAAGGAGTTCATTCATCGGCATTGGTTCTCGCCACATGAGGAGCATATAGATAACAAAAGCTACTCCCAAAAATACCACCACCATATCAAGTCGCTTCACCTTTTCAGCCACCAAGAGTCCCCCAAGCACAATTGGGACAATCAAGACCACTGACGCCACCCACCACGTACCACCACCAAACCCAAATAGTGACCCCAAGACCAGGCCGGCAGCGACGGGATTCACCAGGTGCTGTTTTTTGTAGACAAATACGTACTTGCTTGCAATCGCGAGTGCGGTAATGACCGCTGAGGCGAAGAGATCTGTTGGGATCGTCGACGGGAGAAGTAGCAATATAAGGATGAGTGCCGTAATAACCGACGAGTAGTGCTGCATCGGTACTTTGGTAGCAAGTGCACAGAGCGTATTAACAGCTAAGGCAGTCACCATGATGACACCAGCACTCAAGAGGAGTTCTAGTGGTGTAAAACCAATGTAGCCGCCAAACGAAGCCACGAGTGCCAACGCATAGATAGCAACAAGAACCTGCATAATGACTCCGTACATCGGAGTGCGGTCTAGGTATATAAATGGGAGGCGTGTAACATTTTGCATAAAATTGTGTATATACCAATAGTATACTACTTGAAGTAGGTTGCCAGGCCAACTTGCCTGTATACTTGTGACGTTATTCTTAAAAATATTTCTATGCCAATAGTTCTTATTATTATCGGATTAGCTATCGCCGTTGGACTCGGTGGATACTTTCTCCGTCCCGAAGAAATTGTTACTCCGGCTGAAGTGACCGAATTACCTGCTACTCCAGAAGTCACCGACGGTACCACTGTACCAGCTGAAGAAGGTGACGA
>CAYSNO010000055.1:0-2113 GCA_964432455.1 uncultured Candidatus Saccharibacteria bacterium
GCTTGGTTTCAGGCGTCGACGAGCTGGGGAGCACCCTTCTCGAAGAACGACATCAAGCCAGCCCAGAGGTTCACCCGCTGACCAGCCCGCGTCAGGCGCGGAATGGGCTCCGGCTCCGGGTTTTCCGGTACCAGCTCGATGACCTGCACGAAGAACTCGGCCAAGCGCATGGAGACCTCGATGAAGGTTCCCGGATCGGCCTCCCGGTTCTCGTAGGCCTCGAAGAGGTCGCGGTCGAAATGTTCCCAGACACATTGAGGGTCCATATACGCGATCTCGTCGTCCGTCAGACCAGCAGCCTTCAAGACCGTGTTGACCTCCGTCTGACCAGCGCCGAGAGGCACCATCAGACGAGCATAGGCCGTCCCGCGGAGGTGTGCAGCAACCATCCAGGCGACATGACCCCAGCCGCAGCCATAGATCGTGACCCCACCACAGTCAGAGGTCTCAATCGCCACGTTCCAGTCTCCTGGCACAAAATGTCCAGACTTGGCAGCATACCGCAAGCCGGCGGCGGCCGCTTCCCGCGTTCCATTATCCCAAGGCATGTCGAGTCCTCTCTGTTGCTTCAATTAAGGAGCAGTTTGTACCACTCCACCAAATAGTCTACTCTGAAATAATAGCTTGTAAAGAAATCAAACTGGTACACAAAAGACCCCACCACCGGGGTCTTTTGTTTAATCGTGTGTGTATATGGGAGGGATATCAACTAGTTTCCACGCAGGAGACTAATGAGTTTATCAAGCATTGATTGCAATTCTTGAATTCGAGCCCGGAGTTCGGCGAGCTTGGCTTCATTGACGACACTAGGTGTGGTCGTCGCTTTTACATCCTTACAGTCGTTGTCTACAGTGAGGTCACTATCGCGACTGGCGCGGTCTTCGACATCAACATCAAGGGCTGTCTCGATGGTGCTGGTTGAGAGTGAACTGTAGCGGCTCTTTACTGCTGCAGCAATAGCAGCACTAGTAGTCGCACTGGTCGTAAAGACCTCGTCCTTGGCATTAACAAACTCTACCTTCACCACGGTCTTGTCGGTGAAGACATCGGCTTCAATGTTGAGAGTAGTGTCATTATCAGTACAGGTCTTTGGAGTGGTTGAACTGTGGTTGCCCCACCAGCCCTTACCTTTACCTTTGTTCTCGTACTTCTCCTTCTTCATCTCACGATTGAACTTACCGCGATCTTGTGGGCGACTGGTGCGATCTTCTTCTTCGAGTTCAAGTGCTGCTTCGACATCAGCTTCAGCGAGGTCGTAGCGAGCGAGGATAGCATCTACTACTTCGTCGCGAGTATCAGCATCGGTAGTAAACGAAGTCTTCTTGTTATTCTGCTCTACTTTCACAATCGTGATATCACTAAAGATATCCGCTTCGATTTCAAGGGCACTTTCATCTTCATCTTCGTCATCATCCCAATCATCATCGCCACCCTTAGCAAAAGCAAAAGCTGGCGCCATGATGAGGGTCATCATAAGTGGCAATACGAGTAAATAGAAAGGCATCTTATTCATATACAATGGTTATTTTATAACTCCTCTATAGTATATATGGCGAAGATACCCAAAAACGTTACAGTCCCCGCTGCCATCAGACGACACTATCGCTAGCGCGTCAAACAATACGCGGCACTCCCCGCAATCGCGGGCTCGGCATGCTGCGGTGCACAGACGGTAAAGCGACCATTACTATCAACCGCGACAGTATAGCCTGTATCAGCCGCAGACCCGCCATCACTATCAACTGGGATAGCCGTAGGAATATAGGTTGGTACGAGACACGAGGCCAGGTTCACATTCCCACTACCGGTACCAATTGCCGTGGCGCTACTTGGTACTGTCACCCCACTACAGGTAAAGATGCCTTGGTTGTCGACAACATTTTGACCAATCGCATCAAGGATAGTAGTCACATGCGCTTCCCGCTCGGTATTACGCGCCTGGGCGAATTGCCGGGCGGGATTAAGCGCCACCACAACAATGGAGGCCAGGATGGCAATGACGCCAATCACGACCAAGAGTTCAATGAGAGTAAATCCTCCTTCAACCGTCCGTGCACTTTTATATTGCATAAAAAATGAACTATTGAAATAAAGAACACTCCAACGCCGTACG
>CAYSNO010000056.1:0-1842 GCA_964432455.1 uncultured Candidatus Saccharibacteria bacterium
TATTGCCCTTATTCACGAGCTCCTGGAGGATTTCGATGAGCTTCCGTACGTCATCATAGTGGAGACCAATCGTCGGTTCATCAAGCAGGTAGATGGTCTTTTGGGTATGTGGTTTGTAGAGTTCAGAGGCTATCTTCACGCGCTGGGCCTCTCCCCCGGAGAGCGTTGTCGCACTTTGGCCGAGCTTCAGGTACGAAAGTCCGACATCAAGGAGCGTCTTGAGGCGTTCTTCGATCGCGGGGACGTCTTTGTAGAATTCGTACGCCTCTTCGATGGTCATCTCGAGGATTTGGTAGATGTTCTTTTTCTTGTAGGTGACCTCGAGTGTTTCTTTCGTAAAGCGCTTGCCTTCACAGACGTCACACTCAACATACACGGTCGGGAGGAAGTGCATTTCGACCGCAATCTCACCATTACCCTGACAAGCTTCACAACGGCCACCTTTTACGTTAAACGAGAAACGGCCTGGCTTCCAGCCACGAGCGCGAGCTTCGCTACTCGCAGCAAAGAGGTCACGGATGTGGGTGAAGGCACCGGTGTACGTCGCTGGGTTCGAACGTGGTGTGCGGCCAATTGGTGATTGGTCAATGAGGATAGAGCGACCAAGGTACTCACTGCCGGTGAAGCTCGCACAGTTGAAGGTCTTCGCCGTACGATAAGCCTTCTCAAGCCGGGCTTTGAGGTTCTTGTCGACAATCTCGTACATGAAGGTTGACTTGCCTGACCCTGAGACACCAGTGACACAAATCAAACGCCCGAGTGGGATGTCGATATTCATGTTCTTGATGTTAAAAGCCTTGCCACCTTTGATCTTGAGTGAACCTTTCTCCCCTGTCCGGCGGTCAGGAATCGGAATCGATTTTTCGTGGCGGAGGTAGGCCAGCGTTGATGAACCTGAGTCGTTTTTCTTCGCCTTGAGGAGGTCATCGAGCCAACCGGAAACTACGACCTCACCACCATGGATACCGGCACCAGGTCCGATGTCGACGATGTAATCTGATGCATAGATAGTGTCCTCGTCGTGCTCTACGACGATGATGGTGTTCCCAAGGTCGCGGAGTTCCGAAAGCGTCTTCACGAGGCGATCATTGTCCCGCTGGTGGAGACCAATAGTTGGTTCATCAAGTACATAGAGTGCTCCCACGAGACCTGAGCCAAGCTGAGACGCGAGACGGATACGTTGTGCTTCACCACCCGAGAGCGTGTTCGCCCGACGATCGAGCGTCAGGTACTCAATACCGACGTTATTCATGAATTCGAGACGGTCAATTACCTCGCGGAGGGCTGGCCACGCGATTTCGTGGTGGTACTTCGAGAGCTTGAGGTTCTCGATAAACTTTGTCGCTTCCTTCACGGTCATAGCAGTGAAGTCGACGATATTGATACCGAGATTATTCGCATCGCCACCGAGGAAGACACGGAGGGCTTCTTTACGCAAACGAGCGCCGTTACAAGCCGGACACACATCACTCTGGAAGATACCAACGACACCGAGTCCATTACACTCAGGGCAAGCCCCGTACGGTGAGTTAAACGAGAAAAGGCGGGGTTCGACTTCAGGGAATGACGAGCCGTCAACTGGACAGATGAACTTAGCTGAGAGCATACGTGAGGTACCATCGGGTGACTCGATCTTCACCAGACCGTTCGCCAGACCCAAAGCTACTTCCACTGCTTCAGACAGTCGCTCGTGTGAACCCTTTGGATCATCGGTGAATTCGCTGACGTAGATCTCGTCGACGAGCACATCAATATCGTGACGCTTCGTTTTACTCAGTTCAATCCGTTCACGGAGTTGCTTTACTTCCCCGTCGATTTTGATCGTTTCAAAGCCTTTACCAA
>CAYSNO010000057.1:0-1726 GCA_964432455.1 uncultured Candidatus Saccharibacteria bacterium
GACTTTTGGTCAATCGAGATCGCTGGAGAGAGGCCAGAGATTTCATCCACATCAGGCTTCTGCATCTTGTTGAGGAATTGGCGCGCGTATGGCGAAAGAGACTCGACATAACGTCGTTGTCCTTCGGCGAAGATGGTGTCAAAGGCGAGCGATGACTTACCCGAGCCAGACGGGCCGGTGATGGCTATCATCGCACCACGAGGCATTTCGACTGAGATATCTTTGAGGTTGTGGGTACGAGCCCCACGCACGATGATCTTTTGTGATCGGTCGTCCATATTGGTGCGAGTCACCTTCTTTGGTGGCTGCATTTCCTCACCTTTTGCTGTACTCTTGGCCATACAAAAACACTCTAACGGATAACAAAATAAGCGAAACGCCACTGCCTGGCGGTAGTGGTTCCTTATGAAGAGTATAGCAAGGAACAGAGAATATGGAAAACTGGTACTTTACGAGGTTATCCTTTATCGGTATATACCCATCTGAACAGACTCAGCATAATATTCCTTGTCTTGCATAATAGTCTGTTCAATCTGACATTCTTCATCGCAAGAAATAGTTCTGTTCGGTACACTGTTGTCGCGATATGAACTAAAAAACGACAGGATTACTACTATTACAAATGCCCATAACATTACTGTTGTCGTTTCCATAAATATAGTGTACCAAATTACTGTTTTAGTATCATGAAATCTAGCAGCGTGAGTTACAACTAGATAAGAGTTTTCTTGGTTTTCTTAGTTTTTCCTGCGGCTTCGGCTTCAAGGTATACGATTTCATCGCGGATGATAGCAGCGGTTTCAAAATCGAGGATAGAGACGGCGTCTTGCATCTGCTGGCGCTTTTCCTTCAGCACCTTGGTCGGGTTGCGCTTAAAGAGTTCCATGTCTACCTTAAGCATTGTTTCGATGGTGTCGTCATGCTTGGTACGGAGTTGGTCGGCGATGGATTTGATCTCCTTTGCAATCGTGGTTGGGGTGATACCGTGTTCGGTGTTGTATGCCATCTGAATACCACGACGGCGGTTGGTTTCATTGACCGCGTAGGTCAAGGCATCGGTCATCTCATCAGCATAAAGGACCACTCGCCCATTGACGTTTCGCGCGGCACGACCAATCGTTTGGATAAGGGCGGTCTCACTGCGGAGGAAGCCGGCTTTGTCGGCATCAAGAATGGCGACCAGTTCCACCTCAGGTAGGTCGAGTCCTTCACGGAGGAGGTTTACCCCCACGAGACAATCGAACTTACCCTTGCGGAAATCAGTGAGGATCTCGATACGTTCAAGCGTCTCAACATCACTATGGATGTACTTGGTATTGATATTGCGAGCGGTGAGGAATTCGGCGAGATCTTCAGCCATTTTCTTCGTCAGGGTGGTTGTGAGCACGCGAGCGCCCCCAGCAATTACCTTCACCGCTTCTTCAATAAAGTCCTTGATCTGACCAGGATAATTCCCTACCTCAGTCACCGGGCGCATATCAATCTCAGGGTCAATGAGACCCGTTGGACGAATGATCTGCTCGACCACTGCCCCTTCGTCCACACAACGATTGATGTCTACTCCACGGAAGTAGGCAGACTGACTTTCGGTACCGCTTTTGCTCTTCTTGTCAGTATTGATAGCATCCGCGGGACAGCAGTGTTCAAATTCGTATTTGCCCGGTGTGGCCGAGGTGTAGATACACTGCCCAACCCGCGCTTCAAATTCATCAAACTTCAGAGGACG
>CAYSNO010000058.1:0-1723 GCA_964432455.1 uncultured Candidatus Saccharibacteria bacterium
AACACCAAACATGATGGACTTCCCTTCTTCTTTCACCCAGACACCTTTGGCATCAAGGACGTAATAATGGAAGGCTGCTCCTACGACGAGAAGTACGGTCGCAGCTTTAAGCAGGAAGCGAGTGGTCAAGTCCCCATTGAGGAAAGTGTAAATAGTAGTCACGAGTGTCCCGAGGAGTACGGCTCCACCGATGAGGAGAGAGAGGTAGATGAGCCACTTGGTGATGTTTTGATACAACGCCCCTTTTTCTGTTCGACGGTACCGATTCATAAGACGAGTAAGGACGATGTAGGTTGGAAATGAGACCAATAGCATCGCAATACCAATCCGGATACTTTCGGTGGCACTTTCTATTTCCCAGTAGCTATCGGTAGCACTGGGGTAGCTAATATTAATAAGACCAAAAACGAGGGTGATTAAAAATGAAGCTGATAAGTAGAGCGCAATTAAAGATCCTACTTGTAAGACAACGTTACGTGGTGTGTTTTCCATATGTTTCTCATTATACTCCTCTTTTCGTGATAAGGTAGCCTAAAACACCATAGACTTTGTTGTCTTCGTCACTCAGACCTTCAATGTATGTCTAATACACCTCAGGTCTTCGTTCCTCGACGCCTCGTCTCTGGCGCTTTATCCTACCTTCTCAAACTGCATTGAAAGGTTACAGAACTAGTGAATCGCGGTATACTCAGTCTATATGAAACCTGATGATTTGAAACAAGCCCCAAAGCTATTTTGTGAGAGTATTAATATCGGTTTTACCCCGGAGTTCTTTGTGATGGGACTCTCCTCAGGCAACCAGGCCTCTATTTATTCACTCACTCCCCAACACGCGAAGCGCTTGCAGCAATATCTCGCTCACCAGCTAGCGGACTACGAAAAAGCTCATGGTACTATCAAGGCCGAATGGTCTCCGACAGTCGTCAGTCCCGTCCAGCGGGCTAATCCCCCGAGCGACCTTAGTTAAAAACGTCAAAATAATAACAAAAACTTACTATCATATATGATAGTAAGTTTTTGGTCTGACACTTTTTGTTGTTACAAAAGGTACTTCTTTGTGGCGGTAGCTAGATCAGAAATTCAATCACGTCGCCGTCTTGCACGATGTATTCCTTACCTTCGGCGCGGAGCTTGCCGGCTTCGCGGGCTTTGGCGATTGAGCCACACTCGACTAGGTCTGCGAAGGTCACGACCTGCGCTCGGATATACTTCTTTTCAAAGTCGGTATGAATAGCGGCAGCGGCCTTTGGTCCAGTACTACCAATTGGCACGGTCCAGGCACGAGTCTCCTTCTCCCCGGTGGTAAAGTAGGACATAAGACCAAGTCGGGTGTAGCAGGCGCGAATGAGGGTACCGATACCACTATCCTGTGCACCATACTCGCGGCGGAAGTCCATCTTCTCATCTTCGGCGAGGTCGCGCAGTTCATGCTCCATCCCAGCGTCGACGACCACGTACTCAGCACCAGTGACATCAAAGAAGTCGAGGAGTGCATGCCAGCGTTCAGCACTCTGGTCATCGAGGTTCATGCCACCATGCTTCTTGGTACAGATATACAAAAACGGCTTCATCGTGAGGAGATGGAGTGTTTTTACTATTTTCTTTTCCTCATCGGTCAAGGGAACGGATGACGCAAGTTTTCCTGATTCAAGCGCTTGGCGAACGGGAATGAGTGCGGCCTGCTCTGCAATTGCGGGCTTGTCACCACGCTTTACATCGCGTT
>CAYSNO010000059.1:0-1601 GCA_964432455.1 uncultured Candidatus Saccharibacteria bacterium
TCAAACGAAATCGCGTAAAAACGGCGAGGTGTATCCTCTTCGTTGTACATACCCCCAGTATACCGGAGAAAGCAGTGCCAAAACGGCCGTTATATACACTTCTTTACTGCAAAATATAGCGAATTTCTGAGGGACCTGATCAAAAAGCCGTCAGACTAGGCACCCGAGTGAGGAAATGCGAGGCGTATTAAATATACGATGAGTGTTTCTGAGCGAAGGGCAACAAAGTCTGAGGGATTTTTGGCAGGTACTAAACACCCGGAAGCCACTTCAGGAGTTCTAATATAGCGTCCCGTAAGACCGTAATCACCGCTTTGGAATCCTCTGGCGAGAGGTTCTTGATCTCCTCTTCATGCGTTGTAAGATAGCTGAGGAACTTTTTGAGTGATGTTACAAAGTTCGTGAGCTTTTCACTCACTGGTGCGGTACTTGAAGACATGGCGGCTTTGAGGTCATCGAGGCGCTTTTGGCGGAGACCGACTTTGGTGCCGGTGCCACCGTTTGCTGCAGGAGGAGTGACTTCTGGTGTTGGTTCTTCTGCTGGTACACAAACCTCGGGTCCAAGGTCGGTGATTGACCACCCATAGGTATCGGTGAGGATGGTGCGAGCTGCCTCCGCCGTATCGCAATACGTCGTAGATATGATACCAAGATCAATACTCGTAGCCGCCGGACTTAAAGCTGACCAAGCAATAAGTGTGTCAGCGTAGTTTTGTGGGGTCAAACCGGAATCGCGAAGTACATTAGTCAGAAGAGCAGCATCTTGTATCTGCCACCCTCCAAGATCCTGGTCAAAAGCGGTGGCGCCAAAAAACATCTCGCGAAAATCAGAAACATTTGACACATCCCAGGATGAAATATCTTGGTTAAAACTGGTAGCGCCCGAGAAGAAATTCCGCAAATTTGAAGCACTGGTAATATTCCAATTACTGAGCGATTGATTGAAGGCGGTAGCATCGGAAAACATTCCTTCAGGGTACGGGGCGACCCCGCCAAATAGGGATACATTCGAGACATCCCAACTATTTAAGGGTTGATTGAAGGCGGTAGCCCCCCAAAACATCCGTGTCATATTAGTGACACTAGCAACGTTCCAGCCGTCGAGTGGTTGGTTAAAAGCCGCTGTATCCCGAAACATTTCTTGCATATTGGTGACATTCGAGACATCCCACGCTCCAATATCTTGGTTAAATGCATCAGTAAACGCAAAAGTACTTCGCATATTGGTGACATTCGAGACATCCCAACTATTTAAGGGTTGATTGAAGGCGGTAGCACCACTGAAGAGACCGTTCATATCAGTGATATTTGATACGTCCCAGTTGTTAATGTTCTGATTAAAGCTGGTGGCTCCACCAAACATACCAGTCATATCAGTTGCAACCGAGAGATCAGGCACATCAGAAGCATTTATCGTCATGTTCGTAGCAACTCTGAAAGAATAGGCTAAGCCTGCCCAAACATTATCTCCCCACTGCTCCACCGTCAGCAACTTATCGGCGTCAGACAAACCAGACAAGCTGTAATTTAAGCGAAACGAAGGATGGGTCCCGAGCACATCGACTCGGTAGGTACCAGGAGATGGGAACGTGATAATCTCA
>CAYSNO010000060.1:0-1592 GCA_964432455.1 uncultured Candidatus Saccharibacteria bacterium
TATCATTTGGCCTAGCTTGACTTTATTCAACAAGTATGCTATTGTAGTACATACCAACGAGCAATTCCGCTTCGTTGGTTAGATGGAGGACTGTTCCATGAAGTTCGATTCCGGTGGCTTCGGCCATCTGCTGGCTTCGGCCGTTGAAACCAAGTGCATGATCGACCTGGGCGCCGTGGCCGAGACCACCTGACCCTCGGCGGGCCGGCGCTGGCGACCTGGCAGGAGGCTGTCTCTCTGAGACACCTGCGGTTGCCGAGCGCGGTCTGGCCGTCACTTGAGGCGCTGAGCTGCTGACAAGGCTCACATGCTTCGGGTTTCAGAAACAGCCGGGACTAAATTTGTTCGCGAACCGGCCGTGAATCAGGGAGGTGCTGATGAAAGTTCATTCTCAGCGCGACGTTTCGGACGTCGTCTGCTGATTGCGGGGCCTGCGTAAGTTGTTGGAGCAATCCAACCTGCGCAGGCCCTTTTCTTTTTTACTTGTTTTCGTGTATTACCTTCAAGTTCGAGGTCTCGCCTCGTACTTGAGAAAAGTGTGTTGTAATTTTAGTAATACCGTGGGGTCCCCTCCTTTTCGAGTTCAATTTCAATATCATCAAACCGTCCGAGTTGCTTCACGAGGACATTCCCCTGCTTTACGAGTTCAAGAATCGCCAAAAATCCCACAATCACCGTCTTGTGTTCGGTCGCTTCTTTGCGGATATCGGAGAACTTGGCTTTTAGCTGGGTTTCAATCCGACGTTGCAGGCTTGCCATCATGTCTTCGAGACTAATCGAGGCTTTGACTTGGACCTTTGGCTTAATCTCTTTCTTTGGGAGATTTTGGAGGACATTCCACATAGCGGTATGGAGTTCCCCAATTGTGCACCAGGTATCCGGAATAAAAAGCGGATTTTTGGGAGCCACAAAGCGTCGGCTATACATGATCTGCTTCCCGAACTGGGTGGCAAGCACCTGCCCCGCATCACGATAAATCTGATATTGCCGTAGACGCTCTTCAAGATCATCGATAGTTGCCTCCTCTTCCTTGGTGAGCTCAAGGACCGGCAGCAAGGACTTTGATTTGATGAGGAGAAGTGTAGCCGCCAGTCCAATAAACTGGGCAGTGTTCGGGAGTGACTTCTCCTGCATCTCACTGACGCGACGAATATACTCGTCGGTGACTTCCGCCAAGGAGATATCGTTTATCAGAAGCTTTCGCTTCTCACACAGCTCAATGAGGAGTTCGAGTGGTCCCTCAAACACGTGTGTCTTGATCGAAAAATCGAGTGTACCACCAATTGCCATACTTCTAGTCTAGCACATCGCACAAGGTCTAATTCATCAGTCTGATGGTAAAAAATAACCCTTCCCCTCAAATATTTTTAAAGTGACGTAGTGAAAGCGACTCATGTATGGGAAATCTTTAATATACGGTTCTTTGATTCGACAGTGTTGCTCCTTGGTAGCGGGACTGACTTCAAACACCCGCTTCCCATTTGGATTAAGAAAGTAAAAGATTGGTTCGATTTTATCCAGGGCTTTTACGAAGCGGGCTTCGAGTGTTTGTTGCTCTTTGTATTCTTTGATAGTGTTCGCAATACTTGCCT
>CAYSNO010000061.1:0-1578 GCA_964432455.1 uncultured Candidatus Saccharibacteria bacterium
ATGAAGCATCAGGTGACTACATTATGGTGTGGGATAGTGATGACGTCTTGTATCCGCATGCCGTAGCGACGGCTCTTGTCGCTTTTTCAAAACACCGTGAGGTTGGGGTAGTTTCAGCTCCTTGTCGACAGTTATTGGCTGGCAAGGAAATAGCTTACCAAAAACGTGATGAAGGCGTACTCACTCTCGGACAAATTATTTCGAAGTATGTGCCCAACAATGAAAAAGTCCGCATCGTGAAGCGAGAGTTTTTTGCAGGGGTACGATATCCGGCGCGCAACATTGATTTTATCGTTAATGGCTATTTGGCCAGACAAACAACCTGGTATCATCTGGCAGAAGAACTTGGTGATTTATATCTCGAGTCCGATGGCGTTTCGTTGACCTTAGATCGAAAGATATTTAAACCAGACCGTTCGGTTGCACGAGTCCCATATTTAGTACAGTACTTACAAGATTTTCAAACTGATTTGCTTATCCATGCACCATACCGGTTCGGAGCATTGTCTTACGGTGTTTCAATCGGACTGCTCTTACAAGGACAAAAGCGGCAAGCGATTCAGTATGCTTTGCAGGCGGTACGCTTTGATTGGTCTTTTAAGCACGTCCTCTGGTTTCTCTTTGTGGTACTACCAGGTTCAGGCCACTTGCTCCGCTTCTATACCGGTGCCGCCTAGTGGCCGATAAAAATACCAGAGTACAATCACAAGGCGTGTAAGCTCGCAGATGAACATGGCCGCCAGTACGCCGAAGATACCAAAGAGTGGGGTAAGGACGAGGAGGAGGATGATCTTGAGACCGGGAATCACCGTTTGAATGATGTAGAGGGCTTTTGTATCGGCATGTGCTTTGATGGCTTCTTGGAGGAGGCCGGCGGGGAAGAAGAGTATCAAAAAGGCGAACACCTGTGAGTAGATAATGGCTTCGGTGTAGGTCGGCACAAAGTAGGTAAAGAGATAGGGTGCAATAAGAACATAGCCAAGGACAATCCCGGCAGAGACAAACAGCAGGGCGAGCAGTTTTGGAATCATGGTCGCTTGGAGGTGTGAGAGTGAGCGCTGGCTAAAACGGGGCAGGGTAATCGTGGTGAGGATCTTGTTAAGGTAGCGGAGCTGTTGGGCCGGCGCAATGGCGATACTGTAGACGGCTAGCTGTACTGGACCAAGAACGTGCCACACGACTACCTTATCAAGTTGATAGGAGATACCACCAAGAATATTCATAAGGCTCAAATGTTTGCCGTAACTGGTTGAGTGATGATCACGCTTGTCATTTGGTTGGTAGTGGTATACGACCGCGTAGTAGAGGACAATATGGAGGACGACCTGACTGACCATATAGACGGCAAAGAGGGTGAGAATAGCGGTCGTGAAATAGAGCGTGACGAGTGAGGTGAGCACTGGTACTACATTGATGAGGATACCCACAATGCTGTAGTTTTTGTGATCGTGCCGACCATTGATGAGGGCGGTATACAACGGTAGTGCGTTCACCAGCGGGGCAGTGAGGGTGGCGACGAGACTCCCGAGACCAATGACGAGGTTGCCTTGCCACAAGTAGTAACCGCTGATGCCAAGC